>MGVN01000144.1:19470-28431 GCA_001800515.1 Elusimicrobia bacterium RIFOXYB2_FULL_49_7 | reverse complement strand
CCCCCCGGCGATGCGCTGGTCAAGGTTCTGTCCGGTGGCGAACGCCGCCGTGTGGCCCTCTGCCGCTTGTTACTTCGCAAGCCCGATATCCTTCTTTTGGATGAGCCGACCAACCATCTGGATGCCGAATCGGTGGGCTGGCTCGAACAACACCTGAAGAAGTACGAAGGGACGGTGATTGCCGTTACACATGATCGCTACTTCCTGGATAATGTTGCAGGTTGGATTTTGGAATTGGATCGGGGACATGGTATCCCTTGGAAGGGAAACTACTCTTCCTGGCTCGAACAAAAACAGGAACGGCTCCGTAAAGAGGAGAAGTCCGAATCCCAGCGCCAAAAGACCCTGGAGCGGGAGTTGGAATGGATTCGTTTGGCGCCCAAAGCACGCCATGCCAAATCCAAAGCGCGTATTTCGGCTTATGAAAAACTGGCGGAACAGCAATACGATCGGTCGGACAACGAACTTGAAATATTCATTCCCACCTCAAAACGGCTTGGGGATGTGGTGGTCGAAACCGATGACGTTTTCAAATCCTATGGTGACAAATTGCTGGTCGAAGGCATGTCATTCAAGCTGGAGCCGGGTGCCATTGTGGGTGTTATCGGGCCCAATGGTGCGGGCAAGACGACGCTTTTTCGAATGATTACGGGCGAGGAAAAGCCCGATTCCGGCACGCTCCGATTGGGCGAAACCGTACAACTGGCCTATGTGGAGCAAAGCCGTTCCATTCTGGATCCCGCAAAAACCATCTGGGAAGCTATTTCCGGCGGTGCGGACACCATCTTGCTTGGCAAAAAGGAGATCAATTCCCGTGCTTATGTGGCCCGGTTCAATTTCTCCGGGTCAGACCAGCAGAAAAAGGTGGGGCAACTGTCCGGCGGTGAACGAAATCGGGTCCATCTGGCCATGATGCTGAAAAGCGGGGCCAATGTGCTTCTGCTTGACGAGCCGACCAATGATCTGGATGTCAATACCATGCGCTCTCTGGAAACTGCATTGGAAAGCTTTGCGGGTTGTGCGGTGGTCATCAGTCATGACCGCTGGTTCCTTGACCGCATTGCCACCCATATTCTGGCCTTTGAAGGGGACAGCAAAGTTCGTTATTTTGACGGCAATTATACGGAATATGAAGAAGATCGGAAGAAGCGGCTCGGTGCTGAAGCGGACCGGCCCCATCGCATTAAGTATCGTCAACTAACGCGATAATGGTTCGTCGCTCCGTGAGACTCTTATTGATGGTATGACAGACGATTGAGAATAAGATAATAACTATTGCACCGGTAGTCTTAAAATTTATATCTATTCAGGCTGTTTGGTTTTGCATCTGGAAGGATAGAATACGGAAATCGCAGGTTTTTTAATCCTTTTCCCATTGGTGACGGCTTGCCTACTGTTACTAATTCGGCAGGAGAATCTCCGCAGGGTCATCGTTATATTCGCCTCTGTTTGCCTGGCCGCCGCATCCATTGCCCTATTATCGCTTCATGGCTCTCTTGAAATTACGTTGTCCAAAAACTGCAACCAGTTTGTTTCCAATCTTATGTTGGTTGCAGAAATGGCCATTGCCGGCTTTCTGATCTGGAAAAGCCTCCGTTACCGCTATTTTCTCGCCGCTTTTCTGGTCCTTGTTCAGACCGTGATCATGTTAGGCTTCGAATTCCGATACGGCCACACCATGACCATCGAAAGCGATTTGTTTATCGATCGTTTTTCCATATTAATGGCGCTTGTTATCGGTGTCATCGGCGGACTCATCTGTATCTACGCGTTGGGTTACATGAAAGATTACCATCGCCATGCCGAGATGCCGGACCATCGGAATCGTTTTTTTTTCATTTTTTTCCTCTTTTTGTCGGCCATGTTCGGCGTGGTTTTCTCCAATAACCTGCTCTGGTGTTTCTTTTTTTGGGAAATCACCACGCTTTGTTCTTTTCTGCTTATCGGGTACAAGCCTACGGATGAATGCCGCGCTAACGCCTTTAACGCGCTCACCCTTAATCTTATCGGCGGACTCGGATTTGTTGCCGGGATTTTATACAGTCACTTTGTTTGCGGAACCGTGGAACTCGACAAGCTGTTGAACATGCGTCCTGCAATGGTCCTGGTTCCCGCGGTTCTCATCAGTTTTGCCGGATTGGCTAAGGCGGCCCAGCTGCCTTTTTCCTCATGGCTTCTGGGCGCCATGGTGGCTCCCACGCCGGTCTCCGCATTGCTGCACTCCTCCACCATGGTGAAGGCCGGTGTCTATATCATTGTCCGTTTTGCCGGGATTTTTGAAGGCACGGTTCCGGGATTGGTATTGGCCTTTATCGGCGGGTTCACCTTTCTGATGACCAGTTTCATGGCTGTCTCGCAATCCGATGCCAAGCGCGTTCTGGCCTATTCCACCATTGCAAATCTCGGTCTCATCGTGCTTTGCGCGGGCGTTGGGACGTATGAAGCAGTCTGGGCTGCGCTTCTTCTCATCGTTTTTCATGCGGCTTCAAAATGTCTCCTTTTTCTCTGTGTCGGTTCGGTGGAACATCGTATCGGTAGTCGAAATATTGAAGATATGTCCGGTTTGGTGCTGAGACTTCCTAAGATCGCCATTATGATGGAAGTGGGTATGGCGGGTATGTTCTTGGCACCGTTTGGTATGTTGGTGTCGAAGTGGGCGGTGCTGAAGGCGCTGGCCGACTACAATCCTTTCTTGGCGGTTCTGGTTATTTTCGGCAGTTCCGTGACCCTCTTTTTCTGGGCAAAATGGATTGGTAAAATCATCACGGTTGAAAGAGCCTACCAGGAGGATGAAATCGGACCGCCTCTGCTCGAAACGGTTCCTCTTTTGATGCTTGCGGTTCTGACGGTCTTACTCTGTGGACTTTTCCCGGTCCTTTCCGGCCAGCTGATCGAACCCTATGTGTATGAAAATTACCATGAAATCTTTTCGCTGGGCGAAGGCAATATCATCATCATGCTCATCATGCTCGGTGTGGTCATGCTTTTTCCGCTCAGTTTTTTCATGTACGGTAAACGGGTCAAGGTGGTGGAAGCTTATTTGTCAGGCCTGAACATTCAGGATAGCGTCCATTTTCGTGATTCCTTTAACCAAGTCAGAGGTATGGGCATGAATAATTACTACCTCATCGATTATTTCGGCGAAAAGCGACTGTTTTCAAAAAGTATTATTACCGGAATCGTGCTGACACTTTTATTGCTGGTGGTGCCGTGGATTTTCTGAACGCCGCCCTGGGGGCCTTGCTGTTTGTGGTCTTGGCGCCTGTTGGCGGCGGCTTGGTGGCGGGTGTCGATCGGATTGTCACCGCCCGAATGCAGGGACGTGTCGGCCCCCCGTTGTTCCAGCCTTTCTATGATGTGTTCAAACTGATGCACAAGGAAACCATGGTGGTGCGACGGTCCCAGAATTTCTATATGGTCTTTTATCTGATCCTGATGATTTTCACGGGTGTGCTCTTTTTTTCGGGCGGAGATATCCTGCTCGTCATTTTTGCCCTTACCCTGGGGGATGTCTTTTTTATCCTGGGCGGCTACAAGGCGAGCTCTCCCTTCAGTTTTTTGGGTACCCAACGGGAACTCATTCTGTCCATGGCTTATGAGCCGATCATTTTGCTTTTGGCGGTAGGGCTTTACCGTGCCACCGGAAGTTTTAATGTGGCGGACATCAATGCTTATCCGGATCTGCTCATCGTTTTTTTGCCGGGGCTTTTCATCGGTTTTCTGTGTGTCATGGAAATCAAGTTCCGAAAATCACCCTTTGATCTCTCCACCTCCCATCACGGACATCAGGAGCTCGTCAAAGGAATGACCACGGAATTTTCCGGCCGGACACTCGCCGCGATTGAAGTCGGCCATTGGTACGAATCCGTCTTTGTCCTCGGTCTGCTCTACCTGTTTTTTGCAGCTAAGCCGATCATGGCCGTTGTGGCGGTGGGGCTGACTCTTTTTTTTCTGATATTGGCGGACAATGCGTTTGCCCGTTTCAAATGGCAGCTTGCCCTGAAAAGTACCTGGATGATGGCGATTGTCCTTGGCGTGAGCAATATCTTGGTTTTGTATTATTTTTTTTAGGAAGAAGATGCCATGGCCACTTCTCTGAGCCGTTCTCCTTGGGTCATCCACTACGATGCCTCCAGCTGCAATGGTTGCGATATTGAAATCTTGGCCTGCCTGACGCCCGGGTTTGATGCCGAACGGTTGGGCGTTATCAATACCGGCAACCCAAAACATGCGGACATCTTTTTAGTGACCGGTTCGGTCAATGAGCAGAACAAGGAAGTTATTCAAAACATTTATCACCAGATGCCGGATCCCAAGGCGGTCGTGGCCGTCGGCGTTTGCGCGCTGTCAGGGGGAATCTTTGCAGAATGCTATAACGTTTCCGGCGGGGTGGACAAGATCATTCCGGTCGATGTGGTGGTGCCGGGTTGTGCGGCCCGTCCCGAATCCATCATCGACGGCATCATTGCCGCGGTTGGCGTGCTCGAAGAAAAACAACGCACGCGTCGGTCCATGATGGCCGGTCTTGAAAGTCTTATCATTGAGCGAACCTTACCCGAGGATTTACAGGCCATTCTTGAGCTCCAGAAAATGGCGTATCGAAGCGAAGCGGAAATCTACGGTGATTTCCATCTGGCGCCGCTTACTCAGACCCTGGATGAACTTAAAATCGACTTTTTGGATATGATTTTTCTCAAGGCCGTGATGGGCGGCCAGCTGGTGGGATCCATCCGAACATTCCGGGATAATCATTGCGGTTACATCAACCGTTTGGTCATTCATCCCCTGTTTCAGAATGTCGGTATCGGCAGCCGGCTCATGGGGGCTGCGGAAAGCGTCTATCCGGATGCCGAACGCTATGAGGTTTTCACGCATCATAAGAGCAAACGAAACCTTTTTTTTCTAACCCGAAAAGGGTATGGCATTTACAAGACGGTTCGGCTGCCCGACGGCCGGGACCGGTTGTTCATGCAAAAAATAAGGAGTCAAACACGGTGATATCCGAATCGACCATTGAACCTGCGACGGTCTCCGATATCGTCACCCGCGTGGAGGCGCTCTATCGGGACGGTTGGCGTTTGGCCCAAATCGGCTGCACCCGCACGGCCGATGGTGCAGAGATCAACTATTCTTTCGATAAGGCGCTGACCCTTCGTACCTTGCGGGTGACGCTGAAGAGTCTGCAGGAAACGCTGCCCAGTGTCAGCCGGGTTTGTTTCCCGGCCTTTCATTATGAGAATGAGATTCACGATCTGTTCGGTATCCCGGTTGATGGGATGGCGATTGATTACAAGGGTGATTTCTACCGGAAAGCGCACCCGGCACCATTTGCCAAGCCTCCGGAAGAAAAGAAGGATGTTTAATTATGGGTATGCGCACCATCATCCCTTTCGGCCCCCAGCATCCCGTTCTACCCGAACCGATTCATTTGGATTTGGTTTTGGAGGATGAAAAAGTCATTGAAGCCATACCTCGCATCGGCTTCATCCACCGTGGACTTGAAAAGCTGGTGGAGAAAAAAGATTACCAGGAGTTCGTCTATGTCGCGGAACGTATCTGCGGCATCTGTGCTTTTATTCATGGTCTTACGTATTCCCTGGCGGCGGAGAAACTCATGAATATCGAGGCGCCGAGACGGGCGCAGTTTCTGCGCGTCATCTGGTCCGAAATCGCCCGGCTTCAGAGTCATCTTTTATGGATGGGTCTCATGGCCGATGCCTTCGGATTCGAGTCGCTTTTCATGCACAGTTGGCGCATCCGCGAAAAAATTTTGAATATCATCGAAGAAACCACAGGGGGACGGGTCATTTTCAGCTCCTGCAAGGTGGGTGGCGTCCGTTACGATATCGACAATGATACCTTGAAGCGAATCGTACGGGACTTGAAGGAATATGAAAAGGAGATGCGAGCCGTCGGCGACGTCTTTCTGAAGGATTCCTCTGTACGGCATCGTCTCTGCGGTGTGGGGGTCCTCTCGAAAGAGGAAGCCTACCGACTTGGCGCCGTAGGACCCATGCTGCGGGCAAGCAACTTTGCCCAGGATCTGCGACAGACCGGTTATTGCGTCTACGGGGAGCTGGATTTTGCACCGGTCGTTCATCCGGATGGCGACGCGTATGCCCGTTGTGCGGTCCGTATCGGGGAATTGTATCAGTCCATTTCCCTGATTGCCCAAGCGGTGGATAAGATAGAAGAGGGCCCGATTGACGTCAAGCTTCGCGGTTTTCCGACGGGTGAGTGTTTTGTGCGCACCGAACAGCCCCGCGGTGAAGTGATTTACTACGCCAAGGCGAACGGTACAAAATTCCTGGAGCGTTTGCGGGTGCGAACACCGACCTTTGCCAATATTCCGGCCCTTCTGAAATGTCTGCCCGGTTGTGAACTTGCCGATGTGCCGGTATTGGTTCTCACGGTCGATCCTTGTATCAGCTGTACGGAGAGGTGATATGGCTTCTTTCAAGATGAGCGGTATTTTGTTAAAGCACCTGTTCCGCAAAGCGAAAACCGTCCGGTATCCGTCCGAGAAAAAGAAGATGTTTCCCCGGACGCGCGGCAGTATCGGTATCGACATCTCCCTTTGCATCTTTTGCGGGATTTGTCGGAAGAAATGTCCCACCGGAGCCATTACGGTGGACAAGCCGGCCAAAGCATGGGGTATTGACCGCGGCCGCTGTATTCTCTGTAACGCTTGTGTGGAAGTTTGCCCCAAGAAATGCCTTGTCATGGGAAATGCTTTTGCTGCCACGGCCTTGACAAGAGACGAGCTTCGCTTTCGTGTTGAGCAATCCCCTGTTTCTGCATGACGCAGGACACTCAGAAAAGACGCGCTCCCGTTTGACATTAATCGACGCATCCAATTATCTTTTTTAATCTGATTCGATCCTTTTTGCCTGAGGAGTGTTTATGAGCCAACGGCCTATATGCCTGATTATTCGTGACGGTTGGGGGGAAGCCCCGGCCTCGGAACGAAACGCCATTTCCAAGTCCAAGACCCCCCGTACCGATGCCTTTCAAGCCCGTTACCCTCATACCTTGATCCGCGCACACGGGGAATATGTCGGGTTGGAACCCGGCAACCAGGGTAACAGCGAAGTGGGTCACCTCAACATCGGCGCCGGACGGGTCGTCTACCAGAGCATGACACGCATCAATAAATCCATTCGTGACGGAGATTTCTTTAAAAATCCCGCTTTTGTAGAGGCTGTGAATCATTGCAAAAACCGGGGTTCCACCCTCCATCTCTTGGGCCTGATTCAGGACCAGGGGGTTCATGCCGTTACGTCACAAGGGGTGGCTCTGCTGGAGCTTTGTAAACGGGAGGGTTTCGATCGTGTGCTGGTACACGCCTTTACCGATGGGCGCGATACGCCTCCCAAGTCAGCGGCTGTTTATATGGCAGCCTTGGAGGAGGGGATGCGTCAACAGGGTGTCGGTAAAGTGGCGTCGGTCATCGGACGTTATTATGCCATGGATCGCGACAATCGTTGGGAACGGGTGGAATTAGCCTACAACGCCCTGGTGAAAGGCGAAGGCAAACATGTCAAGAATTGGCAGGAGGCGGTTGAGTGCGCCTATGCCAAGGGTGAAAATGATGAATTCATCAAACCTAGATTGATTGGGGACTTTCAGGGCATTCAGGATGGCGATGCGGTCATCTTTTTCAACTACCGACTGGACCGGGCCCGCCAACTGACCCATGCCTTTCTCGATGAAACCTTTACCCATTTCAAACGGGAAAAAAAGGATATCCATTTCGTCGCTTTTACGGATTATTATCCCAATGGCCCCTTTCATGTTGCGTTTACGCCGCTGACCAATGCCAATATTCTGGGCGAATTCCTGTCTCATAACGAAAAACGTCAATTGCGCTGTGCTGAGACCGAAAAATATGCGCATGTCACCTTTTTCTTCAACGGTCAACGGGAAGAGCCTTATCCTCTTGAGGATCGCATTTTAGTCGACAGTCCCAAAGTCGCCACCTATGACCTGCAGCCCGAGATGAGTGCCTGGAAGGTTCGCGATAAAGTCCTTTCCGCTATTGCGGAGGATCAATACGACATCATTATGATGAATTATGCCAATTGCGATATGGTGGGCCATACCGGTGTTTTTGATAAGGTTGTCACGGCCGTGGAGACGGTGGACGCTTGTACCGCCGATGTGGCGGATGCGGTGCTCAAGAAAGGCGGTGCCGTTATCATTACAGCCGATCATGGTAACGCGGAGCAGATGATGCTTGATGACGGTTCACCCATGACTGCGCACACCCTGAATGATGTTCCCCTGCTCCTGTTGGGAGCGGGGGATGTACGTTTGCGTTCCGGCGGTGCCTTATGCGATATTGCGCCCACCTTGCTTGAGCTGATGGGCCTGACACCCCCGGCTGAGATGACCGGCAAAAGCCTGATTGCCCGCTAAACCTGGAACACTATGTCTGTGACACTGTTCAATACCGCGACCCGTGAAAAGGAAATCTTCACTCCCCAGGAAGAGGTGGTTAAACTTTACACCTGCGGCCCGACCGTCTATAATTATGCCCATATCGGTAATCTGCGCAGTTTTCTTTTTGAAGATATCCTGAAACGCGTGTTGCTCTATAATGGATTCAAGGTGCGCCATGTCATGAATATCACGGATGTGGGTCATTTGGTTTCGGATGGCGATACGGGTGACGACAAGATGGAAAAAGGGGCGGCGCGGGAAAACAAAAGCGTTTGGGATGTGGCCCGGTTTTATACCGACGCGGTCCTGGCCGATTTTAAGGCCCTGAATTTGCTGCCCGCAGATGTGTTTTGCCGGGCAACGGATACCATCCCCGAACAGATTGAACTGATCCGCCGGCTCGAGGAAAAAGGGTTTACCTATCTCATCGAAGACGGGGGGTATTTTGATACCTCGAAGTTTCCAGCCTATACCCGTTTCGCCCGCTTGAACCCAGAGGCGCTGATGGCTGGTGCTCGC
>MGVN01000144.1:0-19463 GCA_001800515.1 Elusimicrobia bacterium RIFOXYB2_FULL_49_7 | reverse complement strand
TTTCTCCCAAGGAGCAAAAACGGCAGATGGAATGGGAGAGTCCCTGGGGAAAGGGTTTCCCGGGTTGGCACATAGAATGTTCCGCCATGGCCATGAAATATCTGGGAGAAACGCTCGATATTCATTGCGGCGGCATTGATCATATCCCGGTTCACCACACAAATGAGATTGCCCAGTCGGAAGCAGCCACTGGAAAGCCTTTTTCCCGGTACTGGATGCATGGTGAGTTTCTGGTTCTGGAAAAAGAGAAAATGGCCAAATCCGGAGGTCATTTTATTATCCTGAAGACGCTTATGGACAAAGGGATTTCACCCATGGCCTACCGCTTCTTTTGTCTCTCCGCCCATTATCGGGCGCCGCTCACCTTTTCCTGGGAAATCATTGAGAATGCGGCCAAAGGATACGAGAGTTTGATTTCCAAACTAACGGAACTCCATAACCATAAGGACGTGATTTCCGGCAATGAGGATGGCGCCCTGTTTCGAGAAAGTTTCCTGGCCGACATCAACGATGATTTGAATATGCCGCGCGCCCTTGCGGTTCTTTGGGAGATGCTTCGAGCCCCGGCTTTATCGAACCAGGCCAAGATTGCATTAGTCGCGGAATTCGACCAGGTGCTCGGATTGGGTTTGGCCGGTATACAGGGGTCGTTTATCGATGTTCCGGAAGACATCCGGCGGCTTCTCTCTGAACGGGAATCCGCGCGCCAGGCGCGGGACTTCAAACGGTCGGATGATATTCGTGATGAACTCGCCCAAAAGGGCTATCGTGTTATTGATTCTAAGAACGGTGCCAAAGTTGAAAAGATACAGTAATTAAGGAGACCCTCATGGCCTGCGATGAAAAAGAAAAAGACAAGAAGACCAGTGTGGAGAACATGCTGGAGGAAAAAGCGCTCGAACGCCGGGAAATCTATCTCTGGGGCGGCGTGGATGACGAATCCGCAGAGAAAATCGTTAAACGCATCCTCTATCTCGATGAATCCGGCAAAGGGGATATCAAGCTCTTTATCAACAGTCCGGGCGGAGTCATCTCGTCCGGATTGGCCATTTATGATGCCATGCAGGCGGCCAGGAATGATGTGTCCACGATTTGCATGGGGCAGGCGGCCAGCATGGGTGCGGTTCTCTTGACTGCGGGTACAAAGGGCAAACGCCTCATTTGGCCGAGTGCGCGTGTCATGATTCACCAACCGCTTATTTCCAGCGCCATCTATGCGCCGGCCACGGACCTTCAGATTCAGGCCGAGGAGATGCTTCGCATCCGCAGCCGACTGAATGAAATACTTGTCAAGCACAGCGGTAAGAGCATGGAGCAGATTGATCAGGATACGGATCGGGACAAATTCATGTCCGCCAAGGAAGCGGTGGAGTACGGCCTGGTTGATAAGGTGGTGCAATAGGTAAGGTGCAGAATGGATAAATGAACAATGGGGTCATCCCTATTCTGAAATGATGAAGGAAAACCCAATGCAGACCATCGCGTTGACTTTATATTAGTCAATAAAGCCTTGGATGATAAATGCATCTTTGCGTCGCGGCCGCAGGATGGAATTGTAGATTTCATTTCGGATCATTTTCCGGTTATCATAAAACTGGACTATTGATATTTCTTTCTGAAACAAGTGGGATTCATTCCTGCAAAGGACTTGAACACCCGCGTAAAATGGTCGATGCTTGAGAATCCCACCGACATGGCAATGTCGGTAATGTTCAGGGATGCTCCTTTTAATTTTTCAGCGGCATCTTCCATCCGCAACCGGTTAATGAACTGTATGATGGTCAAACCGGTTGCTTCCTTGAATATTTTCAATATCCATGCCTGTGATAAATTCAAATGATGTGTAATATCAGCGATTGAAATATGACCCGTATAATTTTCATAAATGTAGAATTGGACTTTTGTTATGATATGACGGTGTTTATATCCATCGTCCAGAAGGTAAGTCTGTTTTCCCCTTGCTGTTTCAAGCAGGCCCAACATTTTCTCTCTTTGGCCGGTTTTTTTATGGCGCATGAATAGGATGGATGCCAAGCTACCCAGGAAAAATAGGATTAAAACCGTTGCTTTCCCGATTTTATTTCTGAACTCCTTTTGTTGTAGTTTGCTCAGTTGCATTTCCGATATGACTCTATACCTTTTTTTAAATGGGTAGGAAAAAAGCGAGTCCCTTGTTTCTACATAGCCGGAAACCTCCCAGTTTCCGGGGACGGTTTCCTTAAAGAGTTTGAAGCGCACCTGAGCCGTTTTTTTCAGCGTATCAATCTTAAACACGCTGTCGATATCGTCTATATATAGAAATTGCGTGCCCGGTGTAATGCTCTTAGCCTGTCTAGGATATCGTTCCTCCTTAACGAAGAAGCTGTTGATCAGACCTTTGGAGAAATTAAAAATATAATTCGACTTTCTGTCGAATTCCCCGCCGCGGTCATGAATGTCTCCCAGCGCATTGCTTCTGGAATGCAGGCGTAATAAGATGTAACCGTTGAAATCCATCCTATTTAGACGGACTTTGATTGTGTACCATTCTTCCGGAACGAGCAGAGAGGTTTCCCTATTTTTTTTATTGTAAATTTCTACGTCCATGATGTTGGGATGCGTTTCAAGTGTTTTGTCGTCCGGCAGGCCCAGTTTCATAACAGGTGTGTAGTTCGTAGTCAATCCGTTCTTTCGGGTAACGGCGGATTTTGAATAATAAGTGCCCTGAGGAAAAGTGTAATAAGGAATAAAGGGGCTGCATTTTATTACCGGTATGCTTCTGTATAGAATGGGGAAGATAAAATCAGGATTATCAGCCACAAGGAAGAGGATTACCGAATCGGCGGCATTTGTGAACAGCGACATCGCCATTTTACCCGGACCGGGCGAATAAAATTTCATTTCCGGTGGTAATAGAGAGAGGGTATCCATGCTGTCCGACAGAATAACATTGTCGATAACAAGCCTGATGTTATCCGGAAGATGCTGGGTTGCTTTAATTTCCTCCGTGTTGCCTAATTGCACGATTATTCGGCATGTGCTATCACCTATGAAACGCGAAAATCTTTTTCCGATCAGCTCACCGTTCATAAGAAAATGGTGGATGCTGCCGGTCGCGCCCGAGTCCTTTTGGACATGAATACAAAAAGTATGAAACCGATTTTTTGCAACAGGAAAAGCCGCCAATGTATCACGCATGCGTACGATATACAAAAAGGGGTTTTCTCCCTCTCCTCCAAAAGAAAGGAAACATTTGTTTTCAGACAACTCCTTTATCGAATCGGCTTCTATTCTGTCGATGATATGTTTCGCGAAAATCATTGAAGATCGGGGTGATTTCCGATTTGCTTTCTTTGAAGCATCAGAAGGCCCGACAATCATGAAATCAAAGGCCAAATAATAGGGGAGTTTAAAAGGCATTTGAAAATCAATCATCCCCGCTTTTTTTAGATGATCGATAACCGCAGCTTTTGAGTTGTCCGCTTTAATCGTGTCAACAATATTAGCTCCCAAGTCGGTATAATGATACAATGGACCTTCAAAGTTTTCTTGAAAAAGGATTTTTCCGTACGAAAGAGTCGAAATGATGAGGATGGTGAAAATACGCATTTTTAAGCCTTTTTCGGCACCTTTTATATTGTAAGTATAAAATAAGTCGAATAAGGATGCAATTCAATAAGGTTTAGTATAGAATTAGCCGTATGGATAAAGTCTTGAAGAATATATATTACTTTTAAACAGCCTAATCTCGATTCTGAGTATATTTCAAATAAAAGAGGGGATAATGATGCCAAAAACAATCTTTATGCTTATAATAATTGTATTTACGATCTCTTTATTTGCCGGAGAGCAATTACTCTGTGGTTTTGAGGAGACCGAAATGACCTCTTGGATGGAGGCGTCTAACACAACCTTTTATATCTCAACCACTTTGATTAACAATGACAGCGAGAAGGTTTATAGGTGTAATAGTGGTGTTATGGGTGCCATTGTCTCATTTCAGGCTCGAAAGAGCCCTGCAAATGCCACGGAAGGTGAGTGGACTCTTTTTCACCCGATATATAGTAGTGGGGCCCCGACCAATGTCCTAATCAGGAGTCATGCCGATTGGTTTCAGAACTGGTCCAATCTTTCAAGCGGTAAATATCTGGATAGCAATGATGTTTGTGAGGATTTCGATGGACCTATAGACTATAGTGTGAACAGGTATTGCACAATTTTTGCGCTTTTCAGGCTGATAGATAGATTACCTGCAGCAATACAGGATTGGTCTTCCTATGACTATATCTATTTCGATGTTAAAAGCACGGATGCCAAAATATGGTTATGGGTTCGCTTTGAAGGCAAATATCGTCCTTCCAACCGCTGTCAGTACGAAATTGAAGCCGGACAATATTATACCGTTTGTGTTCCAATTAAAAAAATGGCCTGGCTTAATGGTGAGGATATGACCGACATCAAGAATTTTACCATTCAACTCCGCAATGTCACCGATGCGACTAACATGTACATTGATAATATCCGGCTCGTAACGAGTGATATTAACCCGACATATACTGTCATTCATCCGGACAAACCCGTTCTTGAGCCGTGGTTATTGACAACGCAATACAAATCGCCTATGGCATCTCCCCCGGCGGTTATCGTTCCTTCAAGAACCACTGGAGCAATTGCACCGGAAACTCCCATTCTCGTGACAGCGTATGGTGGCGGCATGGGAGAAGTTGATCGTTTGAGAAATATGCGACATGGTATCGTTACAATGGATAACAATCGATATGCTGCCATAGATGAGATGCGAAATTATCAGTATTGGGCGAATTCTTACGGTGACGCTTGCCCCCCCCCTGTTGTCTCCAGTAGCTATCAGCAGCATTATCGGGGTAGAGGTTGGATTGGCAGCGTAGACGGTGGTGAAACATGGCAATCTGATGCAACGGCAGCTTCCTATCCTCTTCAGTTCTGCGTTTACGCTACAATCACCATGCGTGGAACGTTTGTTCACTGGGGCTTTTCCGATAACATGCTGAGGGGTTTTGGCTACTTTGGAATGATGCGCTGGTGTCAGGATTATGCCCCCGGCAGCGGATTCGGCTCGTATGTTACTTTCTTCAGACTTCAACCCGGAACGGAACGATGGGAAGTCTATCCGCATCAGACGCACGCCACAGCCGTTCAATATCCCGACTGTATCATCGCTTCGGACATGGCGACAGGTTGCATGGGCGGTTTACGGATGACGGTATTGCCGTCAGGTCAATTGTGGTCCGTGATTCTCGGCAACCATATGAATCCCACGGTTTCAACATACGCCAATTTTGCAAGTTATTCCGATGACGGCGGAATTCGCTGGCAGTTCCCGGAAGGAAAGAAACATGCGATGTGGCGTGAAGGTCAGATAGAGCCCATGGCAGGTTATTCTCCGGACTATATGACCAATTATCAGGGCAAAGCGATTGTTTTTGCACAAAATTCAGGTGCCATGTATTTTAGTCTTGGCGATAAGAACGGATGGGGTGCGTGGACAAGAGTCGCTTCGAACTTCGACTATGACAATCCCATCACGTCGGCCGTCACCTATCAGGACAGCCTTATTTTCGCCTCAGTGAAAAAGACCGGCGCAATCTTCATGAAACATCCGGCAAAAGACACGCTCATCAACAATATTACAGGGTCAAATACCGCGCAACAGCTTGTTACGCTTGTTGGCGAAAGGATATGGTATGTTTGGGTTGACAGTAACAAGATTATGTGCAGAAAGTACTTCATTCACGAAAACAGATGGACGGCTTCCATTGTTCTTGTGGATAATGATACAACGATTCTCGATTTGCGACTTTCTCAAGTATCACCTCCTTCTCATGTTCCTGTGGAATGGCGTGAGTACGGCAGTGCAAGCGGTTGTTACAATATTAAACTTGCCCGTATTCCTATCGATGCCGAAGAAGCGGCTCTTGACCCTGATTATGACGGTCTTGACAACAGCTCGGAAATGGTTTACGGAACAAATCCGGATAATCCTGACTCGGATGGTGACGGTCTGTGGGACGGTCAGGAAGCTTGTTTGTTAACCACCAATCCGAATGATGAAGATTCGGATGATGATGGCGACAATGATGGTGTTGAGGTTTATGCTTTTTCAAATCCCAAGGATGCCTTGAAGACCGTAACGCATAATCAGGTACCTGTCATTAATGTTAAAGATAGTCTCGTCGGAAGCGTGGTATTTCTTGACGCCAGTGCCACGAATGATGCAGAGAGCGATTTCCTACGTTATTTCTGGCAAATAGATATGGGAGGAGGCGATACGATTAGAGCGGAAGGCAGCAGGATTATTTGCGCCTTTGAGGATCAGACGCCTCGTCCTGCCAAACTTATTGTGGACGATGGCCGTGGTAATCGGGTGGAACAAGGACTCTATCTGTTTACCGGAAATGAAAAGAGCGGAAAGAAGACCTCTCTCTTCAGCCTGCTGGGCGTTCTGCCCAACCCGTTCAACCCTTCAACGACCGTGAAATATGGCTTGTCGACAGTACAAACAGTTTCGATAAAGATATATGACATTAATGGACGTTTGGTGCGCCAATGGCTGAACAAAACGGAGCAGCCCGGAGAGCATACCGTCTTCTGGAACGGCTGCGATCAGGTGAGCCGGCTGATGGGAAGCGGAATTTACATGATTAAGCTTAAGGTGGGTAATCAGGAGATGATAAAACGGGCTACACTGTTAAAATAAGGAGGCGCCAATGGCGGTGACTGGTTACAGAAATGCCATTTTTGCTGTTGCGTTTATTGTTCTTCATGGTGTACATGCGCTTGATTTGACTCTCGCTGTCAAGGAGTGTGCCGGTGTGGCGTGTAATGGTTTTCCCGTATCTGTTGTCATACCCTTGCCAAAAGGGGAATATCAGGACACGGCTCATTTCCGTGTAACCGATGCATCTGGAACTGAAGTGCCCGCTCAGTTTTCAACTATTAACAGATGGTGGAATCAGGATAACAGTCTTCGACATATGTTGGTGCAATTCCAGCCGGTTGTTGGCGCTTTTACATCGAATGGCACGGGGATATCCACATACCGTCTCAAAGATGACAGAGCAGCTGTACCCGTGAATGGACAGGTTACCGTTTCCACAGACGGTAGCCTCATAACGGTTATTACCGGTCCTCTTAAGTTTACCGTACGAAGCGATTCTTTCAATATTATTGATGAAGCATGGCTGGATCTTAATGATGATAATACATTTTCTGATGGTGAGATAATCGTAGAAAATGGTATTCGACATGGCGGCGTATTCACAGGCCGTTTGCCTGGAGATGTGCAATATGATGCTAACCGCAACGATGTTTCCGTCGCCATTGAGGAGTCGGGGCCGATGCGGGTTGTAATTCGTGTGGAAGCGGCGGCAAAGTATCATAATACAACAAATCATTTGCATGGTTATGCTGTTCGTATTTACGCTTATGCCGGTAAACCGTATATTAAAATTGATTACCAGCTTCAGAACTCTTCAAAAATCCCAAGTGATGGTACAAGACCTTATTATGCTTGGCCGCTCTACTTTGAATCCATGAATATTGATTTTAATCTAAACCTTTCCAGCACAACGACCCGTTTTGGCAAGGGAGACAACACGGTTTATTCCCGTTCAACAGGTACGGGACTTTTTATTGGCCAGGAAATTCACGACCAATTTGGAATAAAGGATTTAAACAGCGGGAGCGAACTTTTCAGTGGCAGCAAACCGGACGGTTTCATTGATGTCAGTAATGGAACCGTTGGTATAATGGCTGCGGTTCGGAATTTCTGGCAGATGTGGCCCAACGGTCTGTGTATGGATGGAAGTAATAAGTTATCCGTCCAGCTTTTTCCGGAATGGAGCGCACAGTGGTATCATGGGCAGATTTCCCCTCTGGGGCTTTATTGGTTGGAGGATATGCAGCATGTTTACAAGGAAATATTGCTTTACTTTCATGAAGCTTCTGTTGGCAATTCAGAATTAATCAATCTTGCGAGGACATTTCAGTATTATCCTGTTGTTTCCGTGGATACGGCGTGGTACCGACATTGTCCCGTCTCGCTGGACTTGTCCGGCTTTTTTTCAGGAAGAGATACCGTTTTTACGGGAGATTATCGTAAACCATACTATGGGTACAGCAGAACCCCTTATAGTGCGGACACCAGTCAAAGTTCCTATTATTACAGCTTTAACTGGACGAACTTTCTGGGGGATGCAAGCCGTAAAGACGCTTCTGGTGTGGGGGGATGGCCATATTGTAATGCCTATTTCATGGTTTCAGGACAACCAAGAGATTACTTCCAATGTGATGAAGTGCTTATCGGTGAAATGAATGTTCGTCCGCAATGGATGACCGGGTTTGATTTTGCACAGGACAATGACTTCTTACGATTGACCGACTTGCCGGCAGGTGAATGGTCATGGCGAAAGTTTGATGGATATTTTGGCCCCTTCTATGATACCTTGGCCTTATCAGGCTCAAATCATAGTTATGCGCAAGGCTCCTGGGATGCCCGTGACGACGAACACGCCTGGTTCAGGCACATCGAGGAAGGTTACTACATTAACGGGAATCCATGGGTAAAAGACTGGTACAAATTTATCGCTCAGTTCAGAAGAAGCAGATTGAATCATATCGAGTACTACACTCAGGTAAGCAGTCGGGCTGTTGCACATTCAATGTCGCATGCCCTTCAAGCTTACAGAGTAACGGGAGATACCGCAATGATACGACTCTGGGGGGACTATTTGCGTAAGCAGATTATTCCAAGGCAGGATTCGGTTTATGGTGAATTTATCGACCCCGGTTTTCAGACCGGTTTTTTAACGAGGACGTTAATTGACTATATGTATGAAATAGAGGAAGTGGACCCCCGGAGTTACGCGGAAGCATTCAATTTCCTTTCTTGCCAGATAGAATGGAATTATAACTACGGCAATTTCCCCTATTTTTATCGTGTCCGGACGAGTACCGCCCCTGCCGTTTCCAATGGTACATCCCTTACGCTTGTCGATCCGGTTTCATGGTACTATTGGAATACCGGGAAAAAGAAATACTGGACCCATCTTGAAACCTACAAAAACACCGGAATCAACGGCGGGGAGAGACCTTACGGTGACTTTTCTTTATGGAACGGGCGATACGAAGGTCGCTACTATAATTATGTTAAAAATGCCATAAGAACAGACTCTGTCCCTGCGCTGCCCGTCTCTAATCTTCAGGCCGAATACGACCTCAGCACAAGAAATATCAGACTTATCTTTACATCTCCATCCGCCGTTGATCTCCGACGCTACCATATTGTATGGAAAAACAAACCAATCAGTGAGAATACCACCCTAAGTACAGATTCCTGTAATTGGTGGATAGCGCGAGCAACCGGAGAACGAGTATCGGGAAGTCCGAACAGCCAGACAACCATTGTCTTTCATGATGATTCCCTCAGCGCCGGACCGTTGTATGCCGCACTTTTTTCTTTCGATTCTATGAATAACATGAGTGCCATGTCTAATCTGGCTGTTGGAATACCAGGAACGGTTGCAATAGAAAATAAAAGGGTGAACAATAGACCGATTTCATTAACCATTTTCCCTAATCCATTCAATCCGAAAGCGACGATTGCTTTTTACCTTCCCAAGAATTCGCATGTCAAGATTGGCCTATATGATATAACGGGAGCCTGTCTCCATGTCCTGTTAGATAAGTCAATAAGAGCAGGCGCACACAATATGTCTCTTAATATCAATAATAAACCCGTTTCCAGCGGCATATTATTTGTTAAGATGAGCGGCATAGGTGCAGAACTTGTTCGGAAAATAGTAGTATTAAAATAAGGCTCAACTTTATTTCGGAGGTGTTCAAATGAAAAAGCCGCAAACTGTGCTTGCCGGGATTTTAATGCTCGTAGGACTTTTCAGCTATCTGCAAGCGGAAGAGCAAAATATTCTTGTACTGTATAGTACGGATTCTCTTGTCAGCCTGTTGAATAAGACACACGGAGAAGCGCACCACGCCTATTACCCCATTCAGTTTGTAAATGAAACGACTATCAGTGGTTATGCGACTGGAGGAGCGGCCGGATGGAGTAGTATGCTGATGGCCAATCCTCCCAATAATGACTATCATAATGTAGAACAATGGTTCTATCAGAGATATATGCCGATTATTGATGATCAGTATTACCACCATGTAAGTAGTAGCAGACGGGATTGGTCGACCTACAACTACATCCGTTTCGACGCCTACGCGACAACCAATCCGATGATTCTGGGAATGTTGGTAAAAGATGGCGCTGGACCTCAAGGATATCTCCAGAGAGGAACCTTTTCTCCGGTTTACACATGGGAGATTCTGCCGGGTGATACCGTCACATGCAGCTTTCCTTTAACCGATATTTGTACTGAAGCAGAGCTGGATCAGACAAAGATGCAAGGTTTTTTCCTTAGGTATGCAGGTTATTCCGGAACAGGAACACTTGCCATCATGAATATCAGGTTAGTTGAAAGCGGAACAGGAAGCTATCCTGTTCTTGATGTCAGGGAGAACCATCGTCCATTTTCACGATATGTGACTAAAAACATGGCAACGAACCGTAATGCGGCTAAGATGATTAAGACATTGACCCCTATTACCTCTCAGGTAGGACCGGTAACGGTCTTTACCGGAACAGGTGGATACTCCTGTGCAATCGGTCATCTTGGCGGTTCCGGGGGCACTTATTATCAGAACACCAGGCGAGGTGTTGTTGCTTATGACAACGATCGAATATTGATTTCATTTGGGACAGGAAGTACCCCTCCTCCAGGAGCGCTGGTTGTAAACGATGGTCCGGCAACTTCTTATTTTGGCATCAATATGATGGCAACATGGGATGGCGGTCAGACTTGGGGCGGACTCGATTCCGGGGATGCAAGACCTTACTTTTACAACAACTGGTATCAGCGCGGCAACACGTCAGCCAATTCCGAAACCGGCGAGTTTTATCTTCTTGCCACACAAAACTGTTCTTCTTACCATGGTGCCATTGACATGTTTTTCCGTAAGATGGTTTTTACGGGGGACAGTTGGGAAGAGGATAGAATCTCAATTGTTGATCAGATAGAAACCTGTCCTGGATTATCGCTTGCCGTAAAAATACCAAGCGGAAGGATATGGGCAACGGTAAGGGACGGGCACGATGGACACGGGATGATTGCAAAATATTCGGACGATAATGGTTTCACCTGGATGCCGTGCAAAGATGCTTCCTCTTCAGTTCCCCGCCCATGGTACAATCCGGGCGTAGACCCTGTTCCTGATTCTGTTGTTAATTTCCCCGGAACATTGGTTTCCGGAGCGGTCCTTGTTCCCTACGGAGATAGTGTCGCTGCTTTTTCCGAAAAAGGAGACAAATGGAAAGTTCATGATGGTACGAACTGGAGTAGCGAACGAAGTGTTCCTATATGGGGATGGCATAGTGAGTACGATCCGTTATATAACTATATAACAACCACGGTAATAGAGGGTGATCATCTGTTTCTTGCTAAGGGCGGCAGATATGACAATGTTGGAGCTGAAAGAAGAACAAATCTTGTCGCGACTCACTATAATGATGGTGTCTGGAGTACCGATACGCTTGTCACAGACAGTGTGATTATAGACGCAATCATCACATCCAGCGGTAACCATGTCTTTCTTTTTTATGTTGAGAAGAGCGTGGACTCCACCTATAAGATCATGTACCGCAAATGGTCCGATGGTTCCTGGGGAGTGGGAGTTGAGTTGGCAACGGAAACCGTCAGGGTTAACCGTATGGCCGCTCCTCAGATTTGTCCTCCAACCTATGCCTGTGTCGTTTATGATCAGCTGAAACTTGTTTCGGGTCAATCAACATGGATTAAGTTTATCAAAGTGCCTTCTGATCCCGATTTGATGATTGCTACTAAAACCATGATGCGGGGAGTTGTAAACGCATCCTATGTCAATAGGATAGATGCGGTTGGTGGCACATCCCCTTACACATGGTCTCTCTCCAGCGGCTCTTTACCCGCAGGTCTTACCTTAGCTACTGACGGGATTATTTCAGGAACCGCAACGGAAAGCGGCAGCTATGCTTTTACCGTAGAAGTAACGGATGGAAATAGCGATGCGGCTTCAGGCGAAGTCAGTTTAGTGATCGATCCTTCCGCTGCTGCACAAACACGCGTTGTTAAAAAAGCGGAAACGGTACTGTCTGGTATCAGTCCCAACCCCTTTTCTTCGTCCATCACCATCCGTTACGGATTGTCCGGACAGAGTGGCGTTTCGCTGAAAGTCTACGATATAAACGGAAAGTTACTTAATACGATCATCGACAAAACGGAAGGAGCGGGCAGCCATCAGGTTTCCTGGAAGTCGGCAAGCCTGACACCGGGCTTATATTTCATTAGATTTTCAGCTGGGAAATACGCTCATGTCGAAAAAATGATGTTACTCAGATAAGGAGCTCACTATGAAACAAAAGTTCGATTTGCTTCCATTGCTGTTGTCTTTTCATCTCACTGTTTTTGTCGGTCTTTCTTTTTCGGCGGTTACCGATCTTTCCGTGGAATTCCGAAAAGGCAAGACTTTCATTACCTGGACAGAGGACGCTGATTCGACAAAGACGTACAATCTATACCGGTCGGACGAACCGATTACCGGTCTAAGCGGTCTGAGTCCGATTGTAAATTTGCCATGCAATACAGGCTGGGATCCCCGCCACCGGGTGCGGCTTAACATTATTGATCTTGGCCCTCAACTTTCAGATTCCACGGGTCTTTTTGTTTACACGCCAAGGGTTGACGAAACGGCTTACTATGCGATTACCGTTGTGACTGCCGAAGGTGTTGAGGACACACTCCTGACGTCCGGTGTCAACACCATCTCTTCTCCTATTTCAGAAGAATACTGGCCGAATCCATGGGGTGTCATCAAATCCGAAAGCACTAGTTGGGATCACACTTTCAAGTTGATTTTCTGGATGGACTATTTTGATTGGCCTCACAAGCAGAATCTCTACTATGATTATGTCGGTGTTAATATCAACCGAAACATTCCAGTAGGGCAGCCAGCGCCCCTTATGATTGGACTTCATGGATGGGGTCCTTACACTTGGAATACCTCGGGCGATACATTGTTGGATACCCTTTATCCACCTTCATTTGGTACCAACAATATGGTTCAGCTTACGCCGCAGGATAATTATTATCCGGAACGTAATTCGGCCTGGTGGTATGGTGTTTCTAACCATTATGGTGATTCCACGGCTTTGGACGGTTCTCATCCTGTACGAGCAGGGGATACTATTGTGGATTATGTCGCCCAGAGGATTGTCCGGTGTATTCGTTGGGTTATGGCGGATTCACGTTTTCAGGTCGACACAAATCGTGTTTATCTCACCGGTGTGAGCATGGGCGGTGGCGGTACGCTTACGATTGGCTGGCATTATCCGGATATTTTTGCAGCCATTTCTCCTGCCATTGCAAGAGTCATTTATTCATCGAGTGCTTTTAGTGCCCGTTACGGAACCAGAGAAATGGCGCTTACGGCAAGAAACGGAAAGGATGTTTACGACTGGCAAAGCATTCCATGGTTATCGTTAAATTGCAGAACAACCGAATTTCCGCCGATTGTCAATATGAACGGTTCAAAGGATGGTTTGCATCCTATGTGTCAACATACCCTGCTTTATCAGACGATGACTGAAACAAAGCGGGGCATATGGGCTGAATGGCGTAATGTTGACCATGTTAGCAGTGGATATGGTGCGGTGGTTCCCGGTGGTTATAGCCGTTTTGTGAAAAATGAGCTTTACCCCGCCTTTTCTAATGGCACGAATGATGACAATTATGGCGAAATAAATCCTTTAACGAACTACAGTGATGACTATGCAACCAATCCGGTCGGTCTTTCTTATGATTCTGCGGGTATCATGAACGGGTACATTGACTGGACATCAAAACTGCACGATATGGGCCTTGAAAATGACGATATAGTGGACAATGAAGACTCTATTTCAATCACATTGAAATCCGACAGTTCCAATACAACGGTTGATATTACGCCAAGACGAGTACAGAATTTTCCAGTGGTCCCAGGTACGACCTATAAGTGGGAAAGTATTGACGTTTTAACGGGAAATAGCGTGGCATCGGGAACCGTTTTACCCGATCCGTACAACTTGATAACAATTGAGAATTTCTCGATTTCACGGACGGGTAATCGCCTGATAATCACTTATGACAGTTTGGCCACACGCCTTTCTTCTGCCCATGCCGTTAATAATAACATCATGCTCTCTATTTCTCCGAATCCGTTTAATCCTGCGACCACCATTACCATCCACATCCCGGATCATATGTTCACGAAACTGCAGGTATATGATGTGAACGGAAAACCGGTTAAGTCGCTTTTTGCGGGAATAACACGGAACGGGAACCATTCCGTTCATTGGGACGGTAGGGATAATGACGGTAAAACAGCAGGCAATGGCTTGTATATTATCAAGTTATCTGCGGGCGACAAGGTCTTTGCCGCTAAAGCAGTCCTCATGAGATAAGGAGGTTTATTTGTGCTGATGCAAAACCGGCTTGGACACAGATTCTAAAAAGAATTGACAATTTATGGAGGTTGAATTATTTTATTCCTTTGATTTAGAGAAAACCATGAAAAAACGCTGCACGATTAGCCTAAATTGGCAAACCACGAAACGCCTGTCCGATAAGGACATGAAGGCCGTGCGTCTGCATTTATTACCGGCAGCGAGGGGTTCTCTCTAGTACAAAATAAAAAGAGAAAAAATCCAAACCCGCTGTCGGCTAATCCGGCAGCGGGTTTTTTGTTATGGATTGAAAAAGGAGGAAAGCGATGCAACGTGAAAACATCCGGGGGGTGATGCTCATGACCCTGTCCAGTCTTGTCTTTTGCGGAATGGGGGCCATGATTAAGTTGATTGCTTATGTGGATTCCTATAAAACCTCCTTGCTTCGATTTATGGTCGGTATGGCTGTCTTATCCACCGGAGCGATGGCCGGTCGTCTGCATCTCCAATTTGTTAATAAACCCCTTCTTTTTTTACGGGGACTTTGCGGAGGTACTGCTGTGTTTATTGCCTTTTGGTCCATTGCGCACTTGGGCATGGGAAAGAGCACGGTGATTATCTATACCTATCCTATTTTTGCGGCCATGGGGAGTGCCTTCTTTTTACGTGAACGATTGGGAGCGGCCAAAATAAGTTGCATTGTCTTGGCTTTACTTGGGATGGTGTTGCTCATTAGTGAACGAAGTAATACCTCGATTCAGGGTGGAGAGATGACGGCTGTAATGGTAGCCATTATTGGAGCAGTATTATCCGGATCGGCAGTGGTCATGGTCAAAAAGCTCCATGATACGGATAGTAGCTATGCCATCTTCTTTGCTCAATGCCTGATTGGCTTTTGGCTTGTCATTATTCCATCGAATACGGCACATGGTGACTTGAACCTGCGTGCGTGTATGATCCTCATCGGGGTGGGCGTAACGGCTGCGATAGGCCAGTTGATGATGACTGAAGCTTATCACTTCATTTCCGTGACTACAGGATCGCTTATTACTTTGGTTACGCCGGTTGGAAGCCTTATCATTGGAACCATGGTTTTTGGGGAAATGATGGGAATCAGGGCTGTGATTGGGTCGCTTATCATTGTGGTTGCCTGTAGTGCAATGATATGGGTGGATAAAAATAGAGGAAAAATAAACTTAAAACATAGGAGTGAATGATGTGTGACAAAAAAGAAAAGCCGGAAAAACCGGCGTCGCTTTTGCCGGAGTCCAAGGAACCAAATCGATCTGCTCATAACCTTTCCTGGATGGATAAAGTGCTTTCTGAAAAACGACTGCGCGATCTCTGGTCGCCCTATAGCCGATAAGAATTGCTTCAGTTGGGTAAAAAAAATTATTTATTCAATGTTTTCGCCCAGGTGGTGAAATTGGCAAACACACTAGATTCAGGTTCTAGCGCCGGCAACGGTTTGCGGGTTCAAGTCCCGCCTTGGGCATTTTAAAGATTGATAAGGGCTTACGGTGAGAATCGTAGGCCTTTTTTAATAGCCCTGAATAAGCCTTCTATCCCGTTCTTATCCCACACTCATCCGGTCTTGAGCAGTTCCAGCATCGGTTTATCCTCAAGAAAGTAGGAATATTTCTCAAGCCCAAAAAAAGAAATATACTCTGAGGCTGAAACAGTTCCGGTGACTGTTTCGCTTTCCAGGCTGGTTAATTCGTTTATATCCGGTGAATGATCAATGTAGCGATCAAAAGAACGTGTCGGATGGCCAGATGGAATTCCAGATTCGAGACCGGCTCTCTTTCATTCGATTTCTGGACATGACGAATGAGGAGCGGGAGGCGGTGGATAAGGGTGAAACCCCTGAGGCATGGGAAGAGAAGCCTGCCAAGCAGAAGCTGATTCGGGAATATGAAGTGACTGCGGCATGAGCCGCGGGGCCTCTTGGAGCGCTAAAAGGACGCTTGGGAGATAAAAAAGAAGGGTTGTAGGCGGCCTTTTATTCGGAAAATTCATTGAAAGTCGGTCCTTATATGTCGACAATGCTCCGGAATATCCTGCTTTTGGGAAATTTTTTGAGGTGCCCAATAGAATGTTACCGAAGAACTACTGGAAATCTCTTGTTCGCTGGGAAACCGAAATTGTATTTTATATCCCTATTGCCCGGTAGCTCAGTTGGTAGAGCGTCTGGCTGTTAACCAGAATGTCCGAGGTTCGAGTCCTCGCCGGGCAGCCAAAAGGGATGCGGTACGAACATACCGTGTCCCTTTTCCTTTTTAAGATCATTTTTTGGCGTTTTTTGCAGAATTTCGGTGTTTTTTAGTAAATTTATCGGTAAAGCGCAGGTTCGTAATTTGATTCCGTAGAAGTCTCCTTCGAGATGCATTTCTTTATTATTAGAGAATACATCGATATTGCGTACCAAAGCGCGAATCAAATCAACTTGATCCACCGGTGTCATTTTGCTCATGCGCTCTCTATTGAAGGATTTTAAGTAAGCAAATAAGAGGGTGTGGGCTTGTTTTTCATATTCAGCATTGGAGGAGTTTGCTTCGATTTCTTTTAATTCTCCGAACCGCCGCCGCGTAGGACACAAAAGGTAATGTAGGTCAAATTTGGGCAGCATGTCAATTGTCTTATGCGCTGCTCCAAATTTGCCGTGCGGCCGGTTGTTGTGTGCTGATGCCCCGCATGCCTTTTTGTATTTGCATGGTACTTCTCCGCCAGGGATGGCTGTCCGAGCTTTCTTTTTAAAACGCTTTTACGTTTTCATTATAGGTCTTTATCTTGTAATAATTGTCGGCAGTTCCTAATTGTTAATACTTTGATTGAATCACCGGTATGACGGTAAATAATTCTGTAGTTACCAAAGAGCAGTTCTCTAATACTTGGTGTTTCAATTTCAGGAACAACGCGTCCTAAATCCGGATTGGATTTAAGAAGTTCAACTTTGTCAAAAATAGAATCGATCCATTTGTCGGCAGCGGAAGGTTTATCGTAAGCAATAAAATCAGAGATTTCCTCCAAACGCTCAACGGCTAAAGGTGACCAGATGATTTTCATGCGCGAACTCGTTCTTTTAAACGCTTGCGAACTTGTTCATGAGGAATTCCATGCCCACTCTTTAGTTGTTGTGAGGCAGTCTCAATATCCTTGATCAATTCAAACTTGTCAACCATGCGTTCATACTCTGAAACATCCATGAGAACGGCCGAGCTTCTTCCGTGCTGAGTAATTACAATTGGGCGTTTGGTATTGTGAATCTGATCAATAAAACTCGCGAAATTGGATCTAAAATCAGAAAGTGGGTGGATGTCTGAATCTAAGGAAATACGAGACATTGGGAGGCTCCTTTGTTTAGTTGTACAATAAAGCGTACTGATAAAATAGCTATTATTGTACAATAAAGCAATCGTATTCTTTGTGCCTCATGTCTCAATGTTCTCCGGTTGCCCACGCGCAAAAGATACCTCCTCAAAGTATTTTCTCATTAAGCTTACATACCCTCCTCGCCAATCTTTATGCATAGGGGGCTGGCCTTTCGTTTTCCAGAGAGCCTCAGGTCCGCTTGCTCGTCCAAGATCTATCCCATAACATCCATTCGATATGTCAACGACCTGCAAATTTTTGTTTTGTCACAACAGGCTTCTTAATACTGCATTTTCACCATTTGACTTCCTGATAGATTAATAATGTTTTCATTGAATGTGTACACTTTTTTAGCTCGCCACGACGGCGGGCGTTGTCTTGAGGTGCTGCCTTAGCTTTCATTTTGTCTTTTGCATTATTGCATTCCTGTCTTGTTGCGCGCTCTTTCCGTTTTGATTTTCGATTTCCCTTTATGTTTGTGTGTTTCATTGTATTTTATCAACTTGCTTTTTAGCAATAATAATCGTCTCAAAACCATATAAAGCCCATGTTGCCCCCATAGGAGCAGGTTTGTCTAATAGCCGACTAAATGGTTCACATAATAATCCAAACAAAAACAATAAGAATGGACGGTATCTTTTTCTTGCAAAGAGAACATCCATTCCATTTTCAGACAAAAGAGAAATAAAAGATGAAAATGATATTAGGTTCTTGTGTGTGCCATCATCATAAAAATTAAGACATCCATATCGATGTGGAAAATTGACGCTTTCTTCGCAGGGAAAAGATATAAATAGGGTCCCATTTGTTTTTAATGCTTTAATCATTGCTAATGTAACTTCTAAATAGCTATTGCAATGTTCTAAATTATGTGATGAAATAATTGAGTCAAATGAATTTGCAAAAGAGGCTATCTTTTCGTGGAAGCTCTCTGTGTCCGTTATAATAAATTCATCGGCATAATTTGTGTTTGATTTCTGATTGTAAATACCAATGTCTATTCCAACGTAATAAACATCTGGCCTAAGAGTTTTCATTTTGTATGGGCTATTATTTCCACAACCAACATCGAGTACTTTGCCTTTTGGTACAATAGAATCAATAAATGCATATTTATTTTTAGGTTTTAATAGTTTTGAAATGAAAGACTTGAATTTAAGCAATTTCGCACTCCTTTTTTGGCATTGTTCCTTCCAGAACTTCTTCTAAGGTTTTGGCTGCCACACGATGTGGAAGCTTATTGGCGCGGGCTTTTTTCTTTCTTCATGGCGGCCGAATTTCAACCAACGTCCGCGGCACGGCGAAGCCCGGCAACCGACCAGCCTATCCATATTATAATATTTGCTGGACTGTTGGCGAAATGGTTGCGGCCTCGGTACTCCGAGGTTGGGGAGCGCGCGGGGCCGGAGTGCGCCCTATCATCTGAACAGTTAAGCTTCGGGATTTAGGTTATCTGTCCGATATAAGGGGGTTGAATCCCTTGGAAAGGACAGACAATGAAAAAGTACAGAAACTTTACAGACGACTTCAAGCAATCTCTCGTTCTTCGCAT
>MGVN01000143.1:7044-10760 GCA_001800515.1 Elusimicrobia bacterium RIFOXYB2_FULL_49_7 | reverse complement strand
GTCCGCCCATCGTGGTGGTTCAGCATATGCCGCCGGTTTTCACCCGCTCGTATGCGGACAATCTCAATGAAACGTGTCAAATGGAGGTTAAGGAAGCGGAAGAAGGGGATGCGGTTCTTCCGGGCCGGGTTCTCATTGCGCCCGGGAATTACCATATGCAGCTTACGCGAAGCGGCGCCCGGTATTATGTCACCTTGAACCAGCGGCCCCCGGTCTGCCATGTGCGTCCGGCTGTGGACGTCCTTTTCTTGTCCGTGGCCGAATATGCGGGCCGGAACGCACTCGGTGTGTTGCTCACGGGCATGGGCGTGGACGGTGCCCGCGGCTTGCTTGAGATGCGTCGGGCCGGTGCGGAAACTATCGTGCAGGATGAGGCGACTTCCATCGTCTTTGGCATGCCGCGGGCGGCCTATGAAACGGGCGCTTGCGATAAGCTCACCCCGCTTTCCGATATTGCACCCCTCATGCTGGCGCGGGCGAAAGGAGAGGGCAGATAGATGGCCGCTCCTCTTGTTGTTGATATTGCGGATATGAAGTTTTCAAAAGCGGAACAGGACGTGCTCATCACTTATGCGCTGGGCTCCTGTATCGGGGTATCCGCGTATGATCCGGAACTCAAGGTCGGTGCCCTGCTCCATTTCATGTTGCCCGAGTCGGCCCTTGATCCGCGCAAAGCGCAGGAACGGCCCTATATGTTTGCGGATACCGGGGTTCACGAGATGTTCAAACATCTGGCCGGCATGGGATCTAAAAGCAAACGGCTTATTGTGAAAGCATGCGGCGGCTCCAACCTGATGGATCCGAACGGCACATTCAATATCGGCAAACGAAACTATCTGGCCCTAAAAAAAATCTTGTGGCGGTTTAATATTATTCTGAAGGGGGAGGATATCGGCGGTACCGCCAGCCGCAATATGAGCCTTCGGCTGGACAGCGGTGATGTGAGTGTCCGTTACTCCGGTATCAAGGAGGAGCGCGCTCTATGAACTTTCAACGAGAAACCGCGCTGAGTCATATTCTGGAAAGGGTGGAGAAAATACCGCCCGTGCCTGCTATTGTACGCAAGGTCATTGACATTGTCCAGAAGCCCGAGGTAGCCATACAGGAAATCGTCAAAGTGGTCATGCTGGATGAAAGTTTGACTTTCCGTGTACTTCGGGCGGCCAATTCCGCCTATTACCGGCGGGGTGGGCCGGAAAGTAAGACGGTTCAGGAGGCGTTGATTCGACTCGGTAACAATGCGCTGGTCAATCTGGTCATTGCCGAGAGTTGTAGTCCCCTGTTTAAAAATGCAGGGGAGGGATATGAGTTGAAGCGGGGTGAATTGTGGCGTCATTCCATGGGGTGCGCCCTGCTATCCCAGCAAATCGCCGCCTTTACCGGCTTTCAGAAGGCAGAGAATCTTTTTACGGCCGCCATTGTCCACGATCTGGGCAAGACGTTGCTGGATAATTTCGTTCACGCACGGCGGGCTGCGCTTCATGAACGGATGACGCAGTTTAAAATGACCTATACTGAAGCCGAGTTCGAGGTTCTGGGCATGCACCACGGTGAAATCGGCGCCCGGCTTCTTGAAAAATGGTCTTTTGCGCCGGACATCACGGAAGCGGTCCGCTTTCATCATGATCCGCTTCATGCTCCCTCGGCCGTGCGGGATCTGGTTTTTCATGTCTATCTGAGCGACATGGTTTGCATGATGCTCGGTGTAGGGCTCGGACTGGACGGCTTGGCCTATCCGGCTAATCGTGAGATTTGGGATTATTTTAAAATGAGCGAATCGGATTTTCAGCGTTTTTCCTTGATGCTCCTGGAAGAGCTGGCAAAGGCGGAAGAATGGTTGCGTACTTAAAGCAAGGAGGACGATCATGCGTTTTCTGATCGTCGATGACTCGGTCAATATCCGGACTTTCATCCGGAAGGTGCTGAATATGACCGGACTGCCGGTGGAGGAGATACTGGAGGCCGGCAATGGACAACAGGGGATTGAGGTTCTGGAAAAGGAAAAGGTGGATGTGGTGCTCACGGATATCAATATGCCGGTTATGGACGGACTCGAAATGATCCGTCTGGTTAAAGCACAGCCCCGTTTTTCGGAATTAAAGATGATTATCGTTTCAACGGAAGGCAGTCGGGAGAAAATATTGGAAGCGGTTAAAATGGGGGCGGCCGGGTACCTGAAAAAACCGTTCGGTCCGGAACAGGTTCTGAATCTTTTAACGGAGACCATGCAGAATGGAGAATGAACAATTCCAAGAGGCCATTGCCCAAACCGTACGCGAGGTTTTAGAGACCATGACTTTCATTGAAGTGATGCCGGAAACGCCCTATTTAGAGAGTGCTTTCAGGCTGGAAAACGAATGGAGCGCGTTGTTGCCTTTTTTTGGGGCGGATTCCGGTTCGCTACTACTGAATTGTTCATCCTCTTTTGCCAAGACTGCAACCGGCGCGCTTCTGGGTCTTGAGGAGAACGAGGTGGCAGAGGGGCAGGCCATGGATACGGTGCGAGAGTTGGCCAATATGATGGCCGGCGGCGTTTTTTTTCGGTTGGACAGTGAAAAAAGCAGTGTCCAGCTCGGCATTCCACGGTTTTTCAGGCGGGAAGAGGTTGCGGATCTTCCTATTTCGGTTGCCGGTGTGCTGATTTGCCCGTTTGTGTTCCGTTCTCTCTCCCCGGAAGGAGAGCAGGAGGAGCGGGTTTTTATTGAATTTGGAAGGGATACAAAAGTATAATTTCGTCAGTCCTTATTATGGAAAAGGAACGATATGAACGCAGTTATTGTTAGCAAAGATAATTTGGCGCAGGAATTTCTGGATATTCTCAAGAAAAACGGGTACGTCAATATCAAAAATGCCAAGAGCGTTAGCTTGGTCGAAGGCAAGCTGTCCGGAGAGAAGAACATCATTATTTACGAATGGCAGGGACAGAATAACGAAGAGGATGTCTATAATTTACGGGAGTTGATGAAAATCGACCCTAAATTCAATATTAAAGTGCTTTTGCTGGTGGACGAGGGTATTCGCGATGCCATTAAGGTGCTCATCAAGTACGATAATGCCAAGTTTGTTTTTAAGCCGCTCAGCAAAGAAAAACTTCAGATAGGGTTGCGTATGCTGGTGGCCGAGCGGAAACGACCGCCCGATATGAGCATCGAATACATCAATCCTTTTATTGAAGCCACCAAATCCATTCTGAAGCAAATGGCTTTCACGGATATCGAGAAAAAAGGGGTTCATATCGACAAGGGGCTTACGGTTTGCGGGGATCTTTCCGGCATGATGGCCTTGTCCGGCCAGGCATCGGGTTTTGTCGTCATCAGTATGAGCCGGGAGACCGCATTTGAACTTGTCAAGAAGATGACCATGGGCAATGTCAAAGAGGATGAGGCGGAAATCGTCGAGGGCGGGGTGATGGAAATCATCAACGTGATTTCAGGTTCCGCGCAGGCCGCTTTTAATCAGAATTCATACCATTTCGACTTCACGACCCCGACCATGATAAAAGGCAAAGGCCACTCCATTTATCACGGTTTTAACGATAGCAGTATCGTGGTTCGCTTTGAAACGCCCGAAAAACAGGAACTTTACCTGCAAGTCTGCCTCAAGCAGATGACGGGCAATAAACCGGCGGCAAGTTGATCGAAGTTTAGATGATAAAGGAAACACTTTTCGAAGGGGAAAAACCTTATGGCGGTCAATAAAATCCTGGTGGTGGACGA
>MGVN01000143.1:0-6909 GCA_001800515.1 Elusimicrobia bacterium RIFOXYB2_FULL_49_7 | reverse complement strand
AGGATATTTTAGAGGCTGTCAAGAGCGGAGCGAAGGATTATATTGTCAAACCCTTTACTGTTGAGGCCATTAAAGCCAAGATCGACACCCTGTAGTTGAACCGTTTATTTGTATTTTTTAAAAGCCCATTTCGATTTTTACTCTTTAATTTTGTTCCTTCCGATTATTTTATACATGTTACGGAATTGATTTTGTTACGAACATGATAAGAACAGTATAATATGAACTGTAATAATGTATTAGAAAATGTCATCGAATCATGCCGAATTTTGTTTGATTCAGAAGTTAATGTTTCAGATAATTGATTATCTTATTCGCAATGGCATTGCCCAGAGCAAGGCGTGCCTTATCCCATGCTGATATATCGGGATTCCAAGGTTCCAGATTGCCAATGGCATTGGGGCCAAAAGGCTTGTCTATCAGCGCGTCTACAAACGCCATGGCATTCCCGCCGAGTGATTCATAGAGCTTCAGATATTCAAATTCCTGTGCTCCGCTCCGTCCGGCTTTGAAGCGTATGCTGATGCAGGGGTCGGGTAAATTGAGAAACTCACCGTCGTAGAGAAGCATTCCGTTGCCGTTGTAACAGCGAAAATCCGCAAGGTCATTATTTTTAAAATTTTCCGGATTGAACCAGGCCTGTTTGTTTTCAGAGGCGAATTCCCACTGGCACCAGGTATCTGCGCCGTATTTATAGACCGTCCATGCCAGTCCGCGCATGGTCAGCAAGTCAAGATCAATGAAGGTGGATGCGCCGGTCAGTTCATTGGTTTTGCTTTCATAGACAACCGGTCCATAAATCCAGTCTCGAATGCCTTTATCTCGAAACTTTTTTACAAAGGGGTAGTCATACGCCACAGTGTGGTATAGGCAGAGATCGACATGAGAGGACAGGAAATCCATAGTGGCATCGTCGTACCCGCCATCGATACGGAAAGGACATTCCGGAAAATGTTTTTTCAGAAAGGTGGCCCAGGTAATCATCCGTTCGTGGTCCGCCCGATCATAGCATTCGTCAAGTGAATTGAAGAATATTTGGGTTTCCGTCTTTTTCAGATCAATACGTTTTTCATCAATGAGGTGTTGGCGAACAGCGTGTGCGGTTTTGTCCCATATTTTCCAAAAGGTGTCGTCATGGTGGCCGGTGGTGGGCAGGGGCCAGCCCACCGCGTTCTTTTTTCCGGAACAGTTGAAAGGGAGCAGAAAAAACTCAATGGGTTCGCCTTCGCCGGGACCTGTATATCCGTATTTGGCGGTAAAGGCACTGCCGTTAAAATATTTGGTAAGCCGTTTATCAAAATCCGTCCAGTCGAGCACCGGGTCATTATCCTGAATGGTGAGATGGGGACGATAGTAACATTGGTGGGCGGCCAGTCGGTGCTTTTTGAAAGCGTGCTGATACCGGAGTTCTTTTTCCAAGGAAAAGGAGCGAAAGGTGTTGGTATACAGGTTGCCGCGAAGGTTGTTTTTGTCGGGTAGAGAAAAGGGCCACACCGAGAGCTCCACGGGCAGGGTGATGGGGGCGCGGCCTTTGGCTTGAATGGTCAGAGTGGAGCGATAGTTCCCGGCCGGATAATGGCGGGGGACGTAAATATCAGCCCAGATAATACATGCTTTCTGACCGGGTATCCGGTTCCAGTAATCGGGCAGATGAAAGGGGAGGCCCCAATCCTGGTGCCGGGCGTCCAATGGGATGAGTGCATCCGGATACCATCCTGAACCAAAAGAGGTCTTTTCATAGCCCGAAGAGGGCACTTGGACGTCCACAAACCATTCTTTAAAGAGTTCAATGCTGCTTTCAGGAATGGTTTCCGGGCCATTCAGCGGAAGGAGTTTGATTTGTTCAATTTCCAAGGGTTCATCAAAGAAGAGTACGGCCTGAAAAGCCACGGTTTCATTGGCTGCAGACTTAAGTCGTATAACTTTATCGTGTTGATTCCAGACCGGATTATCATTCTGATAATCCTCCGGAAGGGTTCGTTTGTAAAGGGTGGGTTGGTGTTCAAACAGGCGAAGGGTGACCGGATTCAGCCGGACGCTGTCGGGTAGGATGGTAATTTTCATTTAAAAATAAAATAAACAAATAGCTTCCGGTGGCGCAATGCGGCCATGGATTACTATTTTAAGATATTCTGAAAAGGAGCCTGGAATGGATGCCAAACAAAAGAAGCGTATTGGTTGCGGGGCGCTGGTTTTACTTTTTCTAATCGGTTTGACGTTGATGTTGGTTTTTCTCTATTTTCGTTCTTCCGGTCAACAGACCTCATTGTCCGCTTTTCAGGAAAAGGCGTTGGTCGTGGTGCGCATTGAGAATGCAATTTTTAATTCCGAGAAGGCCGTGAAGCAGTTGGATGCGTGCCGAAAGGATGATGGGGTTAAGGCGGTGGTATTGCGCATCGACAGCCCGGGCGGCGGGGTGGCGGCTTGCCAGGAGATCTACGAGGCGGTTAAACGGCTTCGGGAATCCGGGCGCAAAGTGGTGGCATCATTTGGGAGTGTGGCTGCTTCGGGCGGTTACTATATTGCTTGTGCAGCGGACAGCATTGTATCCAATCCCGGCAGTGTGACCGGCAGCATTGGAGTGATTTTTGAATTTCCCTACTTGGAAGAGCTGATGAAAAAGGTGGGCGTGGAATTGGAAGTGGTCAAATCCGGTTCGTATAAGGATGCGGGCGGTTTTCACCGTAAAATGTCTCTTGAAGAACGGCGTGTTTTTCAGAGCCTGATTGATGATACCTGGTCTCAGTTCATGGAGGTGGTGTCCGAAGGTCGTCATCTTTCATCGGACAGTGTGCGCAAGTTGGCGGACGGCCGTATCTATACGGGGCGCCAGGCCAAGAACGCAGGGTTGGTGGATGTGATGGGAACTTTTGAAGACGCCAAGATCCTGGCCGGCAAGATGGCGGGATTGCCCGAAGACACGGCACCGTTTGAGTTTAAGGCGCCGGGCAGCATGTTACGTTTTCTGATGGGGGACGTAGAGGAGCGATTGCAGCAGAAGATGGGTTCTTTTTCGCCCGGATTGGCCTACCTTTTTAAGGGATGAAAAAAGTTGAATTGTCTGAAATCGGAATGTATTTTCCTTTTAAGAGTATAAATCTGTCTATGGAAAGGAGTAATCATGGATCTCTCTAATTTGACTTCTGAAATCGAAAACCTCAAGGTGGAACTGGAAAAGTTCGAAAACGGAAATAAATCTGCGGGCACGCGCGCACGTAAGGTTTGCCAGAATATCAAGCGGGTACTCCAGGAAATCCGGACGCATATCCAGGAAAAAAAGAGTACCCTGTAATTCCGGCTCCTCGGTTGAGACGGCTCTCTTCTTTTTTTTTCATCTATTGCCGGCTCGAAGATTATTTCGGTGATCTGAAATGGTGGCCGGCAAAAACGCCTTTCGAAATGATGGTAGGCGCTGTTCTGACACAAAATACCGCCTGGGTCAATGTTGAAAAAGCCATCCAGGCCATACGCGCTAAACATGTGTTGAGCCTTGCCGGCTTGTCCCGGTTGTCTGATGCGGATTTATCGTCCCTTATCCGTCCTGCAGGGTATTACAATCAAAAGACGAAAACATTAAGAGCTTTTCTCGCTTTTCTAAAAACGGTCTGTGATGGGCGGCTGGCAGCTTTAAGCCGCTTTTCAACACCCGATCTCCGTGAAAAGCTCCTTCGGGTCCGAGGTGTCGGGCCTGAGACCGCGGATTCGATTCTGTTATACGCACTCAATCGGCCTGTCTTTGTGGTGGATGCCTATACGCGCCGGATTTTCAGCAGGCTCCGGATGCTCTCCGGGAATGAACCGTATGAAGAGATTCGCTCTCTTTTTGAGCAGGATATTTTTGCCCATTTAGACGGTCATACGCGCGGACAGATGAAAAAAGGAACTCCCGAGAATCGATTTGTGCGTATCAGCAATCAGTTTCACGCCTGCATTGTGGAGACCGCCAAGCGTTTTTGCCGAAAAAAGAATCCTGATTGTCATCTCTGTCCGTTGTCGGAGCAACGGGCATGCTTTTTTTAGGCGCGTGCGGCTGTGTGCTGCTTTGCCTTTCCCTCCTGATCTGGAGTCTGATTCAAGAAGGATCAGACATTCGGCAAATTCCCTGGTTCCTTTTTGTCCCCATGAATCAGCGCCTTTCGTTACGACTGTTACAGCAAAGATTTGAACGTCGGAAAGGGTTGTCCGGACAATATCAGTCACGTTCCTTTCAGGAATTTCTCAGTCTGAAGCAGTCTCTTTTTCTAGTCGGTGTTTTCTTCACTTTTCTATTGTTCCAACTTCCTTTCTGGTTCTCGGTTTTAGTCGGTCTGGTGCTGTTTGTGTTGCCTGATTTACGTATGGAGGATAGTATCAAAAAGAGAAGACGCGATATTCGTATCGGGTTCATCGTCTTTTTAGATCTATTGGTTCTGCTGTTGGATTCCGGAGTCGATTTTGCCGGAGCATTACAATTCCTCAAAGGACGGCTGCCCAAAGGCCCCTTTGCTCATGAGATGGAAAATCTTCTTGTTGAAATGCGCCTGGGGACTACACGAGAAGCGGCGTTGAACCGTTTCGCGGATCGACTTCAGGACCAAGATATCCGGCAATTCACTCAGACGGTGATCCAGTCGGATAAAGGGGGCGGCGCGCTTTCCGGGGTCTTGAAAAACCTCGCTCTTTCCCTTCGGACGCAACGCATTCAAAAAGCGGAAAAACGGGCTCATGAAGCGCCGGTCAAATTGCTTTTTCCGCTGGCGGTCTTTATTTTTCCAGTGGTTTTTATTGTGCTTTTCGGTCCGGTGGTCCTTAATTTTATCAAGTGAATCATGGATTTTTTAATACGGCAATCCGACAACGTTCTTTTTCCCCTGAACAAGGCGATCACGATTCTGGGACGGGCGACTGCCGAAGATCGGCCTGATATTGCACTGAACGATCCCAGAGTCTCTCGACAACAATTGATGTTTATCCGGCAGGAGAACGGCTATGTTGTTGAAAACAGCGGCCGTAACCGGACGCTGCTGAACGGGCAGGTATTGATGGGTCGCCATCCGCTTCATCCGGACGATGTGTTGGATGTTCATGGCGCGCTTTTTCTTTTTCAGTCCCAAGGGGCGCCGATAGCGATAGAAGGGTTGTTACAGAAGAATCGTTTATGGTCCTGCGTGATGGCCGGAATGGTTTTATCCTTGTTTTTTTTATGGTATTGTCATAATGCGGCTGTTGGCAATAAGGGGAGGGCTTTGCACAAAGGGAATTGCCCGATAGAAAGAGCCGCTTTTTTGCCGGCTTCAGCGGTCGTGGGGCTTGCCCGGTATGCCGACTTTTTATTCGACAACCGTGACGCTCTGCCGGAAAATCGCCATCGTGCGATTCTGTCATACCGGCAAATTGCAGCTCAAACTTCGGCGGATTCACATTCGGCCGATTGCCAAGAGCGACTTGTCCGGCTCATGCGGGAAAGGGACTCTCTGTACGAATCCGAGCATCGTCTGGCGGACATCGCTTATCGTCAGCGGGCGTTTGCCGTCTGCCGGCTCCACTTGGAGCGGATGTCGCGCTTTTTCCCGGACCCGCAGGAGAAACGTTTTCAGGATGCGCAGCGCCTCCTGCGTTCTTTGGAAAGGAGATGAAGCGCATGGAAAAGACGCTGCCGCTTCTCATTCCGAAGGATCGCGATCCCAACCGAACCGCATGGATAAAAGAAGAAAGAGGAAGATACGAATTAAAGGCCGGGTTGCGTTTCGGAGAGTGTGTTATTTGCGAACCCCTTGGCCGTGGCGGTTTGGGAGAGGTTTATCGGGCCGATAACGAGACACTTGCCGTGTCTCGTGCCATCAAAATACTCCAGGCTGAACACTGCCGCAGTGTGAGCCTCAAAGAACGTTTTCTTCGGGAGGCGCGTATCGCCGCCAGTCTGAACCATCCGGGCATTGTGGGGGTTCACAGCGTGGGAGAGGCTCATGGAAGGCCTTATATCGAAATGGAATACATTGACGGACCGTCGGTTCGCCATCTTTTACAACGGAACGGTGCGCTGCCGATACCGGTTGCCATTACCATCGCAGTCATGGCGGCCGAGGCCCTTGATTTTGCGCATCATTTTCGACCGCCGGGGCATGAGGGTGGAAACGGCGGCATCGTTCATCGTGATATTAAGCCTGAAAATCTGCTGATTTCATCTCAGGGGCGGGTTAAGATCGTGGATTTCGGATTGGCTAAAACATTTGATAATACGGGAGAAACATTGGCCGGCGCGGTGATGGGCACCCTTTCCTATATGCCGCCGGAACAGATTGACGGGAAGCGGTTGGACGGACGGGCCGATCTTTTCGCTTTGTCCGTGGTGTTATATGAAATGGTCGCCGGGCATGCCCCCTTTGCCGGAGAAACCGCAACATCGGTTATTCGCCGTATTGTGTCCGGGGATTATCCTCCGCTCAAATTGCGGGGAAAAAGGGGAGGGACTTTGGCGGCTCTTATCCGTTCCGGATTGTCCAGCCGGATAGAAAGTCGCCCGCAACAGGCCCTCCTGTTTATCCGGCAACTACGTTATTTGCAAAAAGAGGAAAGTGATGTTGCCCGGATTCGTTTGGCTTATTATATAAAAAATCCGGCGGTTCCGCAGAATGGGCCAACCCCAAGCCAGGTTTTTACCCTGAAAAGAAGCGGTATCCTGCTTTTATTGATAGGGCTGCTTGCGATCGGATCCGCCTATTTCTGTGGTGTCTTCAAGCCGGTCCCGGTTGCGCCGAAAAAACGGGTAGTTGCACCCGGCTTATCCCCATCTCCTCAGAAGAAGGAACGTCCGTTGCCGCCGGCCCCTTCTGTTGCATCAGAGGCGCCCTCTCCAGTGAGGTCTGAGCATAAAGCGGTAACGGTCAAGAAAAACGGTCCGGTGGATTTACCGGCTGGCTTGGCGGCGGC
>MGVN01000142.1:22506-38798 GCA_001800515.1 Elusimicrobia bacterium RIFOXYB2_FULL_49_7 | reverse complement strand
AAGTGATTCTCCGGTTCTTATTCAGGGCGAATCGGGCACCGGTAAAGAACTTCTGGCCAAGGCCATTCATCAGCTCAGTCGGCGAAACAAAGGGCCGTTTGTAGCGGTCAATTGCAGTGCGCTTCCCGATACGCTGATGGAATCGGAATTATTCGGTTATAAAAAAGGGGCGTTTACCGATGCGAAACAGGACAAGCCGGGCCGCTTCGATCTGGCCAAAGGCGGCACGCTTTTTTTAGATGAGATTGGCGACACCTCCAAAGCGCTGCAGGCGAAATTGCTCCGTGTTTTACAGGAAAAGGAATACGAGCCCCTGGGTTGTGTTGAGCCTGTCAAATCGGATGTCCGTATCATCACGGCAACCAACCGGAATCTGACCGAAATGGTTGAAAACGGGACCTTCCGAAAGGATCTTTTTTACCGAATCCATGTGATGCCATTTCATATGCCTCCGCTTCGGGAGCGGACAGGCGATATACCCCTTTTGGTCCGCTATTTTATCGAGCATTACAACCACCTGTACGGCAAGCAGATTTCCGGCATGACCGACGAAGCTGTAGCGGTACTGATGGCACATGATTTTCCGGGCAATGTCCGCGAGCTTGAAAACATCCTTCAGCACGCCTTCATTCTTTCTCTGACCGGGCGCATCGAACAAAAACATCTTCCGGCCTATCTGGACACAAAAAGTGCGCGCCCTATTGCCCGTACCCATAAACCTGTTTCATCTGTCGCAAACGATGAAGTCTCCCGCATCAAACAGGTGCTTGCCGAGAACCGGTATCATCGGCAGAAAAGTGCGGAAGCACTCGGCATCCATCCGGCCACTTTGTGGCGCAAAATGAAACGGTTGAATATCATTTAGGTCGGCACAGCGCAATACAGGCTAAAAGCAAAATCAATAATGCAGCGATAATGGAAGGCCCGGCTGCCAGATCCAGCCGCAAAGAAGCCTCCAATCCCAACAGGCAAGCGGCAATACCGAATACCCAGCCCATCATTATGCGGTGCGCGGTTTTCTTAACACAAAAGAGCGCTGCAACGGCGGGCATGGTCAACAGTGAAAATACCAGTAAGACCCCGGCGATCCTGACCGCCGAGGTGACCACCATTCCGAAGGTCGTGTAAAAGAGAAAGTCCCACCACCATATCCGGATTCCTGCCGCTGCCGATTTTTCAGGCGATTGAGTGATGAAAAAGAGTTTATGCCGCGTGAACCAATGGATAAGGCCGACCCGGGCAAATAGAATAGAGGTTTGAACCACCTCTTTCCAGGATACCGTCAAAATGGGCGAAGTAATCACCTTCGTTGACGCCTTGACAGGAGGACGGTAATATGATTGGAGCAATCGATGACCGTCAGATGATTGTTTCGGGAACCGTCGATAATGCCGTCTGCCCATTGATCCAGGGCCAATCCTCCTTTCAGGTAAAGAGCCGCTTGTGAAACCTTGGCCACATAAGAAGGAAAGACTTCCACAGAGTGCGGGTTGGCATCGGATTTTGTAATAGACGAGACCGAATTGACAGACGGTTGATTCTGCGGCATGACATATTCATAGGTCAGTTGCAACAATGTACTTTCCTGCAGAACGCAAATCAGCAAACGCATAAAATCCCGTGCGATTGTCGTGCGAAATGGTGCCTGCTGAATCCATCTGTTCTGAATTTTTATATATCCATTCCCCTTGGATGGTCAGTTTCAGTGTAGAGGTCAGGGCCTGGCTATGGAGGGGTCCATGACCCGAGGGGTACGAATAAAGGGATAAGCGTGAGGGATGGAAGTATAAACCTCCTCAATTTCAACACCATCCGGAGCAACAGAAAGCACAAAGGCCCCGTTGAAATAAGGGTTCAGGGCAGCATCCAACACCAATTCCATCTCACCGAGTTCCAGTGTCGGCTGTTTGGATGACACGGATGCGGGGTTCTCCGTATAGGCGCCGGATAATTGCCCGATAGCTGAGATATTGGGATTGGCCACGCCTGCGTGAAGCGGCTGAATCACCTCCGGTATAAAAGATGTAGAAAAATTATGAGGCAGAGCGATCAGGAAACCGGAAGCGCTCGGTTCGAAAAGGAGACAAACCGGTCTTGGGGGATTCTGAATTCGTTGCCAATACTGAAATAAAGGAGCCCGGTTTCCCGGATCGAGTTCGATACAAGGGGTTCATCCTGGCTGGGGGCGTCCCCCAACAGGCACAGAGAACAATCGGAATGGAATGCTTCATCAGCATGGTGGTGGGCGGCGGCAAAAGAAGGCGTGGAGAGAGAAAGAAAAAGCAGCGTGATTGAGAAGAAACGATTCAGAGTCACAGGAGGAAATTACAAATTTTATTTCTGAGAGTCAACCGTGTGCAGGGTTATTCCAAGGCGATTAAAACCTGTGACGGCGGGATGATGCAGTAGAGACGTCGGCCTTTCTTGATTTGAAGCTCCGAAATGCTGCTGATGGGCACGGCAGCGGTCAGGATGCGGTTTTCCTCCAGCTCCAGTTTGACCTCGGCATTGATTCGTCCTTTGCGCACTTCGGTCACCTTTCCCGGCAGGCAGTTGGTTGCACTGGTTTTAGGCGGTTCATCGCCGCCGGCCAGAATGGGGGAGGTGGCTTTGAATATGGAGATGGTGGGGGTTCCCACTTTCAGGCCAAGGGCATTGACGCCTTCGCGCATAAGGAGGGCGACAAGGCGCATGTTTTCGCTGATGCGCATCGTTACTTCCGTGTATACCAACCCCGTTGAAAGGTTTTCGACAAACCCGAAGAATTGGTTTCGGGCGCTGATTTTGTAAGTAAAACGATCCAGGGCACGGGCAGTATGCCTGAGGGTATCCATGACCGGACCATTTTTGCCCACCATACGCCGGTATTCGGATTCCAGGGTCCGATAGGCACGCAAAAGGTTCCGGCCGTAATCCGTCAACACGCTTCCACCGCCCGCCCGGCCACCCGTGGCTTTGGTCACCAACGGTTTTTCCGATAGGTTGTTCAGTGACTCAATGGTATCCCAGGCCGCTTTATAACTGAGTCCTATTGATTTTGCGGCGCTGGAAAGACTTCCGGTTTCTTCAATCTTCATTAGAAGTTGGACGCGGTTTTTGATCAGGATTTCGCGTTCACGGAACAGGAGCCACAAGGCAGGCTCGCGTTTAGAGGCATTTCTTACCGGAGAGGGTGTTGCTGTCATGCTGCTTAAAATATAGTTTCCAACGGAATTGATTCAAAAGGTTGTTCCGTTTTCAACTTTACAACGAATGTATCCATGTTAAGGTATGAAAAAACAGTATCTATTCTTATTTCCCATCATTTCCCTATGTTATTTCTTGACGAATCGTTTTTATTTTTTTATTTTAATTTAATACATAAAAAAGGAAGAATTCATATGAAAAAGTCCGTTTGTTTCGTTATTTCAATAATGCTTATTTGCGTTATCGGGTCGTTCGGTGCTACTTGGTCCGGAGATACTGTGGGTGACGGATCCTATACCTACGGAGGGGCTGTCGGTTTTGCCAAAGACAGCGACAACGGATTGGGTGTGGCGTTTAAGATCGCGGGCGGGACATCCGGAATGTATGGTGTCGCCTATGCTTATAACGATGGTTCCGGCTGGGCCATGGAATATCCAAACGCTTCTTCAACCGGATTTATGATTGCCGGCGGATACATGGACTTGGTTTATGACGGAAGCAATACGCCCTACATCGCTTATACCGGCGCAATCGGCCAAGTCCGCTGCATTTACAAGTCCGGAGCAAACTGGGTTAATGACACGGTTTCCGCTTCTACTGTCAACAGCGGTTCTATTGTCATTGTCTGCGATGGAAACAATCTTCCCCATATTGCTTTTATGATTGCAAACAAGGCGCCGAGACTGGCTTCTTTTGATGGTACAGACTGGACTATTGATACTTTGCCGGCTGCGTGCCGCACTTATGCTGACATCACGTTGGCCTTTGATTCTGACGATAACCCCCACATTCTTGCGGGCGGCGGCGTTTATTTCACAAAAACAGGTGGCGGGGATTGGACGGTGGATACCATTGATAATATTGATGTCCGTATGGCCAAAATGTTTTTTGATTCCCAGGACAACCTGCATATCGGCTGCTATGACGACGACGGCACAAACCCTCAATTACTTCATATCACCCGGGATGGTACGGACTGGAATGCGGAAGTATTGGCTGACACCGCCTGGAAAACCTTTTTTACATTGGACAATAATGGAAATCTGCATTACGTTTATAGTGACTTTAATACCGGACACGATTCCCTCCGATATGGAACCAATGCCAGTGGTAGTTGGACATCCGAGGCTGTTGCAAAAAATAGCGGGGAATTGCTCCCTTCCGGAATTGTAATTGATAATGCTGACAAGGCTCAAATTGCTGCCATCAAGATCGGTTCCAGTGCCAAGGTCTTGCGTTATTTGAATGGATCCATCAGTGTTGAACCGTCGTTTATGACTACCGGAACATTGCCGATTTTAAGCATTGCCGGCGCTAACCCGATTAACGGTTCCAGCCTGCTTCAATATCGACTTCAGGAACGCGGACATGTTCAACTGTCCGTGTTTGATGTACAGGGTCGAAAAATACGGGAGCTGTTCAACGGATATCAGAACGCGGGCATTTTCCAGATCCATTGGGATGGGACGAACCATATCAGCCAGCCCTTGTCCAATGGAACCTATCTGTTTAAACTCGACGCTGAAGGCCGAACCAATACAAAGAAAATCAATTTATTGAAATAAGACCGCTGCGCTGCTCTCGATCCACGGAATGCATTTTTCAATGCAAAATATTCCGTCATTGTACTTTCTTTATTTCATTCGGACATTTAGTTCCCTCATAATATTTATTTAAAAAATTGTCCCATTTCAGATTTTTTGGCGTACTCGTTATATAGTTTAATATATAATGAAATTAATTCAATATAATAACGCAATCCATGGCAACCACTTACATAAAAAAGGAGTATCGTATGCGCCTCTTGTCCGTTCCTCTTTCCACCTGCCTGACTCTCATATTACTGACTGTGCTGCCGCTTGTGGCGCAAATCGATTCGGTCTTTTCCCTGGGTGCCGTCGTGGTCACAGGCAAAGCTAAAAAAGAGATTAATAATACGGTCAGCGCCGCTGATATTGCCAAATATGCCAAGCCGGACGTGGCCAAGGCATTGAATCTGCTTCCCGGTGTCACTCTTTCCCAGATGGGTGCGCGCAATGAAGGGGGTGTTTATGTTCGCGGCTTTGACAGCCGCCAAGTAGCTCTTTTCATGGATGGCATCCCGGTTTATGTCCCTTATGACGGGAATATTGATCTGACCCGTTTTTCCGCTTCCGTCGTTTCGCAAATCAGTGTGGAAAAGGGAGCCTCCTCACTACTCTACGGCCCCAATGGCATGGGTGGGGTGATCAATATAATCAGCCGGAAACCTACTGCCGGACTTGATTTGTCAGCCAAAGCCGGATATGTCAGTGAAGGCAAGGCGGCCTCCCTCAATGCAGGAACCCGACAAGGAGATTTCTATGGAATAGGATCGGTTGCCTATCTTTCCAGGGATCATCTTGTACTCTCAAGCCATTTCGATACCACTCAATATGAAGATGGCGGAAATTATAATAATTCATATGCCGAAGATCGGACAATCATTTTGCTGGCCGGGTACACACCGGAGGGTATCGGTGATTTTAATGTCATTTTCAGCGACCAACATGGCCGCAAGGGAACGCCCGTGTATGCAGGCTCAAACCCATTGGCCAGTTATCGTTATTGGAGATGGCCGTACTATGATAAACGGAGCGTTTATACCGTTTCACGCATTGAACTGGGTCATGTGGGTTATCTGAAAATACCCCTCTATTACGATCAGCTTAAAAACTCGCTGTATGCTTATGATGACACCTCCTACACCACCATGAAAAAAAAGTATGCTTTCAAAAGCGCCTATGGGGACCATTCCTTTGGCGGTTCCGTGGAGTTTGGCACCGGCCTCATACCACGCGACACCCTGAAAGCAGCCATTCATTATAAAAATGATTACCACAGCGAATGGAATACAACCAATAATATTAGTCAAGTAGCTGGTGAGGAGAAATTCATGGTCAAACCGGACATCCATTTCCGGGACTATACTTTGTCTTTTGCATTGGAAAATCTGTATATGATGACACCGGCCATCTCATTGGTTCCTGGCGTTGCTTATAACGAGCGCAAACCCCTGACCGCGGAAAATCTGACTACGCCGGATAAGACGAAGCCGTACAATTATTTAGTGACCGATTTCCCCATGTTTACGGAACATGCCTGGGACATCCAAATGGCCGCGTTTTATCGGCCTTCTAAAAAACATACGTTTAATGCATCTTTGGCCCAGCGCACACGCTTTCCATCAATTAAAGACAGATACTCCTATAAATTGGGCCAAGCCATCCCTAATCCGGATCTCAAGCCCGAAAAGGCAAATCATTTTGAAATCGGCTATACCGGAACACCCACCGCACGACTCAAAATCCAGGCAGCGCTTTTCGAATCCTATCTCCAGGATGTAATCATGTCGATCACCAATGTGGGTCCGAATGGGGAATTCCAGTCCCAAAATATGGGTGAAGCGCGTTTTTCAGGTCCTGATTTCGGCAAGAAAACAGCCAAATTCGCTCTACCTGCACCGGAACTGGGCGTAACCTATACCGTATTAGAAAATAATTTCCTGGCCAACTCCCTTTCCCTATCAGCAAATTACAGCTATATAAATAGAAGGAATCTGACTGCAGATACGGTCTTATTTGTGGATGTACCGAAGCAGAAAATGGTGCTGGGCCTGGAATACAGCCCTGTTAATGCTCTGTCCCTGGTATGGAGTACGGAGTTAAACTCCGAACGCGAAAGCAGTAGTGACGGAAAGTGGAAGGCCGGCGGGTTTTCCGTGTCCAACCTGAAAGCGGTCTATGCCCTCTCTTATGTGGGCTTTGAGCTGGGCATCAACAACCTCTTTGATAAGGATTATTGCCTGCAGGAAGGATATCCGGCCGAAGGACGCACCCTTTTTGCCAATGTGACGGCGAATTTCAAGAAATAATTCGGAAAAGAGAAAAAAATGATGCAGGACATCAGGGAAATCGACTGGAATGAAATCCTGAAGAAAATCAGAGCCGGAAAAGATCCGGCCCGTCGCAATAACCAGGCCGCCTACTGGAACAAACGGGCACCCTCCTTTGCCGACCATGCGGGTAAGACCCATTATCCTGATTCATTTCTCCGGATTCTGAATCCGGAACCCTCCTGGACCGTGTTGGACATGGGGTGTGGCGGTGGCACACTTGCATTGCCGCTGGCTGAACGGGTTGCGCAGGTAACGGCGGGCATCGGCACCCATGATGTGGCCATTGCCTCCCGCTCGCTTATAGTCAACGACGCCCGGGATGCTATTGAGAAGTTGATACGAGCGGCCCGAAAATGGACGCTGGATTACCGGCATGTCTATCAGTGGGCCGTCTTTCACTGGAACAAGGAAATATTGACCTTCTGCAGAGCACCTTCCGGTGCGTGGGCAACCGAACCGCCCCCCATCCCGAAATAATTCAAGGTCTTTTTAATATGGGTAATCCGTGACGTACCAAGCCAATGGAGCCCCAGTTGAAACAATGCCGGGGTCAGTGGTACCGTGGGCCCCATGATGATTCGGGAGGCGGCGTTCGGGGTTCGGCGGATCACTTCGCCGAAGGTACCGTTTACCAAGGTGAGGCCGGTCATGAAGACCAGTTCCGCACGGGAGAGCGCCTCGTGCGAATGCTCCCAATGGATGTCGCCGGCTCTTGGAGAAAGTTCAATAATGGAAACGGGCCGCCCCTCCTCGCGCCAGACCGCGGCATCGTGAAAATGGCCGATGAAACAGGAAGGACGCTTTTGGGTTACTTCACTAAAATGTGACATGGCTGAATTTTCATGTACTTTCTCGATGAGCGGGATGACGCATTTCAGGCAGGCCATGCCCACGGCAATACGAAGCACGTCCGCGGAAAGGAGATAGGCAACGGCAATATCCGCCGCCTTTTGTCCGATCAGGTGACCAAGCCAGGTGTCCCGGGCATCCTCACTGTATCCGGGGGTGGCGGAAAAACAGGTGGACATTTCATACCGGCCCGCCTTGACCACCACCCAGTGGCGGAAAAGATGAATCTCCTCGATCTTGACGGAATGATCCGTGATGGCGGCCAACAATGCTTTACGCACAAAGGGTTCCATCATGCCTCCTTTTTCGGGGAGGCGGTGGCTTTCTCCTCCTCATGCCAGGGGATGCGGAAATGGTCCGGCGACCCGTTGTTGATCAGAAGGATAATTTGGGCCATGATACCCAGTGCGATTTGTTCAGGCTGGTGGTTGGCTATTTTCAGGCCGATGGGAGAATAGAGCCTGTTGTCAATCTTTCCGCCCCGACTGCGGATGTTGTCGATAATAATGCGGATCTTGTTCTGGCTGCCGATCATACCGATGTAGGGAATGGCTTTATTTTTCAGTAGCTGTTCCAAACAGACTTCGTCATACTGATGGCCATGGGTCAAGATCACGCAATAGCTGGCACGGGTCAGGGGGATAGAGGTTGACAGGGTATCATAGGGTTTGCTGATGCGGCCTACGGCCGAGGGAAAACGGTTCTCTGAAACGAATTCCGGGCGGTTGTCAAAAACCCGGTAACGGAGATTCAGTACCTCGCACAGTTTGCCGATCTTTTCCCCGATATGGCCTGCTCCGAAGACGACCACCTCTTTTTGGGGAAGCACAGGCTCGATAAAGACCGTGACCCGACCGCCGCACATTCCCTGAACGGTTTTGTCCGGTGTCACCTGCCACTGATCGCCTGCAAGAGAGAAATCGAGGGTCTTGCATTTGTTTTCTTTAATGGCCAGAACAGCCTCCTGCCGGCTGATGTGTTCCACCGGCCCACCGCCCACGGTGCCCGCAATCTCATCCGATCCGTTCACGACCATTTTGGACCCTTCAGACCGGGGCGTGGACCCTTCCGTCTTCGTAATGGTCACGATGGCGCAGGGAATCCCTTTGCTTTGCCAATCATACAACGTTTTTAACCACATGTCTATCTCCTTTTATGAAATCTCCGCATTATTTCCGCACGGCATTTTGAAGCACTTGATTGAGTTCCACCTCCGACAGCGTCTTATGGTAAAAAAGGGAATAAAAACGGCGCGTTTCATCCGCCATATCTATTTTGTAAACCTCCGGATATAAAAGGTGGGCCAGCCATTTGATGCCGATTATCCGGTTCACAGACGGCGGACGATCAAACCAATTGAAGGGCAATGTTGGAATCTGATATATCCGGTTCAGACGGATGGCCGAAAGGGCGTTCCAATCCGAATTATGTATTATCCGTTGATAATTCCCATCCCCGCCCGCATAGCCCATGTCAAGCGAGACGATGACCACCTGAGGTTGCCATAACAGCAACTGTTCGAAAGTGACGGTGGCTCGACCGTATCCCCCTTTGATCATGGGCACCTCTGCCACATTGATGCCGCCGACAATATCCAGCACTTCCGTGTGCATGGAACCGGCCGGGTCGGTCTCAAGCCCTTTCAACCCTTCCGCATAATAGACCCGGATACGTTTTTCCAAAGGGACGGTGGAAACGGCTGTTGCCACCTCTTTCAAAGCCTGCTCGCAATACTGTGAGAGGGAATCGGCCTGTAATTCTTCCTTCAGGAGCGAACCGAGAAAACGATAGGTGGCGTTCAGTTGCAGCAGGCGTCCGTCCGTCATCACGACCGGGATGCCCATTTGTTGCTGAATCCGCTCTGCAAAGGCCGCATCGTTTTTGTCCATGTTTCCAACGGAGAGAATGATGTCGGGGTGCGCTTTCAAAATGACTTCCGGATTGCCGGTCGTATTTTTTCCATACCAGCCTCCCAGGACCGGCTTATTATTGTAGGTGTCGTTTAAAAAGGCCCGTTCTTCTTTGCAAAGGTCCCAGCTGGTACCGACCATCTTTTCCGGCGCCACGGTATACATGAACACGTCTCCCATAGGGGAGGTCGGATAAACCGACCGAATGGTATCGGGAACCTGAAGAAGTCGGCCGGCCATGTCCGTGATGGTTCGGGCTTGTATCCGTTTGTCCCCTGATGACAGGATGATGATGACAGCGCAAATCACAATACGGGTGAACATAGGTACCTTCCGGAGGGTTGGGAAACGACATCAATATCAAAACCATAAAGAGTTCTCATCAAGGGACGGTTAATCACCTCCTCCGGACTTCCTTGGGAAATGATCTTTCCCTGGTGCATGGCCAATACCCGGGTCGCACAGATAAAAGCATGATCCGGCGAATGGGTGGTGAGGAGGAGGCCGATACCGGAGGCTGCCAATTCCTTGATGAGTTGAAGGGTCCGAATCTGATTCCCAAAATCCAGGTGCGAGGTCGGTTCATCCATGAGCAGGAATCGCGGAGTTTGAGCAAGGCTGCGCGCCATCAGAACCAGCTGCCGCTCTCCGCCGCTGAGTTCGTCATAGAGCCGGTTTTCGAGATACCGGATGCCGAGAGAAGACAATATCCGCCGGCTTTCTTCGTGGTCGCGTCCGGAGGGAACCGAATAGAGGCTGATGTGCGGGGAACGGCCCATCAATACCATATCCAAGACGGTGTACGGAAAAGAGGGGGTATGCGTTTGCGGAACATAAGCGATCAGTCGTGCACGATCTCTTTGTGTATACGAATGATGGGGACGGCCATCCAACAGGAACTCCCCTTGCATGGGAATCAGGCCGAGAAGGGCCTTAAACAAAGTCGTTTTTCCGCATCCGTTTGCACCCAGAAGACAGACCACTTCTCCGGTACTGATATGAATATGAATATCCGATACCACGGTCTTATTTCCATATCCGGCGGATAAATGTCGGGTGGTCAGGTTCATGCCCATCCTCTTTTTCCACGGAAGAGCAGAAAGACAAAGAAGGGGGCACCCACAATAGCGGTCAGAATGCCGATGGGAATCTCAATGGGAAAAACCAGGCGCGCCAAGGTATCCACAGTAAGCATAAACAAGGCGCCCAGGAGCAAGGAGGTCGGAAACAGAATCGTAAAGTTGGGGCCCACGAGCATCCGAGCAAGGTGTGGCACCACCAGGCCTACCCATCCAATCATTCCGCTGACGGAAACAACCGACGCTGTCATGAGTGTGGATGAAGCAATAATGATCCCACGGATTCTCCCTGTCAGGATGCCCATGGATTGCGCCTCTTCTTCTCCTGCAGAGAGGACGTTGATCTGCCATCGCAGAAAAAAAAGGGGAAGGATGCCTGCAAGAATACAGAGAGCAACGATATTGACTTCCGCCGGGCTAACCGATGCCAGGCTACCCATGAGCCAATAAGTGATGGCCGGGAGCTTGGAATTGGGATCCGCCGCATATTTTACTAATGAGAGAAATGCGGTAAACAGTGTGCCGGTTACGATACCGCAGAGAATCAATGTCATGGAGCGGTCTCCCATTTTCCGGACCGCTTTGGCTATCAGCATGGTTGCCAGTACCGCAGCGAGACCGCAGATAAAAGCCCAGACCTGGATGAGAACGATACTCATGGAAAGGAGAATGGCCAGGGAGGCGCCAAAGGCCGCACCCGAAGTCACACCAAGAAGCGAGGGATCAACCATGGGATTCCGGAAGATACATTGATAACTTGCCCCGGCACCGGAAAGGGCCATGCCCACTAACATTGCAACCACAATACGCGGCATGCGCAACCGGAAAATAACGAATTCCGACGGGTCATTGACGCCCATGTCGCGGTTAAGGGCATGGTGCCATAACAAGGACCCAAGTTTGACGATAGAGATCGGATAGCGACCCATGCCGAGCGCAAAGAGAGTCAGGATAAAAAGGCTCAGCATTAGGATGAAAAGGATATATCTTTCCCGCTGCGTTTTATCCTCCCTCAGTCAGAAAATATCGTTGTATATAATTCAACATAACGATATACGCCATCTTCCGCTGAAACGGGACAGACTATTTTAAACAAACTTTAAAATCGGCTGAGGCGACCTGTTGCCTTTTCAGGGGCTAACTGTGTATACTTTTCTCTCCATGCTCCCCAATAATCCATCTTCAGCATCGGTGATAGAAGTTCAAGCGGTCCACAAATCGTTTCGAAACATTCAAGCAGTTCGAGGAATTGATTTGATTGTCCATGAAGGCGAATTTGTGGCTCTTCTCGGTCCCAATGGTGCCGGAAAGACCACCTTGGTTGAAATGATAGAAGGTATTCAGGTGCCGGATGCGGGCGAGATCCGGGTTCTTGGAAAATATTGGAAGGGGCATGCTGAAGAACTTCATCCTCATATCGGCATTGCCCTCCAAGAAACAAGGCTTATCGACAAATTAACGGTTACGGAAACGCTGAGCCTGTTTGCCAGCTTTTATGAATTGGGAAAGAAACGGGTTGCAGAGACCCTGTCTCTTATCAGTCTCACGGAAAAGAAAGATTCCTTTGTTCTTCATCTTTCCGGCGGCCAACGACAGCGGTTAGCACTGGGTATTGCATTGTTGAACCGGCCGCGCATTCTGATTTTAGATGAACCGACCACCGGTTTTGACCCTAATGCAAGACAGGAAGTCTGGTCCATTCTCCTGAACCTCAAGAAAGAGGGAAAAACCGCACTGGTCTTGACTACCCATTATATGGAAGAGGCGGAAACTCTCTGCGATCGTATTTATATCCTGAATCAAGGGACCATTCTGAAACAGGGCAGCCTGGACGACTTACTGGGCGAGGAACGGACAAAGACTTTGGACGATCTCTTTCGTGAATGGACAGGAAGACATCTCCATGAATAGCCTGTTCAAACCGCGCCAGATGCTCTGGCTTATTCGGATTCATTTTCTGGAAATCATCCGGGAGCCGGGCGTTCTGTTCTGGGGCATCGGCTTTCCCATTCTGATGGCCATGGGACTGGGCGTTGCTTTCAGTCAGAAAAAAGAGATGGTTCGTACGGTCGCCGTAGTGCAACAAAGCAACTGTTCCGTTGACACAAATACGCTCTATCAGACGGTTCTCGAGGCCAAGGAGTTGGGAAATGTCGTTTTCCATTTTCAAAAGACAGAATGGCCCGACGCCATGCTGCTGTTAAAAAGAGGAAGTATCAACTTGGTTATCGTGGAAAACGAGAAGGGGAGACAATATCATTTTGATCCGGCCAATCCGGATGCACAGCTTACCTTTCTCATGTTGTCCCGAATGTTGAATCATCCGGAAAAAGGAAAGGAGCGATCCGGTAAAGAAGAGATTTTACCTCTCACCGTTTCCGGTACCCGCTATATCGATTTCCTGATACCGGGCCTGATTGCCATGGGCATCATGATGTCCTCCTTATGGGGCATCAGCTATACCTTGATTGACCGGCGCTCCAGACGACTCCTTCGACGTATGGTGGCTACACCCATGCGGAAATCACACTTTTTGTTGTCGCTTATATTGGTTCGGGTGGCCATGAATGGGATTGAATCCGTTGTTCTTTTTATTTTCGCCCATTTTGTCTTTGGTATTAGCATAGAAGGTAACCTTCCAGCCCTTGTCCTGCTTTTTGTTTCCGGTAATTTCGCCTTTTGTGGTATTGCGGTATTATTGTCCTGCCGAACGGCCAATACCGAAGTTGGCAATGGTCTTATCTCGGCGATTTCCATGCCCATGATGGTCATTTCAGGCATTTTCTTCAGTTATCAGCATTTCCCGGAATGGATTCTTCCGATGATCAAACATCTGCCGCTTTCACTTCTGGCAGACAGTTTTCGGGCACTTTTCATTGAAGGGGCCGGCATGACTGTTTTGTCACTACCCATGGCTATCTTAATGGCCATAGGCTTTGTCACCTTTACGACCGGGCTTAAATTATTTAAATGGAACTAACAGCTCTTTTTGACGAGTATGTTGTCCTGTTGGGCAAGGGAAAAACTATGGCGGTTATCGTCAAGCAAAATCGTGATAAGATATTTCTTGATGACATGAAGAAGTCCGACGAAGATATCAAGAAAGGCCGCGTCAAAAAACGCAAATCACTGATGACGATTCTCGATGATTGAAATACGCACCACAGCGACATTTGATCGCCTGTTTAAGGCGCTTCCAGTTTAGATTCAGAAAAAAGCGGATATCAGGGCACGCTTGTTCACAGAGAATCCTTTTCATCCCGGTCTGCATGCCGAAAAGCTACATCCCAAACACTTGAATGCCTGGAGTTTCAGAATCGATATACATTTTCGTATTATTTTTGAATTCAGCGGCCCTGGTGCTGCAATCTTAAAATAGACAGGAACCCGAGGCCAAAAATTATATCCTTTTTGGCCTCGACAATGTTATTTTATCCGACCATACCGGATGGTACTCCGAAGAGGCGCAGGTCGAACTTCAGACCAAAGCAGCCCAGGGCGTAGCGGATGTGCTGGCCGGCAAAACGCCGAAAAGCGTGGTAAATAAGGAAGTCCTTCAATCTAAATAAATTCTAACCAATCCAATCAAGGGAGTGTTATGGCTCGTTTCACAAGAATGCAGGTATTAAACACCATCTATGACATCAGTGTGGTGCCGGTCTTCTATCATCCGGATGTAGAGACCGCCAAGAATGTCATTTCCGCCATTTCGCGCGGCGGCTGTAAGCTGGTCGAATTCGTCAACCGCGGCGACCACGCATGGGAGGTCTTCAGCGAACTGGATCGCCATTTTTCCAAGGCGGATCCTTCTCTGATTCTCGGAACCGGTTCCATTGTGGAACCTTATACGGCCGCCCTCTATGTCAACTGCGGCGCCAATTTCATTGTGGGCCCGGTGCTGAATCCTGACGTGGCCAAATTCTGCAACCGACGAAAAATCCCCTATGCCCCCGGCTGCGGCAGCGCTTCCGAGGTCTCTGAAGCCGAGGAATTGGGATGCGAAATCATCAAGGTCTTTCCCGGCAAGGAAGTAGGCGGCCCTTCTTTTGTGAAATCCATTCTCGGGCCCATGCCTTGGACCCGCATCATGCCCACCGGCGGCGTAGACTCCACCAAGGAATCCGTGTCCGCCTGGATCAATGCCGGTGTGGCCGCACTTGGAATGGGCAGCAACCTCATTACCAAGGAGATGCTGGCTGCCAAGGATTGGACCGGCATTGAAAACAAGGTGCGCGAGACCCTCGCTGTGGTCAAAGAAGCTAAGGCAAACAAGAAATAAGAAGGAGATATAATACAATGGCAACCCTCACCCTTAAACCCGCAGATAGCTGCAAATACGACATCCTCTCTTTAGGCGAAGTCATGCTTCGTCTGGACCCAGGCAATGGCCGCATCCATACCACCCGCACTTTCCAGGTCTGGGAAGGCGGCGGTGAATACAATGTGGCGCGCGGACTGCGCCGCTGTTTCGGCCAGCGTGCTGCGCTGGTCACAGCCATTGCAGACAACCCGGTGGGCCGACTCCTCGAAGACCTGCTCCTCCAGGGCGGGGTGGACATCTCACATGTCAAATGGGTCAAGTACGATGGCATCGGCCGCAAGGTCCGTGTGGGCTTAAACTTTACGGAACGGGGCTTTGGTGTGCGCGGGGCGGTAGGCTGCAGCGACCGCGGCCTTTCTGCCGCCTCTCAGCTTAAAAAAGGGGACATTGATTGGGAGAAGATCTTCGGCAAAGAAGGGGTGCGCTGGTTCCATTGCGGCGGCATTTATGCCGGTCTTTCTGAAACCACCCGCGATGTCATCCTGGAAGCCATGGAATGCGCTAAAAAGCATGGCACCATCATCTCTTATGATCTGAACTTCCGCCCCTCACTCTGGTCCGACATCGGCGGCACGGACAAAGCCATGGAGGTGAACCGCAAGGTGGCCGGCATGGTTGATGTGATGATTGGAAACGAAGAAGATTTCACAGCCGCATTAGGCTTCAAGGTTGAAGGAGTAGATGAACATCTTTCCAAACTGGATGTGGGGGCTTTCAAAAAAATGATTGAAAAAGCGGCTGCCGCTTATCCTAACTTCAAGGCAGTGGCCACCACGCTTCGCAATGCCAAGACCGCTTCCATCAATGACTGGGGCGCGGTCCTCTATTATGACGGCAAATTCTACGAAGCAGCACAACGGCCTAACCTGGAAATCTGGGACCGGGTCGGCGGCGGTGATTCCTTTGCTTCAGGTCTGATTTATGGTTTCCTGGCAGGCAAGACCCCGGAGCAGGCAGTGAACTATGGTGCAGCCCATGGCGCTTTGGCCATGACCACACCCGGGGACACCACCATGGCTTCTTTGAAAGAA
>MGVN01000142.1:3181-22465 GCA_001800515.1 Elusimicrobia bacterium RIFOXYB2_FULL_49_7 | reverse complement strand
ATAGTTGATAAGGCCGGTCACTTCGACACGCTCAGCGACCGGCCAAATCTCAAGGAAATTGGAAGATGATTTCAAGAAGTGGTTATTAAGATCAGCGGACGCCGAGCCCGTCGAAGCGCCCGCTAATTTGTCCTCGGTCACTGAGCTTATCAAAGTGACCGAGGACTTTTTCTTTCTGCCACAAACAAAACCCCGCCCAACAGACTGACCAGAATCCCGACCAGAGAAGCCATGAGCTGTGCGGCCACAGCGAGGGCACGGTCCGGGCTGATGGTGCCAAAGAGGACGCTCCCCAACCCTTCACGCAACCCTAATCCGCCAAACGAGATCGGCAGACTGGATAACAAGGCAATGAGGGGTACGAAAATCAGGAAATAAACGACTGGCACATCAAAGCCTATTGCGCGCGAAGCCAGAATATGGACCGAGATGCGCAATAATTGGGTCACTGTCGAAATAAGAAGTATCTTGGCATACAGCCAGCCGCTTTCCCGATAAGTATGGAGAAAATCATGGAGTTCAGCCACTTTATCCCGCAAGCCAAAGGGGTTTATCTTTTTTAACAACACGCCATAAACAAATCCTCCTACCCGTCTGCTGAAGAAAAAAAAGAGTGATACGATAAACAAGCCAAACAGCAGGGCAATGTAAAGAAAGAGGTTGGTTTCAATTTCAATATGGTGAAATTGGTGGATGTAAAAAGAGGAGAGCAGGGCAAAAAAGGCAAGCACAAAAAGACCGGCATACCGGTCCGTAAAAGTGGCGGCCAATGCCTCTTTTCCCCGTTTTATCTCCCGCTTCAGCCGATAAACTTTTACAACATCCCCACCCAGTGCACCCGGTAAAAAGTTATTGAAGAAGTGGCCAATCAAATAAAGTTTGAAGGCCGGCCAAACTTCCAACAGGACTCCTTGGGCCTGAAGCAACAACCGCCATTGGATGGCACTGGTGAAAAGGCTTACCAGCAGAAGAATGGCTGCAATGAATATCAGAACAGGATTAGCCTGCTTTAGGGTGGAAAAGATGGTGGCAAGACCGAAATTTCTGAAAATAAAATAAAAAAGAAGTCCGGTAAAACCGAGTTTCAGAAGCAGGAACAGGGCTTTACGCATGATTCAACGCCCTTTCAATGCAGGGGACCATGTGTTGGGCCATGGTGTCCCAGGAAAAACCGGAAGCAAAGGAGAGCCCGTTTTCTTCAAGCTCAGACCGTTTTTCGGTATCCTGCAGCAGGGCCACAGCCTTGGCCGTAAAATCGGCCTTGTCCTCCGGCCGATAGAGCAGACCTGTCTTTTCGTGTTGTACGGAATCACGCAACCCGCCTACATTGCTGGAGAGAGAGATTGTGCCGCACAGATTGGCTTCAATATTGGTGATGCCCCATCCCTCCTTCATGGAAGGATTGACAAAAAGGGTTGCCCGGCTGAGCCATTCCCGTTTCTGCTCCTCAGTCACATAACCGACGAAATCGACCCGCTTTTCAACCCCTTTTTCCTGACAGATCTTCTTTAATGTTTTTTCATAATCACCGGTTCCAGCCACCACCAGCCTAACTGCCGGCACAGCCCGTGCAATGGCAGGCAGACATTCAAGCAGGAACTGGACATTCTTGTACCGCTTGAGCCGGGTGACGGTAAATAGAAGCGGGGTCGCCTCTTTCTTTAAGACAGGTTTAAAAAAGGCGGTGTCCACGCCCGGCTCCACAATGTCCACCTGATTCGAATGGTGGCAAAAGGCACGTACTTCCCGGGCCGTACTTTCCGAAATGGCCACAAACCGTTCGGCCCGATACATGCGGGAAATGAGCCGTTCCTGGCCATAGACATAGGCCGCCAGAGGCCAAGACGCCTCTCTGAAAATCTGCGTGCCGAAAAAATGCATGACCAAGTGGAGTCGCGGCTTTTTAACAAAGAGCGGGGTATAAAAGGGGATTTTATTCAAGTCTTCAATGATGAGATCAAATTCCGTTTCATGGCGTTTGATGAAGATCATAGCTGAAAAGTTGAAAAGAGAACGGGAACCGATCCGAATAATGTGGGTTTCTTCCACGATTTCTTGCGCCGGGGCACCGGAAAAACCATGGGAAAGTACGGTCACTGCATAATCGGCCTTGGCAAGCCGTTTAAAAATCTCATGATAATAGATTTCCGCTCCCCCGGCTTCCGGGTTCTTAATGTCGCGCCAGTTGACAAGCAGGATTTTCTTCATACGACAATAGGGGTTACTGGAAATAAACCGTAAAAATGGTCATTGTATATGAAAAAAATACAAAGAGAGGGGTGGGATTTACAATCGTATTTTAGTATATTAATACAAAGTAAGTCACTCGGATTACCCCAAGGAAACTGATGTTGCGGTTGCTGCTATTATTGTTTATCGCTATTCCCATTTACGCCGAAGATCCGCTTGTCATACGCCATGCGGACCGTTTCGAGTACTTGGACCGGGACGGAATGAAATATCAGCGGCTCATCGGCCACGTCGAAATTCTGTACAAGGCATCGGTCATGACCGCAGACACGGCCATCCATTACCACACACTGGAACGAATTGATTTCTTAGGACACGCCAAGTTCGATTACAGCGGCCAATTTCTGGAAGCGGACCGTATCAGCTACTTCAAGAAGGATTCCAGCGCCACCACGGACGGGCATGTGGTACTCTATGAAAAGGAGCACAAGATCCGCATCACAGGCGGAAAAGGCGACTATTCACGCTCCAAAGAGGAAAGCCGCATCTGGGACAAACCCGTACTCACACGCATTGATTCCGTATCCGGTGATACCCTCTTCATTGTTTCACGGCTCATGCGCCACCAGGGACGCAATAAAAAAGCCTTTGCTGAAGATAGCGTTTTTATTCGGCAGGGCAAAATCCGTGCTGAATGCCGGTTGGCGGAATACGACCAAGTCGGGGAAAAAGTGCTGCTGCTTCAACACCCCTCTGTTTTTTATGAAAAAAGCCGTTTGTCCGGAGATACCATTATCCTCTATTTTCAGGATAATGCCCTATCGCGCATACGAGTCACCGGAAATGCCAACGGTCTTTTTTTAGACGACTCGCACAACAAATCCGATTCCGAACAAGTGACCCTTATAAACGGCGATACGCTTCTTGCTTTCCTTAAGGACGGAGAAATGGAAAGGATTCAGGTCATCCATAACGCGGTGGGTCTAAGCTATTTCCGTTGTGATACCGCACGTGTCAACCGGCTGACCGGCAAACAAATGCTTTTTTTTCTGTCCGGCAAAGCAATCGATTCTTTGGAAGTGAGGGGCAATGCAACCAGCCTTTATTATTATGAAGAGGAAAAGGAAAGAGGCCGCAATGAAACAAGCGGGGATACTTTAAATATCTATTTTGAGGAACGCCGTATTCACCGTATTACGGCCAAGGGGGCGGTACAGGGAGTCTACTGTAGCGTACCGTGAGGTATTGTCCGGCTTGGCGGGATTAGTTATATTGATAATTTGCTTTAATGAAAGGAAAATGATGAAATTCAAAGTCACACCCTCAGCCTTAAAAGGCGAGATACAGATTCCGCCGTCCAAATCTCATACCCTGCGTGCCGCTGTTTTGGCCGGACTCGCGAAAGGGGAATCGATCATACAATCACCTCTGATATCCGATGATACCCAATCCTGTCTGGCCGGTTTGCGTCTATTGGGTGCGGGTGTGACAGAAGAAAAGGAGTGCTGGAAAATAAAGGGGTTCGGCGGACACCCGCTTGTTCCGGATGTGCCGTTGGAGGTGGGCAATTCCGGTACATCCCTCCGTTTTCTGACCGCTGTTTCCGCTTTGGGCGTGGGTGAGATTCAGATCACCGGCGATGACTCCACCCGTACCCGTCCCATGGGACCGCTTCTGAAATCACTCCAGGAACTGGGCGCACTCAAAGCCGAATCCGTTGAAGGAAAGGGATTCGCACCGATTATCGTACAAGGCCCGCTTGGGGGCGGTGTCACAACGGTAGAAGGCATGACCTCCCAGTTTATGAGCGCCTTGCTTATTGTCGCACCGCTTTTACGCAAATCCAGCGACATCAAGGTCATTCGGCTGAACGAACGGCCTTATATGGAAATGACCCTATATTGGCTAAAGAAAATGGGCGTTGAAACTCAGAAAAAGGGGCCCAACCGCTATTTCATTCCGGGAAATCAGGTCTATTATGAATTCGGCACCTCTATTCCGGCTGATTTCTCCAGTGCCACCTTTCCGCTTATCGCAGCGCTGATTACCTCGGATTCCGACGTACTCCTCAAAGGACTCGATAAAAACGATCCGCAAGGCGATAAACAACTCTTTGAAGTCATGAAGGAAATGGGCGGCAGCGTTGAACATGAAGCCGATGGCATCCGAGTCAAGTCGAGTAAACTCGAAGGGATGGAAGTTGATTTAAACGCCATGCCCGACGCATTGCCGGCGATGGCCGTACTCGGCTGCCTGGCCGAAGGAGAGACCCACCTTGTCAACGTTCCTCAGGCGCGCATTAAGGAAACGGATCGTATTCACGTCATGTGCGAGGAATTGCAAAAGATGGGTGCGGATATCACCGAACGACCGGACGGACTTATTATTAAGGAAAGCAAGCTCCACGGTGCCGTGGTCAACGGCCATCATGATCACCGTATCGTTATGGCCTTAGCGCTGGCCGGACTGGTTGCCGAAGGCGAGACGGAAGTTGACACCGCAGAATCGACGGCTGTCACCTTCCCGGGTTTCCAGAAAGCCTTTGCCGCTTTGGGTGCATCGATTCGGGAAATCTGATCGAATCAACCCTATCGAGCTTACGGATAATCCTGTCGCGTAGGCCGGATCATGATATCACTGATATGCACATGGGGTGGTTGGGTGACAATGAAGTGAATCGCTTCCGCCACATCCTCACCCTTGAGTAAAGGGCCGAACTTTTCCTGAAATCCATTCACCATGGCATCACTGTAACCTGCATCTGCCCGAAAACCGCGGAAGGTTAATACAGTGTCTTCCCCCCATCATCGCCCAGAATGAAGGCAGGCAGATTCCGAACGACAATCTTCCTCACCGCCTCCATGCCCAGCTCCTTGAAATCAATCACCTCACTGCTCACAATATGCTCCTTGGCCATGAGGGACGCGGCGCCGCCGATGGTCCCAAGATAAAAGCCGCCGAAGTTTTTGCACACTTCCGCCACCACCGGATTCCGATTTCCCTTGGCCAGCGTCACCCGTGAAGCACCCTGCTTCATAAAATCACTGAGATAGCCGTCCATGCGCTGGGCCGTGGTGGGGCCAAAGCTGCCGGATGCATAACCTTCGGGTGTCTTGGCCGGCCCGGCATAATAAATAGGATGGTCTTTGAAATAATTGGGGAGAGTGCCGGTTTTATCCAATAAGGTCTTGAGTCTGGCATGAGCAATATCACGCGCCACTATAAGCGGGCCATTCAAGGAAACCAGGGTACCCACCGGTTTACCTTTCAATGAAACAAGGATTTCCGACATGGGCTTGGTTAAATCAATGGCTATCGGCTGACGAGAAAAAGAGAGGCCGCTCTTGGGTAAGAATCGGGCAGGGGCTTTGTCCAACTCCTCCAGAAAAACACCGTCAGCCGTAATCTTTCCCAGGATATTCCTGTCCGCATTGCAACTGACAGCGATGGAGACCGGACAAGACCCCGCATGTCGCGGCAACCGAATGACCCGCACATCAAAGGCAAGATTCCGTCCCCCAAACTGCGCCCCAAGCCCGCTCTCCTGCGCCATTTTAAGCGCCCGCGCCTCCCATACCTTATCCCGAAAAGCAATTCCCAATCGGTTTCCTTTGGTCGGCAAATTATCCAGCATTCCGGCTGTGGCATATTTCACGGTCTTGAGATTCATCTCCGGCGAGGTGCCGCCCACCACAATGGCAATATGATAAGGCGGACAAGCCGCCACCCCCAGCACCTTAATCTTTTCCCGAATAAACTTTTCAAGAAAGGCCTCATTGAGGAGCGCTTTAGTTTCCTGAAAGAGACTGGTCTTGTTCGAAGAGCCGCCTCCTTTGGCAATAAAGAGAAAACGATAATCCGCCCCCTTGTCGGCATAGAGTTCTATTTGAGCAGGCAGATTGCATTCCGTATTCACTTCGTCAAACAAGGTAAGGGGCGCCATCTGGGAATAGCGAAGATTGCGTTTGGTATAAGTTTCAAAGACGCCGCGAGACAGCGCCTCTTCATCATTGCCGTCCGTCAAAACCCCCATGCCGCGCCAGCCCACAATGGTTGCGGTTCCGGTATCCTGACAAAGAGGTAAAAGTCCTTCGGACGAGATAATCGCATTTTTCAACAGACTTTCGGCCACAAAACGGTCATTATCCGATGCCTGATTATCCGTCAGGATAGCAGCTAAATCTTTGAGCTGAGTGGTGCGGAGAAAAAAAGCAACATCAGCAAAAGCTTCAGAGGCCAGTCGAGTAAGCGCCTCCGGCCGAACGTCCAAAAGCATCCGGTCACCCATTTTTTTGGCGCGAACCCCTTTTTCTGTCAGGCAGTGATAGGAGACCTTTTTTTCAATCGGGGAAAGCAACTTGGCAAATCGAAAAGCAGCCATGGTTTACGCTCCTTTTTGTTCGAACTCCGACATATCGATGAGATCATCCATGCCCACCGGCTCTTTGCGGCCTACCATGCCGACCAACAGATATTCCTTGGAAATAGGATCATATTTGAAATCCTTGAACAACCGGAAATTCTCAATCTCCCCGGATGACTTCACATGGGTGCGTACACCCGTGCAGGAAATGGTATCTTCGCCGATACGAATCCCCTCCTCACCGGCCGGCGCAATGGGTACATTACGGCGGATCACTTCCAGTACCTGCGCCTCCAGCTTGTTCAAATCAATATCCGGCCGTTCCGGAAAAGTGATGATGAAACCATGTTTCACGTCAGAATGAAAGACCTGCCGGGAATAGTCATATTCTTTTTCCAAAATACGGGTCGTGATATCTTCAGCCGAATGGGCCATGAGCCGATAGCGGATGGTCTTATCCACAATGGTTTTAATGTGTGCCGGAAAAGGGCCGAAAACACCGGGGCGGGCCACCAGAATCTCCTCACCAATGCCGATAAGCACCTGGGCATTATGCCCCAGCGCCGCATAAAGCAGATCAAAATGTTCGGCAACGACCCGCCGGCCATGGGAAATGGCATTGCTCACCGCTTCGACTACTTGGTGTATCTGATGAAAGGCGAGTTCATAGCGCACATCAATATGAAAGGTGTGTCCTGAAAAGGGATCGCTGGGGCTGAATTCATAGAGCGGAGTGGGCCGGATATTGATGCCTTCATCATCATTGGTCAGTTCCAGACCCGGAAAGAGCCCTTTAATCAGCGTGGATTTGCCCGACCCTTCGGACCCAATCACGCCGATGAGCAGGTCAGTTGGGCTTAAATAGCGTTGGGAAAGCTGTCCGGCCACCCTGTAAAGACGCAATCGGCCGCGGGGTGCGTAATAGGCGGCATAGACCAGCGTTTCACGGTGCGCCTGATTTTTGAGAAGATCCATATTAATACTCCAAATCCAAAAGCAGTGCATGCTGCTGCGCGCCGTACACATCGCTCTCACCGGGATGTCCCGAAGGCCGAATCCGTTTCAGCGTGGCCTTGACAGCAAGCGCAGGCTCAAACCAGACCACCTTGAGCACATCCGCCAATTTGGCCTGATACAGCTTTGCAATGCGATTCGGCGTAATGACATTGCTCTTCTTCACTTCGTCATAATATTGTCTGTTTTTAAAGAAAATGTCCAGCGTCAGTTCATAGGGGCCGGAGTTCTTGGAACGGATAACCCGCGCCGCAGTGCGAATACTCTTTTTCATGCTTTCCTCCGTCCAATGTCCGCTGTTTTCATGGGAAAGGCAGCCGGATCTTTAACCGGCATCAGATGATACAATGAAAACTCAAAAACCTCGCCCATCGATGCATCCGAAGGTGAAAAGGGAAAAGCGAGATTACCGGCCGTGGAAAGACGACCCGGATAACCGTAATGAAGCAACGTGCTTCTGACCAGACTACACAAGGTATCCGCCGCTTTCTGGGTATCGGCCACCGCTTCCATCACAAGACCCAATTCATGGCTCCCTGTTTTCTTAACAGGCTCCAACTCCCGCATCACGCCATTTTTACCATACACATGAAAATCAACCCGACCTACCACACCATCCTTTTCGGATCTCTCCATCACTTGTTTCCGCACTGCATTCAGAATGGTATCAATCTCGGCCAGCATGACGGGATCTCGTGTGCCGGCAACGGAAATGGTTCGATAACCTGCTCGTCTCACTCCTTCAAGTTTTATATAATATGGATTACCGGGCACAAAACGGCTTCCGCTCACCCGTACCCGCCCACCAGGCCGCTCTTCAAACACGCACTTATCAAGCTCAATGACGCCGCCCGGACCGGGCAGATGGCTGGGATCCGATTTCTCATAAAGCGTATGGGCGGCTGTGGAAAGTTGGGTGAATTTTCTTTCTGAAGACAAAGGAGCCAGTTCAAAATGGTCTTCCCTTAAAAAGCCCATGGCGCAATCCGCGCCTGAACCCGGAGTTGCCGCAATGGCGGCACATTCCAGGATTTTCCCCATGTGAAGGGCCAAACCCGCATCAAATCCCTGCCGTACCGCCATGGCGGCAAAAACAGCGGGATCATAACAGCGGCCGCAGAGAATGACTTCGCAGCCCTGATCCAATGCCTTGATGATAGGCTCCATGCCCATTTGCGCCACCACATTCACAGAATCTTGGACCGTTTTTTCGTCCAGTTCCGGCACAAACGAAAGAGGGACAATGGCCTTCTTCTTTAAAGCCGACAGAATAGCGGCTTTCTGAATATCCGCATAAATCACCGCCATCTTGAACGAGAGCTTTTCCTCCTGTGCAATCTCGCGGATAATCTCCTCGCACCAATCCACATGAGGTTTGGCACCACCACCACCTGCGCTGCCGATGATCACCGGCACCTTTAATTTCCGGCCTGCCACAAGCATATAGCGCAAATCCCGTTTGACGGCATCGCGGTTTGTAAAGGACTTTCCTACCCCCAAATAATAGGGGCCCGGGTCGGTGGAACCCGCATCCACGGCGATACAATGCGGCTTTAACGTCACCCCTTTTTTAAAGGAGCCTTCCGGAAACCCATAGCCCAGAATAGCGGTGGGTGAAAGGACCCGGTATTCGTTCTCTTTTTTCATTTCCGCTCCTGAAGAAGGGTAAGAATCCGCTCCATTTCATTATTGACAATCATATAGCCTTCGTCAAAGCCCATGCCCGGTTTGGCCAGAATACGCTCTGCGCGGGCCGCCATGGCCAGATGCACACAGGTGCGCGCCGAAACATCGGTTTCATTGCAGGTGCCGCCCTGATACGCCTCAATCTTATTCCGTTTGCAATAAAGCACGCTCTCCACAATATTCTGAATGCCGCCCAGGTCCGGAGTTTTAATCTGAATCATATCGCACGACTGCGCATCGCAGAAAAGGCGGATATCCTCCTGTGTATTGCACCATTCATCCGCCACAATCTTGACCTTAACCCCTTTTTGCTTGAGGCTGCGCCGAATATCAGAGAGGGCCATTATCTGGCCCTCGCGACTGCCCACATCAACAGGTCCCTCGATATACAGGGAAAAACCGGTCGCTGCCTTCTCAAGCTTGGAAAAATAATCGGCCATCTTGACATAATCGGTACCGAAAATCAGGCCAAAGGTGCCATAGACATCGATATGAATGGCTGGCTGATAACTGAAATCAGCGTTTAAAGTACGAATCCGTTTGGCCAGCCAAGCCACATACTCCAGAAGTTTTTCGCCGGAGCGACCCAGCTTTTCATCCACATTATTGATGAGCGCATGAGGCAGCGCTTCAACCCCTTTTAAAATCATTTTATCCGCATTTTCATACCGGTTGTCCCCGCTTTGTCCGAAAATGGGGACCCGTTCCGCAATGACCGGCAGATGGTATTCCGCGCATACCACTTCGCACATGAGCTTACGCTCGGACAAAGCAGTTGCATGAAGCAGCGCCTGGGTGAGGCCGTAACGGGCGGCGGTATGGAGAGGTCGGCCCTTTATAGAAAGGGTGTCGAACCGATTGGCCATTTCCCGAAAAGAGGTAACCGGAAGACCGGTTAAAAAGGGAACCACCTCTTTTTTCAGCAAGGGGATGAATTCCGATGCCAGGAAAAGGGGGTCGCGTCCGCCGGCACCGGAGTATTGCACTGCTGCGCAATCGCCCACTGCCACGCTGCCGTCTGACAGCAACAGTTGAACAGAGACGCACTCGCCTGCTACCCGTACCTGTTTGAACCTCTCTGTGACCGAAAGGCCGGTGTAGGCAAAGCCGTCATGGCTTGCCCCTTTTTTGATGGCTGCCTGGTCGTCAAAGAAAAAACCGGACTTTCCGGCGGATAAAAAGACCTTTTCAATCTTCATCGCGGCCTCCCGATTAATCGTCCTTTGGAAACAGCATAAATATCATCTGTCACCATCTGAAAGGAGACCGCCCTTTTTTCATTTCTGGCACGTTGGGCCAGTCGATCCTGATGAAAGCCTTCCACGGCTTCCGGAAGCGGCAGAGCCCCTTTTGAAAAGACCCGAATGAATCCTTCATCATCGCGCACAGGCAGCACCTTGCCTCGATTGAATTGCGACGGCGCAAAGGGCACATCCAGCACACCGGCAGCAAAAGCCTTAGTTGCACCAACCGCCCAATTGCCCTCGCCGAGGATTCTGACCGCATCCATGAGCGCCTTGACTTCCAGACGAATCATCTGCTTTTCCCGTTCAAGCGTTGTCTGATCAAACAGAAGGGTTTGATCCGCAAGCATGCTCAAAACCTGGCGCGTGGCCTTGAGTCCTGCTGCATTGGCTTCCGCGGTTGGAATACCCATAGCCTCATGCGGGGTCTTGACAATAATCTTATCCGCCCCTGCCATGGCCGCCACAGCCGATCCCACGGCAATGACCGAAAAGGCCTTGGACTCATCTTCCGGGAAACCGCCCATCCACTGGTGAAAAACCAGGGTCAGTTCAAAATCATCAAAACCCTCTGCGCGGAAATATTCATCCGCCAATTCCCGAAGTGACTGAACAGCTGCAATGTCCTGGGCAACGCACCCCCCCTGTCCATAGCCAAGCGTCAAGGAGCGCGCACCCTGCTCCAATGCCAACAAACCTTCCAGAATGGCCACCGTATGGCTGATAAAGGGAGGAACTAAAGTGCCGGTTAAGGGACCAAAAGGTTCCCGGTTGATGCGAACCCCTTGCTCCTCATACCAGCCGATGAGCCGGTCCACATACTGCCAGTCGCGGATGGATTTCTGAAGCGGCACCTTTTTGGCATAAGGAATGTTATAGGAAATGCCGCCCCCTTCGTAACTTGTAAATCCGGCTGCCAGGGTGATTTCAGCCAAAAGCCGCGCATCCGGCGTGCCATGACGCACTTGCACCGGTCTTTGCAGACTTTCTACCACCTGACGACAGGCGGAGAGACCATGGTTAACAGCAGGAAAACCGTTCAAAAGCGAATGGCCTGCGGTCTTTGATTTCTCAATTCCCTTTTCAGCCTCTTCATACCGATTCTGACGGGTGTAGGCGTCGATAGTGGTGGGCAGCAAATCCGCCCGGCCTTCTGTTTCCAAATATTTGAGCAGCCGGATATGATCATCCAAAAGGGCGACCCCGGCTCGGGGTTGGATGAGCACCTTTTTCTCTTCATGCGCCTTTTTCATGGCCAAGGAAAACCGTTTGGATTCCGGCAGTGATTTCTGATAAGCCGCCCCCTCTTCCAACTCCACACCCACCCCTGTTTTCCAGGCGGATAAAACCGTTGTCCGCTCTTTCATGAAATCATCAATGGAAAGTCGTTTTTTATTCGTCATAATGTGCGTCCTTTATAAGGGTCGGGCATTTGCAATTGCAGTTGCAGCACACACTTTGGGATTGCCTGGTAACGCGGCTGCCAAAAGGGGAAAAAGATAATCTTTATCGGTATAATATTCCGACTCGGCAGGCCAAAGCGGAGCCTCTTCCAAAGGGGTATTGAGCCGATTAAAAGCGCAATGCAGCAAAGTCGCTTCCGTTAAACGTGATAAATATCCGCCTGTTAAAAAGACCCGTCTGACGGATCTCAAATCCTTGCCGCGCTGAAGAATGACTTTTCCCTGCGCGGTCAGGGTTTCGGCCATCCGTCCCGCATGACGACCTGCCGCTTCACGCACGCACACTTCGGCCAGAAGCGTGTCAGCCATTTTTTCTTCGTTCGTTTCCGGCAATCCTTCAGGATGTTGGGTCGCCTTTGTCACCCAATCGTCCAGGTCCTGTTTGGAAAGCTCCATCTCCTGCATCCGTTCCGCCAAATAACCATTCCCTGCTTCAACACAAGGGACCGCGCTGACCCGAAGCCCCAAATCCCCCTCCACGCTCCGTTTGATACGCGGCTCAGTCAAACCTTTTAGAATGGTGCCGGATTCGTTTGGCGTTCCCACTGCACAGGAATAGACATCCGTGGTCGCACCACCCGGATCCAACAGGCAGAATTCGCCCATTTCCGGACAATATCGATCCATGGCCTCCACCAGATCCAACATGGCACGCGGTGTCGGCCGCACTTCACCGGTTATCTCCGCTTGAATCACTGAAAGCCCCTTGCCGTCAATCAGACGGGAGAGAAAAAGATCTCGGATGGCTTCCCGTGCAGGTTCCAGATTTAACGTTCCCACCTCGGGCATGATATTTTCCGTAATTCGCAACTCTTTTTTATTGAGAATTCGGCACACCCGTTCCTGGAGTTTTGCATTACCTGCATATAAAATGATCCCCTCAGAAGAGAGGGTTGCCAATTGTTGGGCATTGTGAAGAATAATGGCCTCATTCCCGCCATCCGTACCACCGGCCAGGAAGATGATATCCGGCTGAATCTCCTCTAATCGCGCCTTTTCAAATCCCGTCATTTTATAAGAAAAAGAAGCGGTGATCTTACCGCCTGCATTCATGACGGTTTGTTTGGCTACGGACAGGGTCAGATCCGGCACCACTCCAATGGCCGCCACCTTGAGCCCCCCGCGTGCAGAGGAAGTGACATAACATGGCACCGGTTGGGTTCCCACCTCGCACATTAACCCCTTTTTTATCTTGGAAAAACCGTGATATAAATTTTCAATCGGGGTGGCGATTTGCAGGCGAGTCAACAATGTCGCCGGTCCATCCGTGGAAAAAGAAAAGAGCGCTCCTTTCGTCCAGGTGGATCCGATATCCAAACCCATGACCATTGAATTTTCCATTTACGCTCTTTTCAGAATAAATCGCGTCATATCTTTTTTGAGAAGCCCGGCCGCCTCATTCAAATCCACGGTGGGCGGAAAAACACGATCAAAGCCCATCGCAGTGAACTGTTTGATGACATCATTAAAATCGGTCTTGCCGACCACCAATGCACCGCCCACATACAAAAGTATGTTGTCCAATCCCCGTTCAATGCATCGTTCCCGCAAACCGTCGCAATCCATTTCGCCATGACCGTACAAGGAAGAGACCAAAATAGCGCCGGCATCGGATTCAATGGCCGCATCAATGAACTCATCCTGGCCAACCATGACTCCGAGATTGACCACGTTGAATCCTGCGTCCGTCAGAAAAACATCGAGCACCTTGTTGCCCACGGAATGGCAATCTGCACCGATGACGCCCAAAACTAAAGTGTCCGGTCGCATGATTAATCGCTTTCTGTTAACAGCCGCGCAAGCCGTTCCTCGACATGGAGAAGCGATCCGCGATCAATGACATAATCAAAAGAGATGATGTTGCCTCCCTTTTCTGTAAAGGCCTGTAATGAAGGTTGCAAGGTCTTGTCCGGAGCAAAGGCGTAGTACGAGGGAATAATCAGGGCCGAAAGGGCGGGAAGCTTTGCCGCCAACCCTTCCTTGTCGGACACAGACAGGACATGAATGTGTTCCGGCAGAAGATGGAGAGATTCGAGATGGTATTTCACCAGGGCGGCAAATTGGTTGCTTTCGCAAAAAATGCCGGTTTCACGGGTGGGCGACAGCTTAGCTAACCGAATTATCGTCTCCTGCGATGGCGCTACAGCGACCTGGAGCAGCTTTTTTGAAAGCCCTGGAAAGCGGCCGGACAGCTCGTGAAAATGAGTCAGCGTGGTGAGAATCAGAACAAAGGGGGAAAGCCGGGACTCGGCTCCTGCATCATCCGACAATTCCGGAAGCAGGAATTTGACGATGCGCACATTAGGCAGCAGGTGAAGCTGGCGCTCGTAAATCTGAAGCGCCTCAGGATTACAATCCACGGCAGCAATGAGCAGGGGTTCTTCCTCCGCCTTTTCGCGGGAGAGTAATTCCAGTTCCACCAGGGTACGGATTTCACGGAGAGAGAATTTCAGGAAAGTCAGATCATCCAGCGCCCGGCGGAGCGTGTAAACCGCTTTTTCCTTTCGATTGACAAGAGGCATCTCCGGTGCGCTTGAACAAACAAAGGTTCCTCGCCCCTGTTCGCTCTGCAGCACCCCCTTGCGGATGAGTTCTTCATAGGCCCGCTTAACCGTCCCGCGCGCTATCTTCAAATTCTGTGCTAAATCGCGTTCTGTTGGGATTTTGTCGCCGGGTTTCAATTCCCCGTTCTGAATCTTTTCCAGAAATTGATCCGAAATCTGTCGATAGGAAGGAGATCCTATCTCATTATTTAATAAAATAATCGGCCTATCACTCATTGGTATATACCATTCAACTAATTGGCATATACCAAACATAGTGAATCAAACAACGAATGTCAACTGAAATAATATTTTTCTCTCATCGAGACAAACAGCAGATCTCGTTTCGTGATAACAATCACAGACTTTCAAAAGTAATTGTATTAGTATATATTAATAGCCGATAATTATTTTCCTTCAATATAAAACAACGCGCTGTTTCGGATAGAAACTATTCAAGGGAGAACCCTATGGCCATTTCGAAAAGTCTGATTTCCGCCCTTTTTCTTTTAGCCATCAGTCAGATGGCGTGGGCAGGCATCAGCGGCACAATCCAACTTAAAGATCGATATTATTCCATAGATAAAAAACTCTACATGACCACCGCTGATACGATAGGCATTGTAGTCACGGATCCGGATCTGAACACCAATCCCAGCACGGTCCAACAACTCTACATCAATGTCAAAAGCGATGTTGAAACGTCAGGCGAAAATTTATTACTCACCGAATCCGGGGTCAACTCATCAATCTTCATGGCCTATATCCCCGTTCAAAACAACAAAACACCGGCCGGAGATGGCATGCTTCAGGCCTGGACCGGAAACCGCATGATTGCAACCTACAACGATGTGGTCAATGAATACGGCAGCAATGTTAATGTAATGGATTCCGCGGTCTTTGTAAACACCGTTTTATCCGGCAGCCAATCCGGCAATCTTACCCTTATTAAAACAAACAGCCCTTATGTCATTTCCGGCAACTACACGATTCCGGCCGGAGACACCCTTTTCCTGCAATCCGGTGTCCAACTCCTCATGTTCCAGCGTAACCGGATACTCATGTATCAATATGGTGACTCCATCCGAGTTTACGGCGCCCTGCTATCTCAGGGAACGGCAGCTGATTCTGTTGTATTGTCGGTGCTGGATACGGTTGCCCCGCAGCCGGCCGACTGGTTCGGGCTCTATGTTTCGGGCGGAAGCGTGACGCTGCGCCATACTAAACTCCAGTTTGCACATCGGGCTCTACATTTCCACTACGATTACTTTTCCGGAACCACACAGAGCCTCGTTCGCCACTGCCGTTTCAGCCAGAATGATACGGCCCTGTATTACTACAACTACAACAGCTCCCTTATTCAATTAACAGTGGACAGTTCGATCTTTGAAGCCTCTCATCCCTATCGTTCGGATTACGGTGGATTAGCCTTTTACTACAGCATGTTTGAAAGCAGTAATGACAGCGTTTTGATTGCGGACAATCTTATCCAGTATTCCCGGCGGGGCTATTACAACCAAAGCGGCATTGAAGTCTCCGGCCGACACAATAACGCTTCTGCAAAAAAAATGGCCATCCGACATAACGTCCTGCTCGGCGATTCTTCAGCCGGGTACAATGCCTCCGGCATTGCCCTGCGGAACACCGACAGTATAAAAGTCGTCAGCAACACCATTTCGGGCTTCAATTACGGTCTCTATCTTTACAACGATGTCAGCGCAGCCGATTCCAACACCGTGCAAAACTGCCGCATCAACGTCAACAATCAAATTGACGATCAACTGCTCTTTGCCACCACCACCCTGCATTATAACACCTTTGGACCAGCTTACGAGAGGGTCATTCAGTCATACCAGTCCTATTCCAATGAACTGGATTTGGACGCCCGATTCAATTATTGGGGCGCAGCCATGACATCTGAAATCACAAGCTCCATCAACCCGAAAAATCTGTCCGGCATCTATGATAAATGGGACGCCCCCTCTGCCGGTATGGGCTACATCAATTATTCCCGCTATCTGGATAGCCAAAACGGCACGCCCGCACCGGGCGGCAACAATGGGTGGCTTAAACTGACTGATGTGGACGGCTACGATGACTCCACTTTCCTGAATGGTGAAACCGTCTATTTGGAAGTAACGGATCGAGACCTCAACAACAATCCTTCCGTTGCCCAAACCATTACCATCACGGTCAAGAGCGGCGTGGAATCCATCGGCGAAACAATCACCTTGACCGAAGCGGGCATTGACACCCCGCTCTTTAAGGGATCGATTGCGACCGAGAAAAACAACACGGCGAATCTCGGCGATCATATCCTTCAAATTTGGCCCGGAGAAAGTATCACCGCCTCCTACACCGACGCCATGAACGCTTACGGCAGCTCTATCCCCATCACCCGGGCGGCCCAATTCGCAGACAACTACACCTCCGGCGACATTGAGACCAACACCACCTGGGATTTGGCCGGAAGCCCGTATCTCGTAAACGGTCAGATCCGTGTCGCTGTTGGGATCACATTGACGATTGATCCGGGCGTGGTCGTCCGATTCGTTCCTTCACCTCAACCCGGGGAAATCCCCAGTGAGACCCTCACCGTATTCGGCACGCTCATCGCAAACGGGACCTCAACCGATTCCATCATTTTCACCAGCAATGCACCGACTCAGAAAACAGGCGACTGGTACGGCATCCTGGTCAACGGCGGCCAAGTCACCATGAAATACTGCCGGGTGACTTATGCGGAAAAAGGAGTTGATTTCAGTTATCAGAATATCGTCGGCGCGTCACAAAACAGTCTGATCCGCCACTGTAATCTCCTGAACGGATTCACGGGCATCAATTACGATCTCAACAATTCTTCCGCCGACATCCGACTCATGGTAGACAGCTCCCTCTTCAAATCCATTGAGAACGCAGACACCGCTTTCCGTGGCGGTATCACCTTTTCCTATAACAGTGACGGTCAGATCGGCGATACTATTACGATTGCTGACAATACTATTGATTTCGTGACCGGCAAGGGAAACCATTACCGGCAAGGCATTCAGATCAGCGGACGATGCGGCCTTGATCTCATCCGGGGTGCACGGATCGCCCACAACACCATTACTGTGGATTCTACCGGGAATTGGCAGGCGCGCGGACTCTCTCTTGCAAACATCAAAAATCTGACGGTCGTCAATAACACCCTCTCCGGATTCCGCACCGGCATCTTTTTCCAGAACGACACCAGCGTCCTCTGTTCCAACACCGTGCAAAATTGCGGCCGAAATGTCGAAGCAGGCTTTGTTTTTGTCAAACCCATGACAACCTTCAACTTCAACAATCTGGGTACTGCCTGGGAATATGTTTTCTTAAACAGCAATGACAGTGCCGTCAATGCCCGCTATAATTACTGGGGCAGCGCCATGACAACGGAAATCAACGGTTCCGCCAATCCCAAGAATCTCTCCGGCATTTCCGATAAATGGGACGACAACTACAAAGGCCGGGTGGATTACAGCGGTTGGCTCAATTCGGCCGGCGGAACGCCCGCCCCCACAGGATACAGCGGTTCCATGCAGCTCCTGGATCACTACTGGACGGATAAAACCCTGTTTCAGGGAGAGACCGACACCCTCTGGCTCCAGGTCAATGACATGGATCTGAATACCAGCAACGCCTCCGTACAAAATGTCAACATCACAGTGAAAAGCGGTGTTGAAATTTCCGGGGAGACCGTGACACTCACAGAAACCGACACGGCGTCCGGTATTTTTCGCGGCTATATTGTACCCCAGAATTCCGCTTCCGCATCCCCCGGAGACGGTAAACTCCAGATACAATCGGGCCAGAACATCATTGCCGCCTACAACGAAGCTGCAAATGCTTATGGAACCGCCTCCGTACTCGGCGACACGGCGATCTTTGCCATGAACACCGTGTCCGGCACCATCAACGTCAACACGACCTGGACAAAAGCGGGTGGTCCCTACCTTTTGTCCGGTACGGTCCGCGTATTGGACAGCGTGACACTCACCATTGATGCGGGTGCGCAAATCCTTTTCATGCCGCGCAACCGATCGGACAGTTACGATTATCCGGATACCCTGATCGTTCAGGGCAGTCTGGTTGCCAACGGCATTGTATCGGATTCCATCATTTTTACCAGCAATTCGGCGGATCCGAAAATGACCGATTGGTACGGCCTCTATATCAACGGCGGCCAGGCGAGTCTGAAATACTGCCGAGTCAGTTACGCCGTAGAAGGGGTCGCATTGAATTATGATTATGTCAATAACACCCTCAATAACGTGATCCGGCACTGTAACCTGCTCCAGAATCAAAGCGGCGTCCACCAATACCTGTCGAATTCCTCCGGCATGAATCTGACATTGGACAGCAGTCGAATCAGCGTAAGCGCTACCGACACGGCCGTCTACCAGGGTATTTATCTCAACTACTACCCCTGGGGCACTCTGGACGACAGCCTTTGCGTTAAGGACAATGTCATTGACATGAAGAATACGAAAAGGCTAATCTCTCATCAGGGGATCAAAATAACAGGGCGCTCGGGCGCATCGCTCACTAAAAAAGGATGGATCCTGCGCAATACGGTCCGCGCGGATTCCGCGAGCGGCATGGAGGCCGTGGGATTGGGATTGCAACAGACCGATAGTCTCAAGGTTTTCCGCAATGACATTTCCGGATTCACACCCGGCATCAAACTGGAAAACGATACCAGTGAAGTCTGCACCAATTATGTCCATCGATGCGAAATCGGCATACGACCTAACACA
>MGVN01000142.1:0-3116 GCA_001800515.1 Elusimicrobia bacterium RIFOXYB2_FULL_49_7 | reverse complement strand
ATACAATTATTGGGGGGTCACCACGACGGCCCAAATCAACACCGGCTCCAATCCGAAAAATCTTGCCGCCATTTTCGACCACTGGGACAACAGTGATTACGGCACCGTCAATTATGCCAACTGGCTCACCACGACGGAATTCAACATGCCTCCTGAAATTACCTCCAAAGCACCGGACACGATCAAGCAGAATTTCGCTTATCAATACCAGGTGGTGGCCACTGACCCCAATGGTACCAGCCCCGTGTATAACCTGAAACAAAAACCGAGCGGCATGACTATCAATACCGGAACCGGATTGGTTCAATGGACCGCTTCGGTTGTCGGTCAACATACGATTATCGTCGGCGCAACGGACAATGTGACCGATACCTTCTTCCAGACCTTCTCTCTGAATGTCATCGCAGATTCAGTGCCACCCACCAACATCTACACCCTGACCGCCACTGCCTCCACAGACTCCATCATCAACCTCTCCTGGACAAAAGGAGCGGGCAATAACAGTGCGGATGCGGAAAGCCTCGGCATCTGGTATAAGGTGGGCAGCTATCCCACTGGCGCCACGGATGTCGGTGCAGTTAAAGTGCATACCGGGCGTATGTTCGACTCCACCCTTTCGGTTAAAAACCTCCAGCCCAAGACCAATTATTATTTCTGTCTGATGGTAAAAGATACTACCGGTAATTGGAGTACCATTGCTGACAGTGCCAAGCGCACGGCCAAAACATTGGATTTGACCAAACCGGTCAACCCCATGACTCTGACCGCCGTTGCATTGGATGAAACCCGGATTCAGCTGAAATGGAATCTCGGCACCCTGGCCGGCTCGGATGTGGATTCCACCCGACTCTGGGGAAGCGTCATTCAGTCGCCCGATTCCGCCAATTGGCAGGGACCGGTCATCTATTCCATTAAACATAATCGCACAGACTCCTGTGATACGGTCATTGGACTCGCAGCTAAAACAAAGTATTATTTTGCCCTGTATGTGCGTGATTCCTCGGCTAATTGGTCTGACACTACAGCCGCAAGCCGGAAATCCGCTACTACGCTCGACCAGACCGCACCGGCCAATGTCACGGGACTGGCGGCCAACTACCTGGGCGGCGGCAAATTGGAGCTCTCCTGGACGCCGTCGATTTCTACGGATAAGGACAGCGTCATGATCCGCTACAACCAGAGCGTTTCCGTCTATCCCGCATCACCTACGGATAAGACACTTTGGGCTGTATGGCCGGCCAGCCGCACCAAGGACACCCTGATCGGTTTGATTGAAAAGACCCCCTACACCTTCGGTCTCTTTGTACGGGACAGTTCAGGCAATTATTCCGCTGCAAACGCAGCGGCCAGAAGCCTATTGACCATTCCTGATCAAACCCCACCCGCCCCTGTCACCGCTCTCTCGGCCAACTACTTGGGCAATGGCAAAGTGGAACTCTCCTGGGTTACCTCGATTGCCACGGACAAAGACAGCGTCATGGTCCGCTACCTGCCGAATTCCGCTATTGCGCCGACCTCGACATCGGATGGCACAATGGCGGTGATGAAGCCGACCTCTTTTGTCAAGGATACCGTATCCGGCTTGCTTGAAAAAAACAGCTCCGGTTTTACCGTCTTTATACGTGACAGTTCGGCTAATTATTCCGCCGCCGCCTCCGTTGTCCTCTCCATCCCGGACAAGACCCCACCTGTCAATAATCTGACCCTGACCGCCACAGCCGTTTCCCATAACGATATTCTGCTAACCTGGAACCCCTCCATTCTGGCCGGGACCGATGTGGACAGTGTGCGCATCCTGTATAGCCCTGCCCAATATCCGGACAGCAGCGCAGGCTCCGGTTTTCTGGTGGGAAATTATCCTCTTTCCATTACCACGATCCATGCCACCGGCCTGGCCTATCTGACACCGTATTATTTCTCTATTACTCTCCGTGACTCCTCAGGCAATCGATCCGACACCTGCCATACCGGAAAAGCGACAGCCACCACCCCGAATCCGCCGCCGCCCAATGTCACAGAACTAACCGCCACGGCCCTTGATTCAACAACCTTGTCCATTCATTGGGACAAACCGGCTCTTTACGTGGATTCCGTTCTCCTGTGCATGGACACGCTCCGCTTCTTAAGCGACATCAGCAAACGCGCCCAGTGCGTCAGGGCCCAACTGTTTCAGCCGGCAGACACCTTCTGGACCTTGGGAGGCTTGAAAAGCGGGACCGTGTATTATATCAGCGCCTTCACCTTCGACCAGAATGTGGTTAACGATACCTTGAACAACAATGCCCAATTCAGTGTGGTGACCCCCTCCTTCACTCCCATAGCACCGGTCATTACCACCAGTCTGACACGGGATACCGCCTACTCGGATGCGGCTTATACGCGGGATATTGATGCGTTGGATGCCAATGGCGATGTTGTCAATTTCACCCTCCTGACCGGTCCGCGGGGAATGGCCCTTGCTGCGGCCACGGGCATTATCTCTTTTACGCCTCTTGCCACACAAGTGGGTGATACCGTGGTTGCCGTGATCGCCAGTGACGGAATATTGAAAGATACGCTGACCTTTACCCTTCGAATTCTTTCCTCCAACCTGCCGCCCTCGTTTGTAACCCGGACAACCGATTTGCCGGATACGGTGATTGAACGGACCACCTGGAATTTCACCTTACAAGCCACGGATCCTGATTTATCCAATGGCGATCAAATTCGTTATTTCCTGCAAAGCGCCACACTGGACAGCATGAAAGTGGACAGCCTGACAGGTGAAATCGTCTGGAAGCTGGATTCCACCATGACCGGCCAGACCGGCACATTCTCCTTCCTGGTACGTGATTCAGCAGGCTTGAAGGATACCCTCCATAAAACCATTACGGTCAAGGACGTGAATGATGCACCTGTCATCCAGACCGTATTGATCAGAGATACGATCAACGAAGATATGGCTTACCTTCGGACCCTGGAAGCTACGGATCGCGATCGAAACGACCTTCTCTCCTGGACCCTTCTCCACGCCCCAACGGGCATGGCCATCAACGGGACCGGAACGCTCTCTTGGTCGCCTAAGAATGAAAATGTAGGCGATACTGTGGTAGAGGCACGTGTGGCTGACGCGGCAG
>MGVN01000141.1:762-7645 GCA_001800515.1 Elusimicrobia bacterium RIFOXYB2_FULL_49_7 | reverse complement strand
TGCGGCTGGGTATGCTTCCGGTATTTATATTGTAAAAGCTGAGATAGGCCAATTGAAACTGCTTAAAAAAGCTGTGATTCTAAAATAGGACGCCGCTTTGGCATCTCTTCCACGTGCTAATCACCTTTTGGCCTTGCAGGCACGATAAAAATGGCTGGAATGCCGCCGGTTTCGCTTCCGATTACTCATCCCGGTATTCTTTATCGAATCGATGGGCGTAAAAAAGAAAATCACATTTGATTGATTCCGGTAAAACAAATATTTATCTTATTTGGCGATAAAAGGGCGGTTAGCTCAGTTGGTTAGAGTATTACCTTGACATGGTAGGGGTCACAGGTTCAATTCCTGTACCGCCCATTTTTATCTTCTATCGTACAATCTCCCTTCCCGAAGAATCACAAATCATAACCTCATCACCCACCCATAGAAATTCTTTACAACACACTTCTTGACAAAAGTCGTCTCAATTGCGTATTCTATCTTTATCATGACTGCTGCCGTCATTCTGGCTGTTTCCGTGTCCTTACAACTGACCGCCGCCGTCCTGGCGCTGAGACTCATCCGCCTGACCGGAAAATGGACCGCCTGGGGGCTCATTACCACGGCCATCCTCTTCATGGTCGTCCGGCGCCTCATTCCGTTTTGCCGTCTCCTGAGCGGAGACACATTCCCGGCTCTGGACATACTGAACGAGTGTATCGGTCTTTGCCTGTCAATGCTCATGCTCTTCGGTATTGCCGGTATCTCCCCACTCTTTACGGAACGCAAAAGACGCGAAGAGGCGCTTTTTGAAAGCGAAGGTCTCCTTCGAAAAGCGCAGGAAATAGCCCAAGTCGGCCATTTCAAATTTCATCCTTCCACAGGACAGGTCGACGGCTCAGAGCAGTTTTTCCATATTTTAGGCCTTACCAACACGGTGCACTCAATAGTGGAAATTCGGAAGATTATCCCGCTTGAGGAACAATCCATGGTCGAAGTAACCCTGAAAAAAGCATTCCGAAATCGATCCAGCTTCGATATTACCCACTCCCTGATGCCCTCGAACGGCAGGCGCAAGACGGTTCGCACAACCGGCGAAGTACTGACCTTGCCGGAAAAAGGGGTTCTTTTGGTTGGAACGGTTCAGGATATGACGGAACGGCAAAAAACCGAGGAAGAGCTCCGAAAAGTCCAGAAGCTCGAATCGCTCGGGGTCCTGGCCGGCGGCATTGCGCACGACTTCAACAACCTCCTGGGCGGCATCTTCAGTTATATTGATTTGGCCCGGGAAATCACACCTAAAGAAAGTCGCGTATCGGAATATCTTGACAAATCACTTTCTGTTTTCGAGCGTGCTAAAGGATTGACCCAGCAACTGATCACCTTTTCTACCAGTGATGTTCCCATCCGTCGGACAGGCTCACTGGGGCCCTTGCTTCGCACCTGGACAGAATTCTGCCTTAGCGGTTCCGGTATTGTACCCGTTTTCGAAATCGATCCCGCACTCAAACTCTGCGATTTCGACGAAAACCAGCTTGGACAAGCAATCGGTAACATCGTCATTAACGCCCGACAGGCCATGTCCAATGAGGGGACACTCCTGCTCTCTGCTGAAAACATCTGCCGGGAGCGGGAAGAGGGAAAACCCGTCTATTTAATTCGAATCGCCATCCGGGACAGCGGAGGCGGTATTGCCCGGGAAATCCTGCCCAGGATATTCGATCCCTTTTTCACAACGAAACCAAAGGGAAACGGGCTGGGTCTCTCCACCGCATTTTCAATCATTCGAAAACATGATGGTTCCCTTTCAGTGGAATCAGAAGAAGGGACCGGGACAACCTTTTTTATCCTGCTCCCGGCATCCATGTCTTTTAATGAAATGCCTCCCCCTCCTTTGGCCTCTAAAGCCCACCACGGAAGCGGTCGTATTTTGGTTATGGATGATGAACCGATCATTCTTGAAACAGCAACAACCCTACTTCAGGATATGGGGTATGATGTCGAGACTGCGATAAACGGCCGGGAAACCGAGCAAAAAATTGAAACAGCTATTCGCGAAGGCCGGCCGTTCAAAGCCACTATTCTGGATCTAACCACTTCAGGAAATAATGATGTAAAACAGCTTGTAATGACACTGAAGGCACGGGACCATGCCATAGTTGTCATAGTTTCAAGCGGTTTTTCCGAAAACCCCCTGCTCACCCACGCTCACGAACATGGGTTCAATGGCGCCCTGCAAAAGCCCTATCGAAAAAAAGAATTGGCTGAATTGTTAAACCAAATTCTTTCAACATAAAATATTTCTTGCTTCTACAATACCGATACCGCCCGGTATTACGAATACTGGAATTTAAACAAATTCAAAATACTGCGATTTGAAATATTCGCCTGGGTCAGCATGGCCGCAGCCGCCTGTTTCTGTACATCCAAGGCCGTGTAAGTGACCATCTCATTGGCAACATCCACTTCAATAAGAGAAGAGCGGGCGGCTTCGTAGTTTTGGACCAAGTTGCCGGTCAAACGAACATGACTGTCCAACTGACTTTGATACCCCGACACCCCGGCTAAAAAAGTGTCCACCACGTCTAAGGCATCACCTACATTGCTGGAAGAGGTTCCGGCCGCAGCCGCACCGCCCACACCACTCCAATCCGCTTCCGCCAAATTGATACCATCCGCATCACCCACATCCAATTTACCGAGATCCATGGTCATTGAGACGGAGCCATCCGAATTGATGGCGATATTGGTTGACTGGTTATATTTCCCGGCCTCATATAAAATTCCATTGTCCTGATATTTCGTTCCATTCACAATGTCTTCGATGCCGCTGAGAAGGGAATTGTATTCCGCTTCTAAAGCGAGCCGTTCATTTTCCGTCAAGCCCACATCCGACGCCTGGACCGCCTTTTCCTGCATGGTCTCTAATTTCGTCCGAATTTCATCTCCGGCAGTTTCCGCAATATCCAGGATGGATTGATGCTCTTCGAGATTGGAGCGGATATTGCCATAAACCCGAATATCGCTCTCCAGTTTATTGGCCCGGACATACTCATACATCCCGTCCGATGGACCTTGGATACGGAGTCCGGAAGATAATCTAAGCACCGAATCGGCCAGCTTACTACTGGCCGTGTTTAGATTCCAGGCCGCCTGCCTGGCAATAAGATTCCCTGAAATAATGGACATAGCACCCTCCCTTGGTAAAAGTTCAGCTAAGGCAAACATGCCAAAGCTTCCTTAGAGAATACAAGGGTATTATAGGGTGTTTACTTGAAACACCTTCTTCAACCCCTGCGGCCCATTCCACACTTCCCCATGCAGAATAGACGCTCTCCTATCCAGTTTATCGGCAGATTTTTTAAAAACTTGAGGGGATTTTTTTATGGTTTTCCGAGGGGCCTACCCCAGAAAAGGAATATATTCCGGGATAATACTCTTTAAAGTATGTTTGATATCCGCATCGGCTATTTTAAAGAGGCTCTCACTATCCCAAGCTTCAACTTGGTCTAACAATGTCTCTTTTTCTACAGTAGGGACCGTATGGATAACCAGAATCTTTTCATGAGGCGTAGCATGGGTACCTTCAAGTTCGGTTAAAAGCTCTTCATGAAGCTTTTCTCCGGGACGAAGTCCCACATATTCAATATCAATATCAATTCCCGATTGATAACCTGAAATTTCAATGAGACGGGTTGCCAAATCTTTGATAAGAACCGGTTCTCCCATCTTAAGAATAAAAATTTCTCCTCCTTTACCCATTGCTCCTGCTTGCAAAACGAGTTGAGCCGCTTCCGGAATGGACATAAAGAAACGGGTAATATCCGGATGGGTGATACGCACCGGACCACCGCGATTAATTTGACGGGTGAATAAAGGAATAACGCTACCGCGACTTCCCAATACATTGCCAAAACGCACGGCCATACATTTCATGGGGCCCTGGGCAAAACAACCGAACATCAGCATTTCTGAAAAACGTTTTGTTGCCCCCATGACATTCGTCGGCCTAACCGCTTTATCGGTAGAAATCATCACTATTCGTTCCACGCCATTATCCCGAGCTGCTTCCAGGATATTTCGCGTGCCAATAATATTATTCTGTATCGCTTCCTGCGGATGTAACTCCATTAATGGAACATGCTTATAGGCTGCCGCATGAAGAACGACTTCTGGCCTATATTGCTTGAAGAAGTACGCCATTTTTTCTTTATTGCGAATATCACCCATGAGGACTTGATAGGACACCTGAAAAGTCCCCTCATTCAATTCCGTTTCAAGCTCATATAGCAGTGTTTCATCTTTATCCAGAAGCAGCATCTGTCCCGGAGAAAAGCGTAATAATTGCCGTACCAGTTCAGAACCAATGGAACCCCCTGCTCCGGTGACCAAAACTCGTTTGTCTTTAAAAATAGATTCGATGCTTTTTCTATCTAACTCAACGCTTTTTCTCCCCAACAATTCTTCAATACTGGCCTCTCGCCATTTTCGAACCGACACCTTGCCCGTAATATAATCCGATGCAGCCGGCACATTCGTAATGGTACATTTGAATTGGGCGCGAAGACGGGTTAATATTGCCGCCTGCTCTTGCGTTAAGGCATCCAACGTATTAATCAAGATGGATATCTGATGACTTTCCACCAACTCAGGCAAAGAGGCGAACTGGCCGATTATTTCCGTTCCGTGAATCCGTTTGCCCTGCTTAGCCGGGTCCTTATCAATAAATCCGATAATATTGAAAGCCAAATCCGGATTGTTGCGAAGCTCCCGGAGGAGCCTCTCCCCTCGATCGCCTGCACCTAAAATCAATACATTTTCTCGCGCTTTTGGGGTAATCGGTGTATAAGCTTCTCTTAAAAGACGAGTGGAAAGACGTTGACCGGAAAGCAACATAACCCCAAGCAGGAAATTAATGACCACCGTTCCGGTCGGAAAGGAGGCATCCAGAAAGAAATATTCCACTCCAAACATCACCAAAACCGTTAATGCCATTGACTTCAAAATGGCTACCACATCATTCAATCCGACATAGCGCCAATACCCTTCCAATTGGCCGAAGTAGGCAAGAAATACAAGCTCAATCATAACAACAAGCGGCACTGTTCGCTTGAACTTTCCCATAAAAAAAGGCGGTATATCTCCTGCAAATCTAAGCAGATAGGCAACATAATATGAAACAAACAATAAAAGAATAACAGTTATCACGATCAAGGCTCGTCGGTTTTTCATTGCCTTTTCACGAACATAACCGCTTTCATTCGTAATAACAGCCAACAAGGTTAAAAGGATGAGTTTGATGTCCAGCCAAAGGGATCGTTTTTCCACATATCCAAGGTCATACTGCGCTTTTTTAGGCACAAGAACGGTACGATGATATTCCAACACCTCTTCGGCGCTGCCTGAAATTTCCTCTTCATCACGGTGATAAATAGTGGCCGGACTGGTAATACCGGGCTTAACCGTAAGCAGCGCCTTCTGCTCCTCCGTATAAGTAGCAACTAATGCGGGAATTTCAGGACGAGGGCCCACAAAGGACATTGAACCGTAAAGGACATTGAAAAGCTGCGGCAACTCATCCAACTTGGTCAGGCGCAATAACCGTCCGACAGACGTTATCCGGGCATCCGCTTTTGCGGTAACAACAGGCCCTCTGTTTGCATCTGTGACCATGGTGCGGAATTTGCATATACGAAATGTTTTTCCATTCAACCCAACACGCACCTGCCGAAAAAAAATAGGCCCCCGGGAAGTCAGCTTGATGCAAAGGGCGACAACCAAGATGATCGGAGAAAACAGGAAAAGACCGAACAGTGCGGCAACAAGATCAAACGTGCGTTTCCCAATAACGTATACCATACTGGAATAATATAAAATATAATCAGGAGATTTACAATTTGTGCAAGGAAGGTTTTAATAAATAATAAAGATCACCGCGACAAAAAAGAGAAAACCATTGACAAGCAATGAGACGTCCGAAAAAATGATTTCAGATGGACTCTTCCGGTTCCGGCGAACATGAATGTGATAAAGATATCGAAAAACCCCGTACAACACAAATGGGACGGTATAAATCAAATAGGGAGTCTGAAACTTAGCAATGGTTTCCGGGGCCATTGTGTAAAGCGCATAAGAAATAACCGTACACGCCCCCACCACTCCAATCATTAAGTCCAAATACTCGACAGTATAGTCAGCCAATACGGTCCGATGGTCCACTCCATGCACAGACAATCCCTCCATTTCCTGCTTGCGTTTGCAGAACCCCAGAAACAGAGATATTAAAAAAGTGCACAGAACAAGCCAAACCGATGGGTCTACAGCAATCACCTCCGCACCGCCGAGTACCCGAATCACAAAACCGGCCCCTATAAAAAGTACATCCAGAAGCACCATTCGCTTAAAAAGAAACGTATACAGAAGCGCATTGGCCCCATAGAGAACCATCAGCCATCCTGCTGAACCGGATAGCAGAATTCCACCGGTCAATCCTATTGCACCCACCACAAAGGCCAACGTCAGCGCAAAAGCCGCGGACAAGGTCCCTGCCGCCACAGGTCGAAGCAATTTGTCCGGGTGAAAACGGTCCCGTTTGCGGTCAACCACATCATTGATGAGATAAATCGCAGAGGAAAAAAGACAAAAAGCAAGCGCATATAAAAACGCCTGAATCGCCAAGGGCCCATTGAAAAGATGCTTAGAAAAAATGAGCGGCGCCAGAACAAACAGATTTTTAATCCACTGGTTGGGCCGGAGAGAGAGAAGAACGGCTCTTAACATGAATGAGAATAATCTAATTAATTGAGCCGATTGCTGCAATATTCTATATTTTTCCTTCCTTATGGCAACCATCCACCCCTCTTCTATCGTCGACCCCAAGGCCGAACTCGATTCGTCGGTGATT
>MGVN01000141.1:0-739 GCA_001800515.1 Elusimicrobia bacterium RIFOXYB2_FULL_49_7 | reverse complement strand
ATACAAAGGCGAAGAGAGCGAACTCATCATCGGCGATGATAATCGGATACGGGAATGCGTAACGCTGAATCGCGGCACCACCGGCGGAGGCAATATCACCCGCATCGGAAACAACAATCTGCTTATGGCTTATGTCCATTTAGGCCATGATACCATCATCAAAAACGACACGGTCTTAGCCAATTCCGTGAACATTGCAGGCCATGTCACGGTAGAAGAGGGTGCTCGTATCGGCGGCATCACGGCCGTGACCCAATTCGTCACCATCGGCCGCATGGCATTCATCGGTGCTTCCTGTCTGGTTCAAAAAGATATTCCTCCTTTTATTACAGCCACAGGAAATCCAGTAACCCCGCGCGGCATCAATAAAGTGGGGATGGAACGCAAGGGGACTTCTGCGGAAACCATTACTCAAATCCTCCGTGCCTACAAAATTCTTTATTTAAAAAATCTGACGATTGCAGACGCGCTTGCTGAGATTGAAAGTAATTGCAACCCGTCACTTCCGGAAATCGCGGAATTCCTCGCTTTTTTGCGCCACTCCAAAAACGGCATCGCACGGTAATCATTTCCCTCTTTCCTGTTATTTTTGTATTTTATTCCGGATTACGCACAACATCTACATATAGGTTGGCACTACTGTATCGAAGGAGCAAACACCATGAATGGTATGTTTACAGAACGAGTCAAAAAGTTGATGCAACTCGCCCGAGAAGAGGCAGTTCGGCTGGGCAACGAT
>MGVN01000140.1 GCA_001800515.1 Elusimicrobia bacterium RIFOXYB2_FULL_49_7 | reverse complement strand
GAGAACTCAGAGCAAGAAGCCCTTCAGCTATGGCTGTAGCAATAGCGACTGACCCTTTCCCTGCTGCGGTGGATTCGATAACTATTGAAGGAATTATTTCATCTCCGTCAAGAAAGGCTCTTTCGAAGTTGAGGGAAATAACAGTATCCGTGCTTATTATGAGATTTAGCGTCCCGGCCTGGAGTATATCGCTCCATTGGGACCAGTTTTCTCTTTCATCGGCAGTACGGATCTGGAAATAATAATCCTGGCCCCTTGACAGTCCTTCTATGATTCTGTTTTCCGGATTGCCGGGTGTCGTTGTCGTCGACCAGATAATATCAGTGCTTCCGATTCCGTATTCTCCGGGCGCGATTTCTATTAAATATGATGAATATTGGATATGGTATTTCCCGCCGGCGATTTCTCCCGTCTCTCCGTCGTCTCCGGGAGCGGGCCAGGTGAGGGTTATGCTCCCTGTCGTTATATCCACCGCAGCGAAATCAACAATTTTTGAGGGAGGAATCGTATCGGCTATAATTTCAAACGGGAGCGTGGCCGTGCTCGCATAATGGCCGAGCCGGTCTTCCGCATCCACGGTCATGACCCAGGTTCCGGGAATTTCCGATAAAACGATCAATTCCCCGTTATTTACGGAAACCGTCTCGCCTGTTTCCTGATTTTTAAAATAGGATTCGATTATCACATCCGGCGTCAAATCGGTCACCGAATATAGAATGCGGAGTTCGTCTCTCCCCGATATATATGTCATTCCTCCGGCAGGAGAAGAAATCATTATTTCAGGTTTACTTACGTCAAATACAAGCGATATGTCACGGGTGTTTTCCCGGTTCCCCGCTTTATCGGTGCTGTAATATAAAAGTGTATGCTCTCCTTCCGTAAAACAAAAAGCTGACTGTCTCATCACTTCTTCCGCGCTCAGCGCCCGGCTGTATACGGCCATCTCGTCCAGAACCGCGTCTATCGCCGGGTGGTATTCGCCGTAGTTGTTCCTCAATTGGCCTATCCGCGTGTATCCGTAATAGGCTCCCATCCCTGTATACATGTATACCCCCGTACCTTTCAGAGTTCCGTCCACGTATCCTTTAAGTTCTATATCTCCTGCAGTCCCTATCTGGTTGTCCAGGTCATCCGCGGTGAACGTTATGTTATGCCACTCCCCGGGGTTCAGTCCTTCCGCAGGCAGGTCGCAGAGGTAATTATACTGCTGGGGGTCCGATCCGCTCCGGTTCACCCAGAGCATCATCTGTATGGTGCTGCCGTTGTAACTGATTTCCACGAGCCCGTCATTGGTCTGCATCACTCCTTTATACACATCCGGCAGGCTGTCCATGTTGAGCCAGAAGGATACCGTGAAATCCACGTTTCCGCCTATGTCCGGCAGTTCCACGTAGTCCCCGGCTCCGTCAAAATCAAGTCCTGCTCCGATGATCCCTTCAGCCCAGCGCGTACCGTGGATGACGCCGTCGTATCCGTGCCCGGTTGCGTCATGCAGAATATTTCCGCTGCCTTCGTCGAAATGCCAGCTCGCTATGCATGATGCGTCTTCTTCAGGAAGTATGGGGTTTCCCTTGAGCGTAAAACTTCCCGTATATACCTGCCAATTATCTTCCCCGTTAAACGTTACACGTTTCACGTTAAACGATGTTTGTGCCACTCCGAT
>MGVN01000139.1:5041-6980 GCA_001800515.1 Elusimicrobia bacterium RIFOXYB2_FULL_49_7 | reverse complement strand
ACCCGCAGGAGGTAACCTCCACGCTCACCGCAGCGGTATCCATTGACCATATATTTTCGATTGCTATCGCGCTTCTGGGAGGAGTCATCTGGAAAACGGCTGGGTATGAGTATATCTTTCTGCTCGGCGCGGCCATAGCGCTCATCAATCTCTTTTTCGCCCTTCAGATCACGACCGTTCCCGCGCGCTCCGCCCAGGTCATCCCTCCGGAAAGCAGGTAGTACTCTTCTTTACTGTCCCCGCCTATTTTGCTAGGATGAAATCAAGCGTCGCCGAAAAGAAGTACAGACACCATACTGCTTCCTGCCCTGAGAGGCGGGATAAAAGAGGCATTCATGAAACTTCCCTTGCATAAAACAAAGATTGTCGCCACCATAGGCCCGGCATCGCGCTCTGTTGCCGTACTGGAAGCCCTGATAAACGAGGGCATGAACATTGCGCGGCTTAATTTCTCGCACGGCTCGCCGGACGACATTCTTGAAAGCATCGGAAATATCCGCGCGGCATCGCGCAAAGCCGGACGGATCGTCACCATTTTTGCGGACTTGCCCGGCAAAAAGATACGTATCGGCATACTGCCCCATGAACCGATGCTGCTCTCCAAGGGCGATCACGTAACGCTCACCGTGCGAAACGTCGCCGCAGAGCAGTCGCTTATCCCCGTCGAGTACAAGCAGCTCATGAAAAGCGTTAAAAAGGGCAGCATCATTTATCTCAATGACGGCTTTATACAGATGCAGGCGGATGAGGTCTCTGCAACTGACGCGCGCTGCACCGTGCTCGTCGGAGGCACCCTTCTTTCACGCAAAGGCCTCAACCTCCCCGGAGCGAAGCTCGCCGTTGACCCGGTGACCGACAGGGATCTTGAACTTATCAAATTCGGCCTTGAGAACGGCATTGATACCTATGCCGTTTCCTTTATCGAGAAAGCCGGCGATATCCTGAAAGTGAAAAAGTTCGCGGCGAAGCTCGGCAGGCAGGTCTACACGGTGGCAAAAATTGAACGAAGGGAAGCTATCGAAAATTTCGACGCCATACTCGCCGCCACTGACGCGGTTATGATAGCGCGGGGCGATCTCGGCGTCGAAATCCCCCTGGAAGAGGTTCCCTCGATCCAAAAACAACTCATTGCAAAAGCGAACCTCTACGGAAAACCGGTCATCACCGCGACACAGATGCTCGAATCCATGAAAAGCAACACCAGGCCTACCCGTGCCGAGGTAAGCGATGTCGCGAACGCCATACTTGACGGCACGGACGCAGTGATGCTCTCCGAAGAAACTGCCATAGGCAAGTATCCCGTGGAAACGGTACGAATGATGGCATCAATAGCAGCCACTACCGAACGACGGAACGCCCGGGCAAGTACAGAGAGTGACGGCCTGCGCTGGTCCCTCAATACCCTGGCAGGAGAAGGCAGGCTGACCATCCCGGATGTCATCTCCCGCAATGTCGTGGTTGCTGCGGAAGCACTTCATACCAGGTACGTAATAACCCCCACTGATACCGGAAGCACTGCCCGCAGGGTCTCGCGCTATAAGCCCGATTCATGGATACTGGCATTCAGTATTTATGAGAACACCTGCAGGTTCCTCGCGTTTTCCTACGGGGTTTATGCATTTCTCATGGACAAGAGCATCGACAACCTGCCTGAAACTATTATGGGAAACCTTGAAACCCTCAGTCTCACGAAAAAGGGCGACAAGGTAATCTTCACCGAAGGACGCTTCTCCCATCATCCCGGCGGCACGGACTCCCTCTACCTGTTGACCGTAGGCCAGGAGATGAAGGCGGAGCCATCCCGTCATAAATAAAAAAAGCCATCCCTTTACGGGATAGCCCTGAGAAAAAAGCCAGTTGGTGCCTACTTCACCTGTGCTGCCAGCTGTATCTTTCCCCACACGCTTACGCGGTGTATTTCGTCAGGCAACATATACGC
>MGVN01000139.1:0-5017 GCA_001800515.1 Elusimicrobia bacterium RIFOXYB2_FULL_49_7 | reverse complement strand
GGAGCGCCTGCCCTGCCCGCCCCCGCCCGAACCATACATTATCTTTGCCTGCTCGGCGTAGAGAAACCCCCAGTCAATCGGCGTCGCTTCCACTCCGATGCTTACCGGCTTTCCCTGCAGAGCGCCAATGGCAAAGGGATGCGCTTCACTTCTGCCAAGAGGCACCTTCATTTCATAAACGAGCTTTCTTCCGTTCATCGATATGGCTGCAGCCACGTCGATACCCGGGGCGTCCGATAATAGTGCGACAGGATACTCGCGGCGTTCCACTTCGATGATGAGGTTACTCATCATTTCGTTCGCAATGAGCTGAAAAGTAGGAGTTGTTATCTGCTTTATCTTGCGTGCAAGAGACTCGTCCATCATCGGCGACTCGTTCGTAAAGCGTACGCCGAGTGCCTTTTTGCGTTTCCCTTCAGGATCGAACCAGACGCAGAAACTCTGCCTGAACAATCCCATAAGCTGCGCTTTTGATTTCTTGTCAGTGACCGCAAGGCACAAGTACAGGAATTGTCCGTCATTGGACGCGCCGAAAGCCACATTGCCCTGTTTTACCATACGATCCTGCCATTCCGTATCCTTACCGTCGATTACGATCTCGTGGTCACGCCACGCGCTTTTTAGGGAAAATTGCGCGCACCCTCCCAAAGCAAGGCATGAGAATGCGATCAAGAGAATTGTCCGGCATCGTATATTCATCAGATGTATTCCTTGAACATGCCTAATTCTACCTTTTTATGCTCTGCGAAGCAACGTATAAAACACAGGCTTTCCTGCAGATCAACGTTTCGTTTTCGGCGGCACTTTCGCGCCTTTTTTGCGTGCTTCGGAAAGGCCGATCGCAATGGCCTGCTTCCTGCTTTTTACCTTACCGCCTTTTCCCTTGCGGCTCTTTTTTAATTCTCCGTGTTTAAACTCGTGCATCACTTTACCGACTGTCTTCTTTGTTTCCGTACCGTATTTTGCCATAGTTCACCCTCCTTTGACCGTCTCTTTTTATTATAGAAAAGAACAAAAACATTATCCACTGCACTTCCGTTTTCCTTCACAAAATGTTGAGTTAAACCTCTTTTTGTCACTGTTAACCCACACTTACCGGCGTTAACTTTCACTTGACATTCCATTTTTTCTTGTTTATACTAAGAGCGGAGGAAAAATGAAAATAATAGGCGTGAACATCAAAAGGCTGCGCGAAGATAAAAGGATCACCCTGCGCACGCTTGCCAAAAATCTCAACATCAGCCCGAGCTTTCTCTCCCAGATCGAGACGGGGAAAGCACTGCCCTCCCTCGATACGCTCAAGAACATCGCGAATCATCTCTCCACGACCGTAGGCAGCCTTATCGGAGAGAATCAGAAAGCCGGTGATTCGCCCGTAGTCCGCTCCAACGAAAGAAAACATCTCGATGAGATCGGCTCAGGGATCAACCTGTACCTCCTCACCTCGCCTGATGCGAACAAGCAGATGGAGCCGCTCCTGTTCAAACTCAACGAAAAAGCGTCTTCAGGGCCGCAGATGTACAAACATTTCGGGCAGGAATTCGTTCTGGTCATCAAAGGGACGCTCGAGATCACGTTGAATGATGCGGTCTACGTGTTGAAAAAAGGTGACAGCATTTATTTCAATTCCAGCACTCCGCATTCGTTCAAGAACATTGGACAAGAAGAAACTGAAGCCATCTGGGTGGTAACGCCGCCCACCTTCTAATTTTTTTTGCCAGAAGTGTTTATATTTACTTAACATTGTTTCATATAACTTAACTGGAGGCGCGCCATGAAGGAGCTTATCAAAGGGAAGGTGGACGGACTGTGCGAACCAATGAAACAGTTCGGGAAGAAACTGGATGCTTTCAAGGTCAACAGCAGGAGTATCGGTGACTTCAACAGGCTGATACTGGAAGAAATGCAGACGCTCGGCTTCGACAGTTGTGCGAGCGACCGGTTCGATAACACGATCGGCGTTATAAAGGGATATTCACAGGGACAGGATATCGCGCTCATCTTTCATGTTGATTATCCCCCCGCAGGAGCGGAGTCGAAAGGCATGTGCAACTACAAACCCGGCATCATGAGCGCTCTTTACACCGCCGCGGCTCTCAAGCGATCTCTCCTTCCCCTGGTCGGAGACATTCTGGTATGCGGCGTACCGCGGTCCGTATGCTGCGAGTTCGGCGTCAAATACCTTTTCGATTATTATCTGAAGAAGAGGCTGAAAAAACTCAAAGGCATCATTCTCTGTGAGCCGACCGACATGAACATCTATCTCGGACACAAGGGCAGGATGGAATACGAGATCGTCGTGAAGGTCCGTTTGAGCGACGGATTCCTCGCCAGCCGCGGCATCAATATGCTGGGCACCATGTTCCCCCTCATTCATGAACTGGAGACGGTATCGCAGTCGCTGCCGTCGAATTACTCTCTGGGCAACTCCAGCCTGAAGATCAAGGACGTGCATTTCTGCGGAACCCAACCGCGCGATAACCGCAACGAGTTCAGGGTTATCGTAGACCGGTCCTATGTTCCCGAAGAACAGGAAGAAAACATTCTTGAGCGCGCGAAGATGATAGCAAAATCGGTATACAAGAGCGAGCCGAGCGTGATGGTGCAGACCGCGGTCGCCATGCAGAAGATAAAAACCTTTGCCGGAGCGAATATCGTCTCGGAAAAAGAGATCAAACCGTGGACCATTGAAGGGTCACATCCCTTTATCCTAAATTCCCATCAGGCGCTCAAGGATAACGGGTTTAAAGCTGCTCTCGGTTACTGGCAAAAGACAATTACCGCAGGTTCCTATACCTTCGGAGAACTCGGGATACCCACCCTCGGATTCGGGCCAGAGGCTGAAACGCTCCCCGAAGAAGTGTCTCAATCCGCAAGCTTTGAGGTTGTTAAAAAAGCGGTGTTCGGCCAGGCGATGATGATACAGAGGAATATCGGTGTGCCCACATTCGGGTGGACATCAGATGAAATATAAAAACGAAGCAAACATCCTTGTCATCAATTGCGGAAGCTCTTCGCTCAAATACCGCATCATACGTATGCCCGGCGGAAAAGAGCTTACCGCAGGAGAAGCGGTGCGCGTAGGCACGCACACCAGAGAGCCGTCCGCTATCCACTACTGGGACGCTACAGGAAAAAAATCTGTCACCGTAGAAATGCCTGATCACGCGGCAGCCTTCCGTAGCGTTATTTCGCTGCTCGGACGGGAATCGAAAAAGCATCCGGAACTGTGTTACGACTGCTTTGCGCATCGCTACGTGCATCCGGGGGCGTATTTCAACAAAACCACGCGGATCGACAAGAAGGCTCTTACGAAATTAAAAAAAACAGTAAGTCTTGCGCCCATTCACAACACCATCTCGCTGAACCTTATTTCAGTATGCGCCAAAGAGTTCAGAAAGACTCCCCAGTACGCGGTCTTTGATACCGCTTTCCATAGAACAATACCGAAAGAACTCGCCTCCTACGCGCTGCCGGAAGCAATGGTAAAAAAATACGGCGTCCGAAAAGTCGGCTTCCACGGGATCTCCCACCGCTACATCATGGAGGAGTCGTGCAAGTTCCTCGCGAGAGACGCCGCAACGCAAAAAATAATCAGCTGCCATCTGGGGAGCGGGGGATCAAGTGTCTGTGCTATACGCAATGGGCAGTCATTAAATAACTCCATGGGGTTTACCCCTTTGGAAGGACTGATGATGAACACCCGCTGCGGTGACCTCGACATTGGCGTGCTTTTTCACGTCATGGCGAAGAACAATATGTCGCCGGAAGAGGCGGAAAAAGTACTGAACTATAAGAGCGGAATACTCGGAGTGTTCAACGCGTCGTCAGATATGAGGGACGTGGCGAAACAGTATTGCACCGATGATAAAGCGAACCTTACCTTTTCCATGTATGTCAGAAGAGTACGCAAGTACATAGCGTACTATTCTCTGCTGCTTCACAAGGCGGATATCCTTGTATTTACCGACACTCTCGGCATAGAGATGCCTGCGCTCCGCCAAAGCATTTGCGAAGGGCTCGACTGCTTCGGCATCAGTCTCGACGAACATAAAAACAATGCAAGCATAGCTGGAGACGCGGAGATAACAGGAAAAGGCTCTCAGACAAGGGTCCTTGCCATACCGACCAATGAAGAAATAATGATAGCACGCGAAACATACAAGGAGTACTGCGATGATCATCGTAGTTGAACCTACGGCACAAAAAGCAAGATTCCGTGCTTTCGGGGCGAAGAAAGACCGCGCGCATGAATGGGAATATTCCAAAGAACTCGATCGCACCAGGCTGACACGCCAGCTTACGCGAATACTTCGTGAATTGCGGGGCAACGAACCACTTGAGGCAGTCGCGTTCAGGCTCCGTTTTGGAGGCAGCGCGTTTCATAAGCCTGTCAGATTAACCGGGAGTTTTAGCGCGCAGTACGCCAGATCAGCCCGTCACTTTCCCTTGTATGTACCTCCGGTGAACAACCTTATTGCGCTGTTCGTTCGGGAACTCAAGAATACCCCCCTGTTCGCTTTTTTTGAGACATCACTCTTCTCAGCCCTGCCCCGCGGCGAGAGATCATATCCGATAGCCAGTGAATTCTATGACGATGGCGCTATCATGAAATGGGGATACCATGGCATCTTTCACGGTGCGCATGCCGGTATGTTCGAGAAAAAGGACAGGGTGATCTCGATCGTCATGGATAACCACACGACGGTGTGCGCAATAAAGGGCCGCGCTCCCCTCACCGTAAGCCTCGGCTGCACTCCCCTTGAAGGCATCATGTCAGCCAGAAGCTGCGGAGATATCGATCCGGGCCTTATCATCTATCTGATGAAAGAACATGGTTTCTCCCTCTACAGGATCGATGAGATACTGAAAAATGAGAGCGGTTTTATCGGCATGACGGGGTACCATCTTCCCCCCGCTGACCTCATACGTTTCTACGGGAGGAATGAGAAAGTGACCCTTGCCTTTGAGGTATACAGGAACCAGGTGCTCAAACACATCGGTGACGGCATCGCCA
>MGVN01000138.1:1072-7893 GCA_001800515.1 Elusimicrobia bacterium RIFOXYB2_FULL_49_7 | reverse complement strand
CTGACCTTATACCGGAAGAGGGAAAAGACGTAAAGGCGGCCTGCACTGAAAACGGCCTTTCACTTATTTATCTTGCCGCACCCAACACGCCCGCGGGCCGGCTTGCGAGCATAGGCAGGCAAAGCGGCGGCTTCGTATACGTTGTATCGCTTACGGGAGTTACGGGTAAACGCAAAGCGTTGCCGGAACATACCAAAGAATTTCTCCTGCGCACAAAAAAAGAAATTCAAAAGCCGAGGTTCCTGGGGTTCGGAATTTCAAACGCCGCCCAGGCCGGCCGCCTGCGGCAATACGTCGACGGCATCATTGTCGGATCCGCTTTCATAGAACTGCTGAAAACCGCAAAAACACCGCGCGAGCGCGCCGCAAAAGCAGCCCAATTCGCAAGCTCACTGCGCCACAGTATTAATTGACATGGAGGAGTATAATGCCCGTACATCCAACAACCGATAAAAAGGGGATCCCGCACGGACTCTGGACTAAATGCAAGAAATGCGAACAGATTATTTTCAACAAAGACCTCGAGGAAAATTTGAAGGTCTGCCCCAAATGCGGTTATTATTTCCGCCTCGGCGCGCGTGAACGCATAAAACAGCTTATTGAAGATAAAACGTTCGTGGAATATGACACCGACATGACGCCCGGCGACCCGCTTTCATTCCCCGATTACGCAAAAAGATCCAGGGCATACGCAATAAAGGAAGCGGTGGTAACAGGCGAAGGCAAACTGGGCGATTTCGACGTAATAATAGCGGTAATGGACTTCGAATTCATGGGCGGAAGCATGGGCTCGGTAGTGGGCGAAAAAATAACTCGCGCCTGCGAAAAGGCCATCGCCAAAAAATTGCCGTTTATCATAGTTTCTGCTTCCGGCGGCGCGCGTATGCAGGAAGGCATATTCTCGCTCATGCAGATGGCAAAAACATCAGCCGCGCTGGCGCGCCTCGCCGACGAAGGGTTGCCGTTCATCTCGATTCCCACTGACCCCACTACCGGCGGCGTTACCGCATCGTTCGCGATGCTGGGAGACGTTATAGTCAGCGAACCGAGGGCATTGATTGGGTTTGCCGGGCCGCGCGTCATAGAGCAGACCATCCGCCAGCAGCTGCCCGAAGGCTTCCAGCTATCCGAATTTCTTATGCAGCACGGCATGGTGGACATCGTCGTGGAACGCAGGGAAATGAAAAGCACCCTGATGAAGCTCCTGACGTTTTTTGACAGCTGAAAAATGGATACACTGGAACAGTGGCAACACCGGGAATATACCGGGATGAAACCGGGACTTGAGCGAATACGCCGGTTTCTAAACAGTCACGGCAATCCTCAACGGCGTCTTAATTGCGTACACATTGCCGGAACAAATGGAAAAGGTTCCACAGCCCGTATTCTGGCCGCAATTTTGCAGGGAGCCGGGTATAAAACGGGTTTGTACCTGTCGCCGCACATTTGCGATATCACGGAACGGATTTGGCTAAACGGCCGCAACATCGGAAGCGATGAGCTGCAGGCCATGTTCACCCGCTACCGTAAACAGGCGAAGGATTGCGGCCTGACGTTCTTTGAATTCATGACAGGGCTTGCATTTATTTATTTTGACCGCATGGGCGCGGAACTTGCTGTACTGGAAACAGGCCTTGGCGGCAGCTTCGATGCGACAAACGTCATCCATAAACCGGTTGTAACCGTTATAACCGACATTGACTTCGACCACCGGCACCTGCTGGGCAATACGCTTGCGGAAATCGCCGGCGAAAAGGCCGGTATAATAAAAAAATGGCGCCCGTTGATAAGCGGAGTGAAACGCCCCGCCGCAGCCGCCGTCATCCGGCGACAGGCAAATATCAAAGGCGCTCCCCTCTTTGAACTTGACAGGGATTTTAAGGCCGGCAACATCCGTACCCTTTGGATGAAAAAATATCAACTGGTAAATTACAACGGTATAAACGAATCATTTTCATTCAGGCTGCCGCTGCTTGGCGAGTTTCAGCAGAGAAACGGCGCAATGGCGCTTGCCGCGGCCGAGTGCGTCGCCGACAACGGTTTTAAGATTAATTTCGAAAATATAAACAAGACGCTTGAGGCGATGCGCTGGGAAGGGCGTTTTGACGTAAGGTTTGTTCCGGTGCGTGGCCAAAGGCGGACGCTTGTTCTGGACGGCGCGCATAATCCTGGCGCGATGCGCGCTTTCGTAAACACATGGAAAAAAAGCCCATGGGGAAAAAGAAAACAAACTTTTATTTTCGGCATGCTCCGGGATAAAGACGCGTATGCCGCCGCAAGGGAGCTTTCACCCCTGGCCGGCAGCGTGATAATAACGCCCGTAGCTTCTTCCCGCAGCATGACAACAAACGATCTCCGTCAATTATGGGAACGCTGGTTGGAACCCGAAAACATAACTTCCGCCCGTTCCGCCGAAGAAGCACTGAGGATAAGCCGCGGACACAGGATAACCGGGGTAACCGGTTCGTTATACCTCGTTGGCGAGATTATCAGGTTACTGGCCGGCGGAAAACAAAAATGAATGTCCTTTTTGTATACTCCATTTTCAAGCTTGGCCGGCGGGGAAAGATGCTGCACGCCTTTGACCTCATACAGCTCGGCATTTCCTACCTGTCATCATACCTTATCAAGAACGGACACCGCACCGAGCTGGTAGTTCTAAACCGGATGACAGGCAAAAAAAACGAGCGCCTTTTGAGTGAGGCGATCCGCAGGTTCAATCCGCGGGTGGTGGCCTTCACCGCAGTCAGCACGGAATACGAATTTGTATGCGGTATGGCGGCCTTTATCAGGAAAAATTTTCCGGAGATTTTTCTGATTATCGGCGGCGCCCATGTTTCGCTTAACCCCGACGGAGCGCTGGGCCATTTTGACGCGCTTTGTATCGGCGAAGGGGAGGAACCGCTGCTTGAGCTGATCAAACAGCTCGAGGCCGGCGCGGAACCGTCCGGAATACGGAACCTCTGGATCCGCCGCGGTACCGAAATCGAAAAAAATCCGACGCGTCCATTTCGCCAGAACCTTGACGAGCTGGCGTTTCCCGACCGGGATATGTGGCAGCAGTGGGTAGGCGAGTACCCTGTAACGCGGTATTCCCTGCTCCTCGGGCGGGGTTGCCCGTTCGAATGCACATACTGTTCAAACCACTCGCTTAAACGCCTGGCCACGGGCACATACACCCGTCATCGTTCGGTAGACAACATCATCGAAGAAATATCGGGCATGGCAAGGCGGCACCCTTCATTGCGCGAGTTCTACCTGGAAGTTGAAACGATCGCAGTCCACATGGATTGGGCGCTGGAACTGTGCCAAAAGCTGAGTGATCTCAATATTTCACTTCCTCACCCGCTTTCTTATGGAACTAATATCCGTATTACACCGGCACAGGACATGGCGCCCCTGTTTCGCGCCTTCCGACAGGCGAATTTCCGGTTCGTAAATATCGGGCTTGAATCCGGCAGCAGCCGGGTGCGCTCCGGGTTGCTGGGGCGAAATTATGACAACGAGGACGTTATCCGGACGGTTGCGCTGGCACGCGAGCACGGTCTTAAGGTTGCTTTTTTCAACCTGATGGGCATACCGGGCGAGACTCCCGAAGATTTCAGACAAACCGTGGATCTTAACCGCCGATGCCAGCCCGACTGGACATGGAATTCCATATTTTACCCTTACCCGGGCACAAAACTTCATGCGCTCTGCCTGGATAAAAACCTTATAAGGAATGACAGTACTCCGGACATGGAACGCCGAATATCGGTGTTGAACCTGCCCGGCTTTCCGAAGGATAAAATAGAACGCGGTTATGTGTGGTTTGAATACATGGTTTACAAGGGACACCGGCCGCTCCATTCGCTCCTTGCCGGAGCCCTGCGCAAACAACTGGGAATGTATGTCTTCGCCGCGCGCAGTTTCCTGTCCCGGAAGTATCATTGCCTGTAATACAAAAAGATAGTATAATTGCTGTTGCTGAAAAGCAAGAAAGGCGGCCGATATGGCTAAGCTCTACCTTGGCATAGACCTTGGTGGCACTGAAATAAAACTCGCGGTTGTTGACGCTTACGGCAACATCCTGGAACACGCAAGCTTCCAGAACTCGTTTAACTCGGTACCGAAGGACGTGGTAGGCAAAATCGCCCACTTTTCAAGGAAGATGAAGCACTTTTCGGCGGTGTCTGCGACGGGTGTCGGCGTTGCCGGCGATATTGACCAGCAAAAAGGCGTCGTGCGTTTTTCGCCAAACCTGCCTAAATGGAAAAACACACCCTTGAAAAAATTACTGGAACGCGAGTTGCCCGGGATAATTTCAATTGATAATGACGCGAACGCGGCCGCATGGGGCGCTTACTGGCTTGATGCAAAAGGAAAAGCGCGCAACCTTATCTGCGTAACTCTCGGCACGGGCGTCGGAGGCGGAATTATATGCGACGGCAAACTGTACCGCGGAGCCACCGGCACGGCCGGTGAAATTGGCCATATACCGCTCAATCCCGACGGGCCGCGCTGCAATTGCGGCAGCTTCGGCTGTATAGAGCGCTATGTCGGCGCCGCCCACCTCAGCAGCGAGGCAAAAGAGCTTTTAAAAACAAAAAAACACAGCGCCATACTGACGCTTACCGGCGGCAACCTTGACGCTATAACGCCCTACATCCTTGCCAAGGCCGCGGAAAACAATGACAGTACAGCAATCAATATCTGGAAAACCGCGGGAAGACGGCTGGGCATAGTGTTCGCGGGTGTAGTCAATTTCTTCAACCCGGAAATGATAGTCCTTGCGGGCGGCCTCAGCAAGGCGGGAAAACTTATCCTTGAACCCATAAAAGAAACCGTGCGCGAACGCGCCTTCAAAAAACCGGCATCCGCCTGCAAAATTGTCATCTCAAAATACACGCAAAAACTTGGAGTTGTCGGTGCGGCTTTCCTTTCCAGGTAACCCCTGCCGGCTGGCCCGGCGCTGCCTGCTATTATTATTCATACTTATCCCGCCGTGTTACGTCATCGCCGATGAAATCGTCATAACTGCGGATTCCGTATTTTACAGCGATACGGAAAAGTACGCTATTGCACAGGGAAGCGTTACCATAACCTGGAAAGACAACGTGCTTACCGCGGACGAAGTGCATTACAACGTTGAAAAAGAGGCGATTGACGCACGCGGCAACGTAACCGTTACAAACGGCAGCGGCCTGCTCCGCGGCGAACACGTTATCTATGATATGAAAGCCGAGAGCGGAGAGTTATCCGAAGCGGGCGGATTCGCGGAGCCGTGGCACTTCGAGGCTGAGGAGATTTCCGGCAGCCGGGAGAAACAGGTAATAAAAAATGCCCGGTTCACCAACTGCCCGCTTGCAACCCCTCACTATTTTATACGGACAAACAGGGCGGTTATCCAACCGAACAAAAGAATAGTAATATACAACCCCGTATTCTACGTCGGAGCCATACCCGTTTTATACCTTCCGGTTTTCACCCAGGGGCTGGGGCCGCACCGCGACGACTTCGAGGTTAAACCCGGCTACAACAACGATGACGGCCTGATTCTTAAATCAATATACACGCATCCTTTTTCCGAGTATTCCCGCATACGCTTATTGCTGGATTTCTTCAGCCTGCGCGGCTGGGGAAAAGGACTCGAATACGATTACTACGACCCGTCAAAAATCAAGGGAACAATTTACGGTTACAATATACTGGAAAAAACTACCGGCCGCGAACGATGGACGGTCAACGCGGCCTACTGGCAGCGATGGTCGCCGGCGTGGACTTCCCAGGCCGAAATAAATTTTTTAAGCGATACAAATTTCAATAACCTTTATTTCACCGATAACTGGCAACGGTCGCAGCAGCAGCTGCGTTCGAACCTCTCGTTTACAAGGCAAACTTCCATTGATACGCTGAGAATATTAACGGAACGAACGGACGTCTATAACTCCCTGGTTAACGCTTTTGAGATATCGACCATAACCCTGCCGCGTATTGACTACAGTATTTACCCCGTCAGAAACGTTTTCGGCACGCCGTTTTACGCCAACATGGCGCTCTCGCTTCAAAACCAGTTCAACGGCGGCGGCAGCACAAATTTTATCAGCGGCGCGCTCGATACCAGCATAAACAAAGACTTCCGTCTCGCGCGGACGATAACTGTCGTACCGCGCCTTGGAATCTCGGAAAACTGGCAGGACAAGGCCTCGGTTTCAATACCGGAGCCGATACTGGTAACGCGCTATTACTCAAATATCAATTTGCGCCTGCGCCCGTCCATGTGGATGGATTGGGACGTATATTACAACTACCGCCTGCGTTCCCTTCCAAACTCGCTTTTCGTGGAAGAAACCGCCGCCGATTTCGGAGTCGAAAACAATGATGCCTCGATACAAAACTCGATTACCACCGCGCGGGTAGTCGTGCGCAACTCAACGTCCTATTCGTTTCGCACGATACGGAATGAAACTATTTCAGACTGGCGGCAATCGCTGGGGCCGCTGGTCAACGAGTTGATATGGACGCCGTCCTTTTTTATAAACGCTTATCTCAGGGAGGAATCCAACCTGTTCACGGGCGGCCTTAATTCCATACAGAGCATCACCAGCTGGGGCGAGCCGGAGCGGCAGTATCTTAACATGGGCGTTTTCTACCAGTCGGCGCGCCCGGATCAACTCGACTATACTGCCGGCATCGGTTTCTGGCCGACGAAGAAATTGCGGATTGACTACAATACGCGGCTTGCCTCATCGGCGGGGTTAAACGAATTCCGTTTCAGCGACCACGAGCTGAAACTGTACCGCGATTTGCACTGCTGGGAATTTAAAATGATATACAGAAAA
>MGVN01000138.1:0-1052 GCA_001800515.1 Elusimicrobia bacterium RIFOXYB2_FULL_49_7 | reverse complement strand
AATCATCATAGTTGACGACGCATCTACCGACGGTACTGTCGAAATACTGCAGCGGATGGGAAAACAGGACAATTGCATCGTGCTGTATAACACCGTCAACTCCGGCAAAGGGGCTGCGCTGCGCAAAGGTTTTGCCGCAGCCGGGGGGGACATTATTATCGTGCAGGACGCCGACCTGGAATATGACCCTTCCGATTACTCCCTGTTGCTTTCACCGATAATCTCGGGACATGCGGACGTCGTGTTCGGCTCCCGTTTTCTCGGCGGGCCGCACAGGGTTCTGTACTTCTGGCACTATGTCGCAAACCGTATGCTGACGTTGTTATCCAACATGATAAACAACTTGAATCTTACGGACATGGAAGTATGTTATAAAGTGTTCAAAAAGGGCATACTTAAAAAAATAAACCTTACTTCCAACCGCTTCGGTTTCGAACCCGAAATAACGGCGCGGGTGGCGAAACTCCGGGCGCGGATATACGAGGTTCCGGTAAGCTATTACGGCCGGACATACGGTGAAGGCAAGAAAATCAGCTGGAAAGACGGCATTGCCGCCCTGTGGTGGATTATATGGTACGGCATGTTTATTTGATTTTTTACACTATAAATTGAATGCATTTTAGTTGCATTTTAGTTTTATTTATTATAAAATCTTTTCTTGCGGACTTTATACGATTCGGAGGGAACAAATGTTCAGCGAACAGCAGGAAATCAGGATAGAAGACATTATCGCAATATTCAGGAAGCGATGGAAATTGATTGTTTTCAGCAGTTTGTCCGTGGCTGCGATAACCTCTGTTATCGCCCTGTTGGCGCCAAGCTCATATGAGTCCTATGCGCTCCTCAGAGTAGGCACGGAAGGTTCCCAGCCGCTTGAATCATTCAGTTCGATTACAACAATAATGACATCGTTGCCGTCAAGAAAAGAAATAGCCGCAAGCTTACGCTCGCAGAATAATGAACAACTTATAGATTCCCTGACAAAAGTTATACAATACAACGAAGTGGGAAATCTCCTGAGAATATCGGCAACCGGGAAAACTCCGGAAAAG
>MGVN01000137.1:5081-12261 GCA_001800515.1 Elusimicrobia bacterium RIFOXYB2_FULL_49_7 | reverse complement strand
ATTGGAGCGCCTTGAAATACGTGAGCACGCCGATGAGCCCTGCGAGTATACCGGAAATCGAAAAAAAGAGGGCGCTCTGTTTGGGCATGAGCGCGATCTCTTTCGCCTTGCCTGAGAGGAGCAATACCGCCAGCATGCAAATACCGATGATGACCCCGCGCAGCGCCATACCGAGGAACGGGTCTCCCCTGCGCAGTGCGGCTTTGTCAAAAATGGGAGCAATACCCCAGCAGAGAATGGTGAGTGCGAGCAGAAGGGCTGTTGTCATCTGTGTGGGTTATCTACCTATATAGAATGAATGATTATAGCATGTTCGGACGGCCATAAAGCGGGAGTGCGTTGCGATGTTATCGTACAAGCTTATATACCATGTCTCCGGGATGCACGCGTATTTCAGTCTTAATGCCTACGCTTTCGCCCGGTTTCGCTGTTTTCACGGGAAGATACTCTATCTGGATCGAATCGATCGTCTGGGTGAGGTTTGTCTTATGTCCGCGTATATGTATAATGTCCCCAATTCTTACTTCTTCTTCCAATCGCAGGGCCATAACCCCAACATGGGCATGGAAATCCTCCACTTGCCCTACTTTCAATTTTGTCATATGTCCCCCTGTTGTTGCAGTCCCGCAGTTGCGGGACACTCCGGAGTACTAGCCCTTTCCTAAGAGGTGTGCGCGTCGCCCGGCGTATTTCAGTACTTACAGTGTAGCTTTTTTCAGGGCCTTTTTCAAGAATACGCTCGGCGGAAACAGAGTATCAGCGGAAGATGATGCCGTTGAGCTTTACCCCAAGGTTTTCAGCAACGACCGGGCATTTTGCCTTGAGGAGGAAGGTGATGCGGGGATCGCGGAGTTCTTCCAGTGACTCCCAGTTCGCCTGGCCTTTTGAGATGATGAGGTCTGCGTCATGGAAGAGTTTTTGAAAACGGGGGGAGCAGAGGCGCGGATGGGTCCCGACCCAGTTGCCGCCGGTATCAGTAAGCTCTGCGACGCGTTCAAGCTTGAAATACTTCGCGTCCGTGGGAGTGGCATCATTGATGATAGGGTGCTTTTTCACGGCCAGGAAAATGCGGACAGCGGGATTGATTTTTTTTAGTTCACGGATGAGAAAATAATCGAACCCGATCTCGCCTGCGTTGTCCGCAATGTAGAGAATGCCCCGCGCTTTCGATGCTTTCATGGAGAATTCCTTGACCGCTTTACAGGGAAGCGAGAGGGCGAGCGTTTGCTTGAGCGTTCCCTGCAGGTCAATAAATTCAAGGATGCCAAAATCAATAATATTGCCTGCTATGGCGAGCTTGAGCGCGGTATGGATCGGCTGTGGTGACGACTTCATGAGCCGTTCCAGTTCCGGATACATCCGTTTCACGGTGCGATTGTACTCATTTTTGACTCTGAGATAGGGATCGCTGCATGCAAGCGCCTTATAGGCGTTCCTGAACACGTTCGTAGCGATAAAAGGCGGGTTATTTCCCCACTGCGTCCGGGACATGCGTGAAAGGAGCTTGAGCGTTGCCTGCAGCGCTGTGTGGTGGCGCGCCTCATCCTTTGTGGCGAGCCGTGCTGCAAGCAGGGTTTGTTTGAGAAAGCATGCGTAGCATTCAGGGGCTGGTTTCATGGTGAATCCTCATAAAAAAGGAACGGCCAGATTGGGGGATGACCTGGCCGTTCGGGGAATCTATAGGTGCTGCTGATCAATTCTGCTTATTATACCAATTGTCCCTGGAAATTTCAAGCGAGGCTCAATTACTTGAAATTCTTCTTAAGATCGTCAAGATGCTGCAGAAGCTCCTGAGGGATCTTGCCGCTGTACTGGGAGTAAAACGTCTCGATATCCTCTATTTCCTTTTTCCATTCTTCGCGGTCGATAGCGAACAGTTTCTGCATGGTTTCTTTCTTGATGTCGAGGCCGTTGAGATCAAAGTCTTCCTGTTTCGGCAGGAGGCCAAGGGGGGTCGTTTCAGTGTCAACCTTCTGTTCGATTCTTTCGATCATCCACTTAATGACGCGGGAGTTTTCCCTGAACCCGGGCCACATGAACTCGCCTTTCTCGTCTTTGCGGAACCAGTTCACAACGAATATTTTCGGCAGGTTCGATGCCCTGTTCTTGAAGCTCAGCCAGTGCTTGAAGTAATCTCCCATGTTGTAGCCGCAGAACGGGAGCATCGCCATCGGGTCCCGGCGCACAACACCGACCTGGTGGAGCGCGGCAGTCGTTGTTTCGGAGCCCATGATCGACGCGGAGAAGACGCCGTGATCCCAGCTGGTGGTTTCATAGACGAGCGGGAGCGTGGTTTTGCGTCTGCCGCCGAAAATGATACCGGAGATCGGCACGCCTTCGGGGTTGTCGAACTCGGGCGAGAGCGTCGGGCAGTTGTAGGCGGACACGGTAAAGCGCGAGTTGGGGTGCGCCGCCGGTTTGCCGGAACTCGGATCATACTGCTTTCCCTGCCAGTCGGTGAGGCTGTTCGGATAGCTGTCCGTAAGGCCTTCCCACCAGGGGGTGTTCGTATCGTTATCTACCGCGGTGTTCGTATAGAGCGTGGGGAAATACTTGTTGTTCTTGAGCGTTTTGATCATCGTGGGGTTTGTGGTCTTGGAGGTTCCCGGCGCAACGCCGAAGAAACCCTTTTCCGGGTTGATGGCATAGAGCCTGCCGTCCTTGCCCACGTTGATCCAGGCGATATCGTCGCCGAGCACCCAGACCTTGTAGCCTTTGAGCGTGGGGTCGAGGAGCGCGAGGTTCGTTTTTCCGCATGCGGACGGGAACGCGCCGAGGAAATAATGCGTTTTGCCTTCGGGGGTTTCCACGCCGATAACGATCATATGTTCCGCGAGCCAGCCTTCCTGCTGCCCGAGGTAGGACGCGATACGGAGCGAAAAGCATTTTTTGCCGAGGAGCGCGTTGCCGCCGTATCCTGAACCGATGCTCATGACGAGGTTTTCTTTCGGGAAATGCATGATCCAGCGGCGATCAGGGCTGAGGTCGCCGATCGAATGCAGGCCTTTCACGAAGTAATCCGACTCGCCTATGCGGTCAAGCGTTTCCTTGCCGACGCGCGTCATGATGCGCATGCTTACCGCCACGTACACGGAATCCGTGACCTGTACGCAGGGTTTCGCGTAAGGTGATTTCGGATTGCCCATGGTGTAGGGGATCACGTACATCGTCCTGCCGCGCATACAGCCGTCAAAAAGGGGCGTTACTTTTTTCTTTCCTTCTTCAGGAAGCATCCAGTTATTATTGGGCCCGGCTTCTTCTTTATTGGGAATGCATACGTAGGTAAGATGTTCGGTACGCGCTACGTCAGTGGGGTGCGAGCGATGGAAGAATGAGTTGGGAAATATGCTGTCGTTGAGCTTGGTGAACGTGGGGTGCCCGGCGATCTTTTCTTTTTCAATGCCGATGGCGATCAGGCGGCGGGCTTCTTCTTCAGAGCCGTCCATCCAGTATATTGAATCCGGTTTTGTCAGTTCAGCCTGCTGCTGTACCCATTTTTCTACGTGCGTAGCCATTCATTGCTCCTTATGCACCTTATATATATATGAAAAGAGCCAGGCGACTATGAAGCATAGTCCCCTAGCCCCTGACAGTAACCCCTCCCAAGCCTGTGTTAGGCCCAGGTGATTTCTTCTACTTTTTCCAGGGTTACTTTTTTCGTGGGGTACGGTGAACCGATGATCTCTTCGGGCTGGAACCAGAGCTTGATCTCGCGTTCGGCTTCTGCGGGATCGGACGAACAGTGGATCACATTCTCGTACACGCCTTTGGTGGTGATACGTCCATAAGCGCCGCGGATCGAAACCGGGTCTGCTTCTTCGGGATTCGTCGCACCGGCGATCGTTCTCAGCTTCTTGATCGCGTCTTCGCCCTGATAGACGAGCGCGAGGATCCTGTTATATTTTTCGCCGTGAATTTCTCCCTTTATGTAGCGGACAAGCTCGCCGAAGAACGGCTTATCTTTGAGCTGCTTGTAGTGCTCTGCGGCAAGCTGTTCGCTCACCTTCACGACCTTCGCGCCGATGATGACGAGCTTCGCCTCGGACAGTTTCGTGAGGATATTCCCGGTGAGCGATTTCTTGAGGCCATCGGGCTTAATAAGGACGAGAAGCTGCTCGCAATTCTTCGTATCGCTGTTCGGCATGGTGAATTTCTCCTTTATGTCGCGCTCCGCTTTGCGGAGCCGAAGAGTTCCGGCTATAGAGGTAAGACACCGGAACGCTCTGTTCAGCCCCCAAGCCTTGATTTCAAAGAAATCATTGGGGGGCTCCCCGAGGGAAACTTAGTTTCCCTTCGGCGTCCCGCTGAGGCGGGACTGAACCCTTCTAAGAGGTTTAACTTCATTTATTAACGGTAAATTATAGTAAACAGGGGGGGGTTTGTCAAGGCACCGTCGAGTAGGGCCGGAGTATTAATCGAGTTCAAATTTGAAGGGAATACGCACGCGCACCGGGACCGGTTTTCCTTCTTTTGAAATAGCAGGGCTGAAAGAAGATTGTGAGATCGCGTCGGCGGTAGCCTTGTCGAACTCCTCGCCGCCGCTTCTGAGGATAAGTGTTTTGCGCGGCCTTCCTTCTGCGTCAATGTACACTTCAATGATGACTTCGCTTTCCGCGCCCTGGAGTTTTGCCTTTGCGGGATACACCGGCTTGACACGCGTAATGAATTCCGGAAGCTTCATCACCTTGAAAAAGGGAAGGTAGAGAGAGAATTGGCCGTCGCCCTGGCTCGTTTCCGGTTCAGGTTGCGGTTTTTCCTGCGGGACAAAGTTCGAGGCGCTGTCCTTCGAGACACTGATGTCGCCGTCCGGCTTCGGCGCGGGGCGCGCCTGGGGCTGGGCAGTCTCAAGGTCCATAAGCTGCACGATCTTGTAATCGCGCGGGTCTATGTCGCCCTGTATTGAGCGGAACGCGGGGATGAGCAGGAACGAAAAATGGAACGCGGTGGAGAAGAGGAGCGCTGCGGTGAAGGCGTCGGGTTTTCTCACAAGGACTCCCGCGGGGGATTACCGTTGTCCCGTTTCTTCGTTACGAACACGCACCGCTGGATGCGGCAGTCCTGAAGCATCCGGAGCACGCCATCAATAAAGCGATACGGTGTGTCTTCGTCGCCATGAATGAACACGATAGCGTTTCTCGAGGCCTCCGAGAGCCCGGAAAATCTTTCTTCCAAAAGATCGAGCGAAGCCTGTTTGTTGTCGTAATAATAGCTTCCGTCCTTGGCGATGAAAATATCCTGCGACTTTTTCATCTTCACCTTTTCCGCTCTCTGCACTAGCGGGAGCTGAAGCTGTTTGCTTTTTGCCGGCGACGACATGCTCGTCACCATGAGGAAAATAAGCAGCAAAAACGCTATGTCCGCCATCGCGACAACAGGGATATCTATCTTTCTCCTGCGTCTCAGGGAGATCATGTTGTTTTTCCCTCTTGCCTGAACGCGTAGTAACGGTCTTCCGCGTGGTTAAAAGAGAGCACGAGCGGTTTGACCGAGATCTTCGTGATATCGTGCTGCTGCAGTGCTTCAATGAGCGCCACGAGATATTTGTACGGGCATGCGGGATCCACCCTGATGATGGCTGCGGATTCTTTCTGCAGGTCGATGCCGGACAGGGAGACCGGCTTGCCATTTTTCGTAAGGGCACCTTTACTGTCGAGCGCCAGGGTAAGGATGCTGCTGGCAGGCATTACCACAGGGGCAGCGTCTCGTTTGGGAAGAGAAAGTTTCAACCCCTGGCGGTAGAGGAACGACATTGAAGTTATAAAGAAGATGATGAGAAGGAACGCGATATCCGACATCGATGCCATCGGTATAGCTGCGTTTCGTCTCCGTGACTTAATCATAAAAAGGCTCTCCGTGCTGTACTGCGCTTATTTTAGTTTCTGTTCTACCAGCGTCTCCACCAGCTCGTTTGAAAGCCGCTCGGAATCGGAAATGAAATTGTCGATCTTGTGGGTGAAGATGTTGTGCGCGCTTACCACGATGATAGCGATCACGAGCCCCGCGACCGTGGTGATGAGCGCTTCATAGATCCCGGAGGCGACGAGCTGGGCAGACACTTCGTCGGTCGCTGCGATCGATTTGAACGCGCCGATCATGCCGGACACGGTGCCGAGAAAGCCCGTAAGCGGCGCAAGGTTGCTGAGCACTACGAGAGTATTGAGACCTTTTTCGAGCGTGTTTACCTTTATGGTGGTATTTGCCGCCATGGATTTTTCCATGCGCGCGATGTCCTGGTTCATCATATCGAGCCCGACGCTGAGCACGCCGGAAACATACTTTCCAGGGGCGTCGTTTAATGCCTGCCTGGCGCCGGCGGCATCTTTTGCTTTTAACAGGGCGAACATCTTTTCAACGTTATCGCATGGTTTCAGGTCTACGTGCGAGAACTGCCAGGCGCGCTCGGCAATGAATGCCACGCCGATAATGGAGAACACCAGGAGCGGCCACATGAACACGCCGCCAAGATTGAAAAACTCGATGAGTGAATACCCGTAGAACATTGATTGAACCTCCGCAGATTATTTTGAAGAAAAATAGTATTTCAGCCCAGCGATGGGGATGAGTGTCAGCATGCTGGTGTCATATTTTTTTGAGTAGTCCCTGCTGTAATAGAACCGGTCGATATTTTTATGATCGAGCAGGTTGATGACCTGGAAGTAGAATTCCGTATTCTCCATATCGAAGAATGGCATGGTGAGCTTTACGTCGAGCCTCTGGTAATCAGGCATGCGCAGGTCCTGGAATTTTGCGAAGATGGGCACATACACCGTGCCGTACTGTGAAGCCCCGACGATGTCGGTATAGGGTGTGCCCGACGAGAAACGCCAGGTGGCGGCAAGCTTCCATTTTGGGTTGAATTCGTAATTTCCCACGAGCGCCATGGAGTGCATGCGCTCCTTGGCGAACGGATACCATTCGCCCACAGGTTCCAGGTAGTCGAGCGCGCTCGCGCCCGCGTAATTGTACGGGTTGTTCCTCTGTTCTATCCTGTCCTTCGCGTAAAGATACGAATAGGTAAACCAGCCGTCCCATTTCTCTGCGATCTTTTTCTGCACGAACACGTCGAGCCCGTAGGCTTTCCTGATGCCGTTGTTCGTGTAATCAAGGGCCGGGTTCGGGTCCCGAATGACGCGGTCGAAATAATCCTTCCGGTACGTTTCCAGGCGAAGGAAAAAGTGGC
>MGVN01000137.1:4083-5068 GCA_001800515.1 Elusimicrobia bacterium RIFOXYB2_FULL_49_7 | reverse complement strand
GGGAACTCCTGTTCGTAGCCGAGCACGTAGTGAATGGATTTTTCTGCCTTAAGGTCCCTGTTCTCGGTAAACGGCGGCGGGCCGTAGACGCCGTAAATGGGGAACTGCGCGTAGAGGCCGGTGTTGAACCGCAGGGTGATGTCTTCGGTGAGCACGTATTTCACCCCTGCTCTCGGGCAGAACGTGGTGTCACTGGTGTAGTCGAAATGCTCAACGAGCCCGCCGGCATTGAGGAACAGTTTTTCGCCGAAGAGAGCAATATCATCCTGCAGGTAGAGGCCGTAGGCGTTCACCTTCATCCAGTCGAAAACTATGTTCTTGTCATCGTAATAATAGGTGCCGTCAGGCATCAGAGTCCTGGAGTGTGATACGCTGTCCGCGTAGGTCGCGTTGCGAAACATGTAGGCTCCCTGCTCGAGCGTGTGGTTCCCCGTTATATAGGTGAGCCGGTGCTTGAGGAACAGGTCGTAATCCTTCGAGCTTGTGGTCGCGGTCACATCCTCATTGGTAAATGCGTAGGAGCCTTCGTGCTGTCGCAATGACATGGTAACGTTGAGCGAGACGTCGTCGCTATACACGCGTTCCCAGTTGAACGCCGGGAGCGCGCGCGAATCGCGGTAGGAGAACTTGAACGTTTTGTCGTCGCGGTCCGGATCATTCACCGCTTCCGAGTCGAACTCCATGCCTTCGTACGATCCGAGAAAATTGACGCTCAACTTATCCATGCTGTTGATCTTCCAGGAGAACTTCGCCTGCGAATCATAAAAATACGGGAACACGATGTCTTTGTATTTGTCGCCGTAGATAAGGTTCATGATCAGGTCATAATACGTCCTGCGCAGGCCGAAGACGTACGAGGAAACGTTCTCTTTTGCCGGGCCTTCGATGAAATATTCAAACGTCGTGGGGGACATGTCCGTATAGCCGTTGCGCGTGGTGAAATTCCCGTCAATGTTTTTTACGTCGATCACCGCAGACATCGCCT
>MGVN01000137.1:0-4053 GCA_001800515.1 Elusimicrobia bacterium RIFOXYB2_FULL_49_7 | reverse complement strand
TCTGGTTGCCGCCCCACATGTAAGGCATCAGGATGTGGATGTTGTCGAGGAACGCGACCGACTCATAGAACTCGCCGCCGCGCACATACATCAGAGAGGAGAAATCATCGCCCGTCACCACGCCGGGGAGCGTTTGGAGTACTTTCAGGCTGTCGGCAAAGAGGTGGGTGGTAGTTTTTTTTATCTGTTCTGCCTGTACCTTGTTTTTTGTGCCTTCCAGCCTTTTTCTGTCCCGTACATACACTTTTCCCATTGTGTAATCTGTTGACAACTCAAGTTCAATAGTGACATCGCTGTAAGGAAAAGACATTGATTTTTCATACTTTTTATACCCGCCAAGCTCTGTTGATAAAGTAACACTTTTCAAAGGAGTTTCAAACGTGAACTTCCCGTCCTTATCGCAGGCAACTGCCTGCGCACTCTCCTTTATCCTGACCACCGCACCTTCAAGCGGCTCCTTGGTCACCGCATCAACAACAGTACCTGAAACAACAAAGGTATCAACACATAACGCATGGCGTTGTGCTGCAGCAATAAGGAAGGCTGCCAGAGATGTAGCGATCACGCACGATTTCACGAATTTCATAAATGTACCTTACCCTTCATGATATCTAACACCGCAGTAGACAGAAAGTGTCAATTTTTCAAAAACTATTTTTCTATTATACTTTTAACGAATCAATAAATCAATGAAATTGTTAGTATTTTTTGTGATGATCCTCTTGGCTATAAATTGTAAGGCAAGAAAAATCGAAACAACTATGTTGGCGTAAGAAAGGAGCTATCCATGAAGACGCGCTGAGAGGTTTTGGCTTTCGCTAACAGATTCCATATTGTAGTAAGCTTTATCAAGTTGTTGCTATTTCTATCATTGCTTGACATTAGTGCAATCAATAAGTACTATATTTATGGTTCAAGGGTGAAAGTGACAAGAGCGTGCGTTATGAAAATGAAAGAGAAGCTGTTTAAACGCAGAAAGATATTTTCCGGCAGAGCGGTCGGTTTTTCTGCGGATGAGATCATTCTTCCAAATGGACAAAAAGCAGTGCGCGAGTACCTGGAGCATCCGGGCGCGGTCGCTGTTATTCCTTTTATAAAAAAAGACAAGATCATTATGGTAAAGCAGTACCGTTATCCGGTCAAAGAAGTGACGTACGAGATCCCCGCGGGAAAAATTGATAAAGGCGAGAACATCCTCACCTGCGTGAAAAGAGAACTCGGTGAAGAGACCGGATTCATTCCCAAAAAAATAAAAAAACTTCTTTCCTACTGGCCGACATCCGCTTTTTCCGACGAGATAATACATATTTTTGCCGCGGAGCAACTGGCGCCATCAGCGCATTCTCCTGATGAGGACGAATTCATTGAAACAAAAATCGTGCCATTTGCGCAGGCGCTCCGTATGGTGAAAACAGGAAAGATCAAAGATTCAAAAACGATCATCGCGCTTTTATACTGGGCTGCCTACGGCAAGCGTTGACCCCGCCCGGCAAGCCCGGCCGCATGGTTTTTGCTCAGTGTGACAAAAATCACATGCAATGGTTGAAAAAGCAGGGCGCAGAATATGCTTCATTTTTCCCAATGAAAAAAACATTGTTACGCAATTCACAATCCATTTGAAAAATTTAGTGTTTTGTTAAAATAAGCGTTGACACCTAATAGTACCTCTGCTATAGTTACTATTGAAAGAAAGTTATACCCGAAAATAGCACACCCCGGGAAACCGGGGGCCGCAAAGCCTCGCCGAAAATTAACGGCGAGTCCGCTCAAAGGGCGGACACGGACCTAAAGTGGCTTGGGCGAAGGCAGTAGGGTACAGGGCACAGAGAAAATAATGTACCTGATCCCTGTTCCCTACTGGCCAGTCCCGAGCACCATGGTGGCTGGGTTGCCGAAGGTACACATAATGATAAAAAGGCTCCCGTACCTTATCCTATTTTTGTGTTTACTCATGGGGGGAAAAGTTTGGGCAGCGCAAGCTACCGCTCCATCTCAAACGGGAGTTTTTCTTTTTGCCGAATGCCTTCCGCAAGTCAACCTCGATTTCGATGACCTTGACCCCCGCGATGAAAATAACAAACCTCTTCAAAACGTTGCAGCGCAGAATGACCTGAAAGATCTTTTCAAGTCAGGCCTCTACCAACTGCTGGTAAAATCGGAATTGTACACCATGGCAATGGCGCTTGCAGCGCTTCAAACCAGACTGAATCTTGCGGCATGCGGGTTCGCCCGTGAGCTGCCGCTTGTTGCAAAACATATCATCGCCGTTGTTCTTCTTTCACCTAGGCAATGGGACAAAGTGCTTGAGTGCCTTTCCGGCATTTTGATTTTCGCATCACTGGTCATTGCCTGTCACCTCGTTGCGATCAACTGTAAAATATCTTTTCTACTGACAGCCCCTGTCGTTCTTCGCTGTTAGATTCCCCCTCCCATTTCCCATATCTTTTGCATCAAGGAAACTACTCTTTACCCTTGTTCTTTTCTCTTTTTAGAGAGAGAATAACGGCAAAGAGTATAGCGCTGTTAAGAGATGGATAAGGATCGGGGCTCCCATGAAATACATAATAAACATTGAAAAAGTAAACGATTCTACGTACCGGGCTTATTGTCCCGTTATCAAGGAATTGCAGGCTACCGGTACATGCGTCAATTCAGCCCTTGCGCGCCTGCAGCAGGATTTTATCTGTTTCATCCATGACCCGGACGCGGAAATGGAGATCAAGATGCATGAAGAAAGCAGTGCCGCGCCTCAAGAAGGCAACTGATATGAACAGAAAAGCTTTGTTCCTTATCATCGCTGCGTTTTATGCCTGCGCTTCCCTTGCGCATGCGGTAGACGCCGTAGATCTCAGGAAAAAAGCCAGGGAACTCAGGGACAAGAAGGCGCTGGTGCGCATTACTGCCATCAGAGAGCTTGGCCAGGTGCACACCGAGCAGTCCATAGAGCTGTTGGTGAAGCATATGGCAGAGGAAAAAGACCCCGCTGTCCGGACTCAGCTCCTGGATGTCCTGGCGCTGCAGGAGTCACCCTCTTCTCTTGCTGCCATCATTGCCGCGCTCGATGATCCCAATCCCTCTGTAAGGCAACAGGCTGTTACCCTTTTACGCAGTTACGCGGACAATGAAGCGATCTCAAGGGCCGTTGCCCGCAGGCTCGAAAAAGAAGAGAACGAATCCGTCAAAATGACCGCTTTGGACACCCTGGGCGCCCATAGGAACAAGGCAGCAACCGAAGAGCTGGGCACTGCGGTGAACAGGGAAAAGAACCCCGCATACAGGAAAGCTGCGATCAAAGGCCTTGGCAGGCACCGCAGCACTGAATCAAGAAACGAGCTGGACAAGATAGAACGTAACCCTGCGCTTGCCAAAGAAGCGAAAGAAGCCCTGGGAATTCAGGACGCACCGGCCGCAGCCCCTAAAAAAAAGGGTAAAAAACAATGAAAGTAGCATTGGTTTTCAATCCATTTTCGTACAAAATGCATGAAGAAAACCTCAGGATCGTCCAGAAGTATTTTGGATTGTTCCCGCCACTCTCATTGGCGTGGGTGGCAAGCATTATCCGGCAGGCAGGCCACGAGGCGATCATCATTGACGCACGCACGCTCCGTCTCTCCAGGAAAGAGGTGGCAGAACGGCTTGCGGAGTATAAACCTGATATTCTCGGCACGATGATGACCACCTACATGTTCCCTGAAACGCTCTCATGGCTCAAGTTCCTCAAGCACGACCTTGAAAGCCGCGGACAGAGCGCCAAGACCCTCATCGGCGGCTATAACCTGCGGGTGTATCCCAGAGAATCGCTCAACCATCCGGAGATAGATTTCGGCTGCCTTGAACACGCGTTTTTCACTGTCCCCGCGCTCCTTGAAGAGCTGAAAAGCGGCAGGAACCGTTTCGAGATCGTACCAGGGCTTGTGTGGAAAAAGGGAGGGGAAGTCGTGGTCAACCCTCATCCGCAGAAAGTTGATTTTGACCAGTTCCCGAACCCCGCGCGCGACCTGCTTCCCAACGAGCTTTACGCGGAGTTCCCGACCCAGCGCAAGAATTTCACTG
>MGVN01000136.1:5989-7055 GCA_001800515.1 Elusimicrobia bacterium RIFOXYB2_FULL_49_7 | reverse complement strand
ACCGCGCTTGTTACGGCGATGGCATTTCTTTCATTCGAACTTGTATGGGCCAGCGGCTATGCCGATCTTCTTGATAATATGCGTCACAAGAAGAAAGCCCAGGCCGACACTATAGCTGTCAGCTACCAGGGCATGATGACTCCCGGTATGGCCCAGGATGGCGGGTTCACCCAGGTTACGGATAATGACAAGCAGCAGGTATATTTCCTCAATACGCACAAAGAGCTTGCTAAAGTAGTGGATTTGAGAAGCGGATTGACGGCTATATTTCAGAAAAACCCGAAAAATCCCGAAAAAGTGGTTGTAGCGGTTATAGATACTGATAACAGCATTATAGCTTCCGGCACCATAGAAAGCATTGACCTGGAAAAAGTATTTAATGCCAATCGCGGGCGCGCGGCTGCCGCGCAGCTGAATACCGGCGGCGAGACTAAAGTTGCGGAATCCGGGCATCCTTTGACCGTAAAGAAAGCGGACGCCGCTCAAACGGACGGCGCAAATCCGGATAACGTTGTTGAATATGTAAAATCATGGCTTGATAAGTACGCATCCTTTCTTAATATACCCCTCCAGACAGTTCAAAAGATAGTAAGCTACCTTACGGATAACAAGGATAAGATATTTAATTGTGCCATAGAGGCTATTTCAAATGTGTTTGAATTAGGCAGTATCATATTCAACAAGGAAGAAGTGGCGGGCACGGCTATATTGCTGGATATAATAACCGGCGCTTTTGATGTCGGCACCCAGGCTGGAGACATGCAGCTTAGCATGTATTCCATGCAGAAAACGGCCGAACTCTACGGCCTGGCGATGACGGGTTACCGCACCGATATGGGCGGCCTGGTGGCGGCTGCATCCGGCGGCAAGTCAGTAGTGGCGCACTTTGACCTGGGCCAGGGGCAAGGGCATTATGTTGTTGTAAACGGCGTGCAAAACGGGATGGTGTCGTTTACCGATTCGGACGGTAAAAATTATTCCGTTACCGAACAGGAATTTGGCGCCCTCTGGACGGGCAACATATTATCGCAAAAGACAATTACCGGCACAGATGCTGCGAAATTAA
>MGVN01000136.1:5833-5968 GCA_001800515.1 Elusimicrobia bacterium RIFOXYB2_FULL_49_7 | reverse complement strand
TCAAAGGAAGCGCGTTGAATCTGAGTGCTCTCCTCGCCGTTGCGAAAGTCGCGCAGGCACAGGCTGTAACTCCTGCGGCTAAGGTTGGAGCGGTGTGGGCGCTTGCAAGTTCTCAAGGCCAGGCAGCCATTGCCG
>MGVN01000136.1:0-5677 GCA_001800515.1 Elusimicrobia bacterium RIFOXYB2_FULL_49_7 | reverse complement strand
CTCCTGCCGTTGTTCTGCCCCGTATAAATACGGATGAAGTTGTCAGAAACACGCAACAGCAGTTAAATACATTTGTTGCCGCTGATGCCACGAAAAAAGCAGAGATGGCGGCAACATTGGGGCTTTCGCTTAAGCAAGTTACGAATATTTCCGCACAATTGGCAAACAGTATTATCAGCAAAGTAAGAACCAGTGTTGCGCTATGGGCGTCTACCGTAGATAAAATGGACGCAGCCATAGGAGGCTTTTTAAAGTTGTTTGGCATAAACACTGGCACAACCGCCGCAAGCGCCCAGCAATCCGTCGGGCTCGTTCCCGAAATACTGTTATCCGGCATACTTACGGGTACAATAACCCAGGATAGCATTGACGTGCGAACCGCAAGCACGGAATACGTACAGAATAAGTACGGGCTTGAAATATCGTTCGGTAACAAGGAAGATCTGGATAAGGCGGTGGATAATCGTTCAGCGGCCGTAACACTTGACGGCAAGCAGGTGGTTGTTACAGGCATAAAGGACAATAACGTTACGTATGTAACCGAAGAGGGTACAAAACGGACGATATCGGAAAACGAGTTCGTAAGCAAATGGGACGGCATGATCGTTACCGATAACGGGTTTGCTCAGGGTACTATCGAATTAAACGGTGAGATACTTGCCTATTCAGGTAGCGCCCTTGGCACAATTCACGCTGGCGACGGCGAAGTGATGGGAACATGTTACGCCGGAAAAATATTTAACGGTTCAGGGGATCAGATAGGCACTTATGGCAGCGGGCGTGTCATTATAAATGACGTTGAAGGCATGTATAAAGCCCACGGCAGCCAGACTACTAAAATAACGGGTTTTGTCGATAATAAGGAAGTTGACGCAATAAACGTTTTAAGAGATTCGGACGGTGCGATTACCTCTTATGCGTATTATGACACGGCGGGTAACCTGATGACGGTAACCAGGGACCCGGACGACAGCGCTTCATACTCGGTAAACACTCATTTCGGGAACGGGCTGAAAATGTCCGTGGTTACCCGCGGTAGCGGTACGGATACGGTTACTACGATTGCCAACGGCAAGGCGTTGAACGACAACGGTGAAATTGTCAGCTATGAAAATTATTCGCAAACGATTTCCGGTAAAAACAATTCTATAACAAACGGGACGGTTGTCATCGCAGGTAATGCGGTGGAATATAAAAATTACAGCCTCATCTCGCAGTACAAGCATGACGAGGATTTCAACCAGGAAGTGCTTGTCAGGGAAACGGTGAGCGGTTCGGTAGTTATAAACGGCATAGAGACTAACTGCAACGGCGTCAAGAACTACACCTATCAATCCAACAGCCAAAGCGAAACGACTACCCAGACGTCCATATCCAACGGTACTTTTGTTGAAAACCATGTGCTTTTCACCCGGTCCGCAAAAAATGAACAAACGGTGATGACAAATGAAGGTAAACTGGCGAGGGTTACTATCACCGGCGGGGAAACCGAACTGGCGGGCGGGGGCGAAGAAATCTTAAGAAAATACGCTAATTATTCGCTTCATTATAACTATAATTCCGACGGGAATGCCACCAGGATAAGCTATTCGGGCAATGTAACCGAAAACGGCGCGTTAACGATATATGACTACCACGAGGATTTTAAATACGACGACGATAAATTAGTATCATCGTCCAAGAACGGTTCCATAAACGGTAAAGACGTTGTCGTATTCGATAATAACACGACCGCTTACAGCTACGATTCGTCCGGAAGGATTGAGCAGCTTACCTATGACGGCGTGGTAACTAAAAATGGCGAAATCATAGACAATAGTTACGACGAAAAGCGCGACTATTACAGCAACGGCAGCCTGCGTTCCACCGTGTTGAACGGGAGCATAACCGGCAAAGACGTAACAACTTATGATAATTACGCTTCCCAGTACTATTATAACGCCATGGGTAACGTGTCGCGCGTCAGGCATACCGGATCTGTTACCGTTAACGGTGATCTCTCGATAAACAACTATAACGAAATACGCACCTATTATGAAAACAGCGGCAGCCTGCGGTCAATAGTTTTAAACGGCACGGTAAAAGGCGCGAAAACCGTCGAATACAATAATTCATCCACCGTTCTTGAATACGACGCTTCGGGCAGGGTGGCAAAGAAAATATATGCCGGTTCCATAACGGAAGACGGCGCTTTGACGAACAACAATTACAGCGAGCAGTACGGCTACAATGCTCAGGGCAGGTTGCAAAGCACGGTTCGCAGCGGCAATGCGAACACTACGGATACCACTACGGGCATCGTTACCGCCAGGCGGTTCAATGCTTACACGATAACCCAGTCTTATGACGAATACGGCAGGGTCTCCGGTAAGGTGTATTCGGGAACCATCGTGCAGAATAACGATACACTGACGCAGAGCTATCACGAAGCGTTCGCTTATGATGCGGCCGGCAGGCTGATTTCGGAGACTACGAACGGGTCAGTCACCTCATCGTCCGACGACTCCGGTAACATTGTGTATGGTAATTATGCGAAAAATTATGCGTATAACGGCAACGGCAGCCTGCATCAGACAAGCTTTTCCGGAATTATCACCGAGGGAACGGTGCAAAAGGCCCATGCGTACGGCGAAAGTTACGCCTACGACGACTCCGGCAGGTTGACGGCGACGGTTGCGAACGGAACTATAACGACGCCGGCGGATGGCGGTATTGTAAAACAGTACGACGGATTTACTACGGCATACACGTATAATGCAAAGGGCATGGTTACCCGGAAAACCTTCAGCGGCGATGTTACCGGGGACGGCGGCAAGGCAACGTATAACTATCATGAAGATCTTTTATACGATGCCTGGGGAAGGCTTGAGTCGGTAACCGATAACGGGGATATTACCACGGTATCCGCCGACAAAACAGTATTGACAAAATACGACGACTACAAAACCGCGTACAGCTACGGCGAGGAAGGCAACCTGCTGGATAAATCCCTGACCGGCAAGATAACGGAAGGCGCGCAGGTTACCGAATATAATGAATACTCCGAGCATTATGCATACGATGCCGACGGTAACCATGTATCCACTCAATACAGCGGAACGATAACGAAAGAAGCGGACGGCAGCCGGTCCGATTCAATATACGATTACACCATAACTTTTACCTACAACGCCGCGGGTGAACTTGCGGGGAAAGCGTACTCTGGCAAACTTACCGAGAACGGAGTTGAAACCGAGTACGTGGGCTATAGGGAGAGATATGTTTCCGATCCGGCTCAAAACATTAAAAGCGTTATCTACCACGGCACCACAATAACGCGTTCCGGAGACGGCACCACAAATACGAAGAGCTACGAGCATTATGCCGTAACATCAGTATACGATTCCGAAGGAAAATTAGTAGAAAGGCAATACGCCGGCAAAGCAACGGAGAACGACAAGGTATCCATAAATAATTATTCCGAAAGGCATGAATATTTCGCCGACGGTAAACTGATGACGCTTACCACCAACGGAACGATTACGGATGGCAGAGGCGTGATAACGGAGTATAAGGCATACCGCGAACTTTATGCCTATGATACGGCAGGCGGGCATTTGTCCACGCGATACAGTGGGACAATAACGAATGAGGCGGGCGCACGGAAAGATTACACAATTTATAATTACACCATAACATTCACCTATAACGATGCCGGTGAAGTAACGGCGAAGGCCTACTCAGGCAAGCTTACCGAGAACGGCGATGAAACGGAATATATAGGTTATAGAGAGACATACGTTTCCAACGCCGGCCAAAATACGAAGAGCGTTATAAATAACGGCGCTACCATAACCAGATTCAATGACGGCAGGGAGATTACCAGGGTATACAATGCGTATTCGGTGGAATCGGTTTATGATTCCGACGGTAAGTTAACGGAGAAGCGCTATTCCGGGAAAATTACCGAGAACGGCGAGGTGCAGGTAAACAACTATGCCGAGGCGAACGAATATTACGGCGATGGCAAGCTTAAGTCGGTTACTACAAGCGGCGTGGTTACCGGCGAAAGCGGCGAGGTCGTCAAGCAATTTAATAATCATACGATTAAGAACACGTATAATTCCGACGGTACCGTCAGCGTCGTGGAATACGGCGGTTCGATTACTGAAAATGGCATAAAAACAATCAACGATTACAGGGAAACGTACAGCTACAACACCAGCAAGCAGCTGACGGCTGTCGTAAGAAGAGGCGGGATGCAGGTTCATGACATAGCCGCCGGCAAGACGTCAGCTACGATATACAAGAACTATGCTACCGGGTATACCTATGACAGCTATGGAACCCTTGTTACAAAAACGTACGCGGGCGAAATCGAGGAAGTCGCTCACGACGATAAGCGGACGCAGACGCTGTACAACTACAGCGAGGCGTTGCAATACAATAAAGATAACGGGGCGATGAATCCCTCTATATTAAACGGGACTATAACTAAAGTATCGGGACAGTCTTCCGTTACCACCAAATATCAAAATTCCACGACAAGGACGATATACTTTGCCGACGGTACCGTGCGGCGCACCATTGAAAACGGCGTCGTTACGGAGATTGACAACAAGACCCGCCAGGAAACCATACGCAGTTACAATAACTATCGCAACGATTACGCGTACGATGATAATAAAGTGATGGTAAGCAAAACCACGAACGGGACGATTACCGTCAATAACACCGATACGGTTGTTTACAGGGACTCAAAGACAAGCTATCAATACAACGGCGATGTTATCAGCCGGGCTACATATACCGGACAGGTAGTAACAAACGGCACGGTAACCGACAATAATTACTACGAAGACTACGTATATGTAGACGGGAAACAAAAATCCGTAACAAGAACCGGCACGATTAGCGAGGACGGAAAAGTATTAAGATATGACCGTTATGCAACCTCGTACGTTTATAATTCAGCCGGTGAAATAACCGATGTAGTTTATGCAGGCTCTATATGGAAAGACGGCAAGGAATATAAAGCCGGCGACATTGAAAACATTGCCCGCGACGTCCGGGGTAAGCTAAACGATTATCTTGCCGGGAACAAGGGTATAGCTACGACGCTGGGTATAAGTGCAGAAAGCCTGGTTTCCATCAGCGCTGCGACTATTGACAGCGTTGTCAGCTTCCTGGGCAGCATGAGCGGGATAAACCTTATAATTGATGCCATAGATAAATTCTGGTCGCTTATAGGATTATTCAGCGAAACGCAGGATTTCGGCGGGGATTCCGCCGCCATAACCAGGTCGGCTGTACGGGCAACGTCAATGGCAATAGTTACCGAGGTGGTTACGGGACGCTTCAATCTTAGTAACGGCGGGCCGCTGTCTCTTAGCAGGGCATCCATGCAGATTGTGGGCAAATTCTATGGCGTAAGCACGCAATCAACTACCCGTATGCTGTCGTTGACCGACGCCGGATTAAATACCGGCGAAGCCGCCACCGTGGCGGGATGGATGAATGCGGCTGACAGGGGAAATGCGACGGCAGACCTGCGGCTGCGCACCTACATCGGCGGCCACTCCAATGTTACCGTGCTTAAATTTATCAGCACTAATGCGGATAAATCAAAATCATATTTTGTTGCCGCAAACACGAAATTATTAACAATAGCCGGTTATGATGCCGGTAATGCGGCAAG
>MGVN01000135.1 GCA_001800515.1 Elusimicrobia bacterium RIFOXYB2_FULL_49_7 | reverse complement strand
CGGCGATTTCACTCGTGCGGAAAAGGAATTCGAGTTGGCCCGCACCCTTGATTTTAAATACGCCCCGTGCTATGCCGGTTTGGCTCTCTGTGAAGGTGAAAAGGGCCGCGCGGAAAAAGATCCGAAAGCACGCGAGAAACGGTTTGACAAGGCCGAGGAATATCTCGACAAGGCCATGGACCTGGACAAAAAACTGGTGGCCGCCTGGCTTGCCAAAGGCATGATCATTACCCTGCAACATATGGCCGACGAAGACAAGGACTGGGTCGAAGATGCCATTGAAGCCTATGACAAAGTTATTGAGAAACTGAATCCCAAGTGCAGCGAAGCCTACTATCGTAAAGGATGGACACTGAAATACGCTTATCAGTTCCGGGAGGCGGCGGATCAATTCAAAAAAGTGCTTGATTTGAACCAGAATTTCACCAAAGAAGCGGATGCACAGTGGAAAATCATGCAGGATATCGAACGGGCGGCACCGGGCAGCAAGATCGGCATGAAAATAGCCCTCATTGAAAAGATTTCTCGCGCCGATGTCACAGCCCTCTTTGTGAGCGAATTGGATGCGGCCAGCCTGATCGAGAAGAAACGGCCGAAAAACTATGATACCGGTTTCAAAGCGCCGACCGATGCCCGGACCGTACAAGCGGATTCCACGGTCAAGATAGAAAAGATGACCGATATCGCAGGCCATTGGGCTGAAAACTTTGTGACGGATATCGTCAACCTGCAGGTGCGCGGTCTGGAAGCTTATCCGGATCACACCTTTCAGCCGGACAAACTCATCACTCGCGGTGAATACGCTTTTATGCTTGAAGATATTCTGATTGCCATCCTGCGCGAGGAATCCCTGGCCACAAAATATTTGGACGGAAACGCTTCCCGTTTTCCGGATGTCAATGCCAGCGCCCCCTATTACAATGCCATCTGCAACATGGTGGACAAGAATATCATGGATGCCAATATCAACAGTGAATTCGAACCGGAACACACGGTTTCCGGTACTGAAGCACTGCTCGCCATCCGCGCGCTCAAAGAACTCAAGAAATAAAGGAGGCCTTGTTTGAAACAGCTACCGAGTATTGTTATTCTGTTCTCTCTATTTGGTTTCCTGTCCGCACAAGCGCCGTCCGGCCAACCGGATGTGAAAGTAGTGGAAGGTCAGGGCATCTCCACCACCGAGCCGGATGCCGTTACCCAAGCCAAGCGGGATGCGGTGGAAAAAGGAATCGGCGTGATGCTGATTTCCGCGACCGAAACCAGAAATTTCATGATTCAGAAAGATGTCATCCTGACCAAGACCATGGGTTCAGTCAAGAAATATGAAATCATCAGCAAACAAAAAACCCCGGATAATCTTTGGGATATTAAAATCAAAGCCGAGGTCTCTCTGGCCGATATCCGGGCCGATCTGGCTGCCTTAAAAATTCTCCTGGAATCCATGGACAAGCCGCGCGTCATGGTCCTCATTCAGGAAATGCGCAAAGGGGAATTCAAGCCTACCTATAACTCAGCGGCCACGGCGGTAATGGACTTCCTGACTCAAAAGGAATTCAATCTGGTGGACCCGGCTCAGATCGCAGCCATGATGGGCAAAGATGATGACTATATTACGAAAGCCGCTTCCGGAGATGCCGTGGCAGCCGCCAAGCTGGGCCGCGACAACGGTGCGGAGGTCATCTTAGTCGGTCGAGCTACGGCCAGTCTCGGTGCCGACAACCCCATGTTGGCCGGCATGAAATCAGGTCAGGCAGACATCAATATTACCCTCATTGACTGCCAAAACGGTAAGATTATTGCCGCCAAGAATGCGCACACGGCAAAACCGCATATCTCTGAGGAAACGGCCATGTCCAATGCGCTCATCGCCGTAGGGGCCAAAATCATGGACCGGGAACTCTTTGAGAAGATTGTCTCTTATTGGCAGAATATCGTCAATAACGGCATGGACCTTAAAGTAACAGTATCCGGTATAGACGGCTTCGCCAAACTAAAGGATATTAAAGCCTTTATCCAAAACGTCTCGCCCAATGTAATTAAAGTAACACAGCGTACCTTTGGCAATGGGATATTGGAACTGGAAGTGCTTTTCAAGGGGAATTCAGAAGCCTTCTGCGACTATATGGATGGGAAAAAGACCACGGGCGGCCTGGAAGTGGCGGTCAGTGATTTTACCGCAGGAACCGTTAAACTGAAGTTAAAATAAGAACAGGCGGGGATTCGATGTACACGCTTCCCCGCCGATTTTCCGTTTTCGTTCTTACCGAATTAATTTTTCTTTATTAACCTGCATAACCGCGACAACCGCGACACAATGCAGCAGAAACAGCGTTAAAAGCATCACACGATAACTGCTATAAGGATATCCTCCTGAAGGCATATGCCCGCCGGAGAGCGTATCCAGCAACCATCCCAGCAGGGGTTGAAGCAGGGACATCACCAGGAAAGCACCTGTATTAGTAAAGGCAATCGCCGTACCTGCAATCGCCGGCTCATTGCTTTCCTTGGCCAAGGTAAAAATCAGGTTCAGCCCGGCAAGAAAGAATCCAAGTAGAATAAAAAGGCCGCCCAGCAACGGCAAAGACGGTCGGGTAATTCCAATCACCAACCAGATGAGCGCGGCCAGGGAAAGCAGAATGGTCGAGGCCCGTTTTTCACTGCCAAAGAGCCGGACAGCAGGCCCGTTGCAAAGGCAACCGATAACCATCCCAACAGCCATTAATGTTACCCAACCCGAAGCGGATTCCCGGCCGATATGATAAGTATCCATCAAGAAAGGGACGGCCCATAGTCCGTAGAAAGTGATAAAACAACCGTTTGAAAACGAAAAACCGATCAAAGTAGCATAATTATTGGACCTTCCCATAATCGTCCGTAGCGCTCTACCAACGGAATAAGGCTCTCGTTTTTCCTCTTTTCGAGTCTCCGGCCTGTCGCGAACAATCCCATAGATGACCCCCGAAAAAAGCATGCAAAAAAGACCGATGCCGATGAAAGCGTTCTGCCAGGAGACTCGATGAGCAACCCAAGCCAAAGGTGCAACTCCGGCCAAGGCACCCATATTACCGAGGAATATGGTCAGTCCGGTCAAGAATGGAAATTCCTTTGGAGTAAACCAGTTAGCCTGAAGTCGCAATAGGGCGACAAAATTAAAGGAGGCCCCAAACCCGATGAGCAACCGGAAAAAAAAGGCCATGGACAGCGAATGCGTGGTGGCAAATCCAAGGGTTGCCCCACCCATCAGAAAACTTCCAAAAGCAACCATCCGCCGCGGCCCAATAGTATCATTGACGATACCCGAGGGGAGCTGCATGGCGGCATAGGTATAAAAATACATGCTTGAAAAAAGGCCGATAAAAGCGCCATCCATGGCACCGAATGTCTCAGGCAAATAGGTTTTCAGAACCGCAAAGGAAGTCCGGTGAAAAAAAACAAAGAAGTAGGTGGGCAGCAATAGCCCCCACATAAGCCATTTCTTGGATGAGTCCATTATCTGACTCTAAATATACTATTTCGCTCCGTCTATCATCCTTTTCTTGATCCCGGTGAAATAAATAATTATCGTTATATATATATGAATATAGCGTCTTCCATGCCCTGGCCCTCCCTGACTCCCCTTATCCTGACACTGAAGCTGGGTCTTTGGACCACCCTACTACTTTTCATTTGCGGAGTTCCCTTGGCTTACTGGCTGGTCCATGGCCGCTCCTTTTTGCGCCTCCCCTGCCGAATCATGGTTAATCTGCCCTTGGTTCTGCCACCTATTGTCCTCGGATTTTATCTGCTTCTTCTTTTCAGCCCAACCGGCACGATAGGTTGTTTTCTCGAGGACTATTTCCACATCCGTTTCGCCTTTTCCTTTGCCGGACTGGTCTTGGGCTCCATGCTGTTCAGCTTGCCCTTTATGCTTAATCCCATGATGGCCGGTCTGGAAAGCCTGCCCCCCTCTCTCTTGGAAGCCGCCTATGTTCTGGGCCGCTCCCGTACCGCCACGCTTCTGCGCGTTCTCCTGCCGGCTATCCGGCCGTCCCTTTTATCGGCATTGATGATGACCTTTGCCCATACGATCGGCGAATTCGGCTTGGTCCTCATGATCGGCGGAAAGATTGAAGGGATTACCCGTGTGGCCTCCATTGCGGTTTATGACGAAGTAGAGTCCTTCAATTATCGGGCCGCCCATTTTTATTCAGCCATACTTTTAATCGTCTCCTTTCTTCTGCTTTACCTGATGTTCCTGATTAACCGTCGTTCCCGGACATTTTAACCATGCTGAATCTTGCCATAAAAAAAATGATGCGCGGCGCGGAAGGAGATATGGTCCTGGAATGCGCCTTTTCACTGCAAAAGGGAGAATTCGTCACCTTATACGGACGGTCGGGTGCCGGAAAAACGACCCTCTTGCGCCTGATTGCCGGATTATCCGACCCGGAGCAAGGCACCATCCGAACCCTGGAAGGGGAAATCTGGTTTGATTCGGACAATAAAATCTCTCTGCCTCCTCAAGCACGGCGCGCGGGACTGGTCTTCCAAGACTACGCCCTCTTTCCCACCATGACGATTCGCCAAAACCTGGAGTTTGCGGCAGGGAACCGCTCGCACTCAGAGCGGGTCGATGAACTGCTGGATTGGATCCAGCTTCGGGAATGGTCCAAACGTTATCCGCATCAATTGTCCGGAGGGCAAAAGCAGCGGGTCGCGCTTGCACGCGCCCTGGCCGCACAACCGCGCATGTTGCTGCTGGATGAGCCTCTCTCCGCCCTTGACAGAGAGATGCGATACCATCTCCAGGATAAAATCGCCGAATTACATGATCGTTTTCCGATAACCACCCTCTTGGTCAGCCACGATCCAGCGGAAATCCGGCGGCTGTCGAGTCGCGTCCTCTGGCTGGATAAAGGGCGTCTCATCGGCGACGATACGCCCGACAATATTCTTAAAACAGAAAACAGGAGGCCTCTATGATCATTTTCTTATGTTTGGCACTGATGCTCTCCCTTTCCACTGCCGAAGAGATTACCGTAGCAGCAGCCTCTAATCTCCAATTCGCCCTGGAGGAAGTGAAAAATAACTTTACACAGGAAACACAATGGGGGGTCAAAACCGTCTACGGCTCCACCGGCAAACTCGCCGCTCAAATCAAAAGCGGCGCCCCGTTTGATATTTTCGTGGCAGCCAGCACCGCCGAACCGGAAAGTCTCTATACCAACGGTTTAACAAACGGGGCTCCCCGGATTTTCACCTATGGTCTTTTGGTACTCTGGACCCTTCAGGATGCCGATTTGTCCGAAGGTATGGCGGTTCTAAAGAATCCCCGTTTCAAAAAAATAGCGCTCCCGGATCCCAAACTCGCCCCTTACGGTAAAGCAGCAGTAACCGCTTTGCAGAAAGAAGGTCTTTACGAGGTTTTAAAAACCAAACTAATCTTCGGCGACAATATCACGCAAACAGCACAATACATCGTTTCCGGAAACGCGGATATCGGATTCAACGCAAAATCCATTGTTTTATCCGGCCCCATGCAGGGAAAGGGCCATTGGGTGGAAGTAGATTCCACGCTTTATACCCCCATCCGCCAAGGGGTCGTGCAACTCAAATACGGAGCGGAACAACACCCGGAGGCGTCAAAACGATTTCTGGAATATCTATTTTCCAAGAATGCAGGGGAGATATTTAAAAAATACGGATACCGGCTATAGTCTTTCTTTAAAGAACGGCAATAATTTCCGGTAGGTACTCAGCAGACTTTCGGACACTACCTTTACTTCACCAAATAGCGGCATGAAATTGGTATCGCCGTTCCAGCGAGGAACGATGTGAAGATGGCAATGCTTATCGATACCGGCACCGGCACAACGGCCGAGATTCATCCCGATATTGAATCCCGCAGGCTTAAAAAGCCGTCCCAGGATGGTCTTGCACTGCAAAACCGTTTCCCATAATTCTTTGTTTTCTATAGTGCTTAACCGACACGGATCTCCTGTGTGCCGATAGGGCACCACCATTAAATGACCATTGTTGTAGGGAAACCGGTTCATGATGACAAAAACGCCCTTTTTTCTGGCTAAAATCAGATTGGATTTATCTTTTTTCTGTTTTGGATAGGTACAGAAAATACATCCCGCGGCCGGTTTTTCGTCAAAGGAACGTATATATTCCGCCCGCCAAGGCGCCCAAAGTACTTTTCTCATTTTCCGGTAAAATATCCGTACCGATAAAAAAAGGCCGAAACCCTGTATCGTTGAGTCCGGCCTGTCAGCTCACAATAGAATTCGCGTTTTTATACAGTAACAACAGAGACTTTTTTACGCTTTTTATCTTTACGTTCAAAGCGGACAACTCCGTCGATACGGGCAAAGAGAGAATCGTCTTTTCCAAGACCGACATTGGTACCCGGATGAATGCGCGTACCGCGCTGACGGATGATAATGGAACCTGCTGTTACCTTTTCACCGCCGAAACATTTAACCCCCAAATACTGAGGATTACTGTCACGACCGTTTCGCGTGGAACCTAAACCTTTTTTATGTGCCATATCGTGTCCCTTTTTCCTTTATTTGACAACGGCAGCTTTATCCGCAACTGTGGGTTGGGCTTTTTCTTTCTTGGGCCTGGGTTTGAAAACCTCTTTTTTACCGCCGCATGCAATTTCAGTGATGAACAATGCCGTATATTTCTGGCGGTGTCCCGTCTTTTTCTGGTAGGTTTCCCGACGCCGTTTCTTGAAAATGATGACCTTATCGTATTTGCCATGAGCGGACACCTTGGCCTTGACACTGGCGCCACTGACATAGGGACGACCGATGGAGGTCTCTTTTCCATCCGAGAAAAGAAGCACCTTGTCAAACTGAACTTCTTTCTCAGCCTCAGCGGAAAGCGTGGGAACCTGTACGATGTCTCCGGGTGAAACCTTGTACTGGAATCCTGCAATGTCGACAATGGAATACATATCCTATCCTTTTGTTATAAAACGGATTGTAAATATAACTATTCACGAATAAAAACAACAAGCCTTATTCGGAAAAAATCTGCGAAGATGACCTTCCGATGCTGATGCTTAGAGTCTATGCCGGTTAA
>MGVN01000134.1:7374-13646 GCA_001800515.1 Elusimicrobia bacterium RIFOXYB2_FULL_49_7 | reverse complement strand
ACGGCGCTCTGGTCATCAATCTCAAGGATGTCAAGGAGCGGTCACGGTCCACCAAAGAGATAGAATCCGTCATTCGCCCGTTGTTGGCCGATATTCCGGACGCGAAACTGGTTGTCAAGGAAGCGGCGAGTATGCGGGGCGGCGGCGCCAATGCGGATATTCAGGCTGAAATCACGGGTGAGGAAATGGATGAGATTCTGGCGTTGACCGATTCCGTCAAGGCCAAGGCTCGTTCGGTTGTCGGATTGGCCGACATTCAGAGTTCCTGGAAGGAAGCCAAGCCGGAGATCAAATTCATTCCCGATAGGGAGCGTTTGGATATCTATGGGATGACCGTGGGGGGCCTCGGGCTTCATCTCCGGAATGCCCTGTCCGGCAATGAAGCCGCGGTTTATCGTGAGGCGAACGACGAATACACCATTCGTGTGCAATATCGGGAATCGGATCGACGCACAGTGGATGATATTGAAAATCTGACCATTCCGACCGCTAAGGGCATTGTTCCCCTGAAGGCGCTCTGCAAGGTCGTTTATGAAGGCGGTGCGGCTAATATTAATCGAAAGAACCGTCAGCGTCAGGTCATTGTCTCGGCAAACGTAGTCCAGGGGGCTGTGGGTTCCAAGGCGGCCGAACTCCAGAAACTGACGGATCGGATTTCGGTGAAACCGGGATACCGAATTTATTACGGCGGTCAGCAGGAGATGATGAAAGATTCCTTTGCCGCTCTCGGGGGTGCAGTTTTTCTTGCGATCCTTCTGACCTATATGGTCTTAGCTGCCATTTTGGAATCCCTGCTTTTGCCGGTTTTCATCATGATGACCATTCCGCTTGGGTTGATAGGTGTCTTGTGGGCTCTCTTTCTGACCGGTTCTACCATTTCTATGATATCGCTTATGTCTCTTATCATGCTCATCGGTGTGGTGGTGAACGGTGCCATTTTACTGATTGATTATGCGGTCCAGAAACGGCGCGAGGGGGCCTCTTTATCGGAATCCATTCAGGCTGCCTGTGCGGAGAAGTTCAATGCCATTCTCATGATGAATCTGGCCATTGTGGCTTCCAGTATTCCGGCGGCTCTTCAGACCACCTCCATCCAGGGTCCCTTTGCCATTACCGCTATTGGCGGTGTTTTAATATCGGGTTTGTTGACACTTTTCGTGATCCCGGTTTTTTATCTTATTGCCGCGAAGAAGGATTAACAGGGGAGAGCGTTATTTTTCAATGAGCACGGTTGCTATGGCGTACTGGGGAAGGTGAGAAAGAGAGAGGAACATTTTTCCGCCGAGGGTTTGTTGAAACGTAACAGCGGTCTGACCCATGAGCGTGATTTCCGGTTGTTTGAGCGGGGTATGGGTCACCGTGATTTCATTGAATCGAAAGGGGCCGGACAATCCGGTCCCGCATGCTTTTAGAAAGGCTTCTTTGGCTGCAAAGCGGCCTGCGTAGCGTTCGAAGCGCATCCGTCCTTTGGCTTCATCGCAATAAGTAATTTCATTATCTGAAAAAACCCGTTTCTGAAAAGCAGGGCTTCTGAGAATGCTGGCCCGAATTCGTTTCACATCAATAATGTCCGTACCAATCCCGCGAATCATGAGACAATACCTTACATCTTGAAGTTAAAATCATCGCCAATGGATTTCTGGGGAACTTTTATTTCGCCATAATCCTTTTCGTATTTGGACAGATTATTCTGGAGTGTGGCATAGAGCACTTTGGCGTAGTGAGGCGCCAGAATAATACGGGAATTAACCTTGGCCTTGGTCATGCCGGGCATGATTTGAGCGAAGTCGAGTACGAATTCGGTCGGAGAATGGGCGGCAATGAAAAAATTACAGTAAACACCTTTGGCGGTCTGTTCATCGAATTCAATCTGAATTTCATTCTTTCCCTGATTGGACGGGTTATGTTGTTGGAACATGAGCAGACTCCTTTTGGACGATTTAAGCCGTTTCGGCCCAGATAGGGCTGGATAAACCAAAAAATACATCATTCGATCGTTTGGAAGATACTTCCACCCGGAAATAGGCCGGAAAAAGCAGTATGACCGGATGAACCGCCGTAAAACGGAAGGGAGAGGAGGGGAGAACGGCCCACTCTGCGATTTTGTTTTCTTTTTCGTGCAAGGTGCCTTGATAAAGCGTGACCTGTTTTAATGGGCCGAACTCTTCTGTGGAGAGCGCTTCAAGGTGAAGGGTCAGGGTCGTTCCAACCGCTGTTTCTCCCAATCCGGCGACCCCGCGAGGGGTATGAATGGAAAAGGTGATAAATGGACCATTGGTGACCACGGTACGGCAGGCGCGAACCGCTTCCACTATCTTTTCCGGACTGAGCGTCTCGGTTTGAAGAGCGGTCCGGACCCGTCCGAAGCCCACGTTTTTTTCCTCTTGTATCGAGAAAAAGGGCAGGGCGATTTTTCGAACGCGGCTGAAATCACCGTGAGCGTCGTTTCCACCCAGAGGGGCTATCTTTTTGCCGGATAAAAGCAGTTGAATCCATTGCGCTCTGCCGCGATAGAACGAGCGGTCCCGTTTGCCGTTCCAGAATTGGGAGGCTGATATACCCGCTTGAAAATCGGTATGCGTCCAATGCCCCCGATTTAATAGCAGATTCTGAAGAAACCCGGGAATATCGCCGGGATGAGCGGCAAAGAGAAACGTCCCTTCTTTTTCCGTGTTCTTTTCCGCTACCTGGGCGAGGGTGTGGGTACAGGCGCGAAGCCTTTCCCGGCCGCTGTCTCCATATCCTTCGATGAATTCCGGTGAATTGATTTGCACCAGATGAACCGTCTTATTCATTTTATTTTGAACGCTGATTTCTTCGCCTGGGACAAGGCAGCAGGCGGCGCGGGAATGTCGAGTGGCGGCTTCACGCATGTCGTGAAAGCTATTTTGACCGGAGCCGAAAGGATTTTTGGCATCCAGATCATAGCTATGGTCCGTGACAAAGACCCAGGAAAGTCCTATGGCAGCGGCCATTTCTCCTATCACTTCCAGTGGTGCACCGAATTCCACCTCATCGCAGGTGTAGCTGCTGTGGCAATGGGGTTCGCCGTAGTAATACCCGGGCAGCGCTGGAAGCGGTTTATCGGCCACATGAACAGGAAAGGAGAAGTGGGCTCCAAAGGGAAGGTTGTCGTTCAGCACCAAAAGTGGCCGTTTGCGGCAAGTCCCTTCCAATTTGATGTTCAGTTGAATCTCGCCCTGATAGTTTTCCGGCAGGGGAAGATGAAAAAGACGGGTAAAAAGAGGAACGCGAATTTCGGGGTCAGAAAAAGTGAATTCCCGAGTGAAGATGCGTCGTGTATCCATGAAGGCCACGGCTGCGGTAATGCGCGAGATCATGAGTGGAAACCGGTCTGCATCCTTGACGACCAATACAAAGGGGAGCGGAGAGGAGGGGTTCAAACGATGCGGGGCGTCAAAATAGATTTCCGGAACCCGGCGAAAGAGCAAGGACGGGCAAAAGGGGAAACGGTAATGAGTTTCCGCATAGCCCAGGATAAAAGTAAGGGAAAGCGGGTCGTACACATTCTCAAATATAAAAAAGACCTTTATTTCATAGGAAGGTAATTGATTATTTTTATGACATCATGGCTTTTAATAATCCTAAACCGGGTCTTACGATTAACGACACACGTCTCGGTCTTTTTTCCCTGCTATATCCCATTACCAAAGAGACGGATGAAACGCGCGACATTTATGTATATGAAAAGCAGGATAACGGACCGCCTAAGCTGGAACGTCATACCTACCACCATTTGGACGAGGGTTATCGTAAGCAGATCAAATCCATCCGTGAGCAGCGCACCTGGTGTTTTTACGGCTTGCTTGCGCTGCTCTTTATTTTTTGGATATTCTTCATACATTGGTTTCATTTTGTTCTGGGCTTTGTGCTGGCAGGTACCTTGTACGAATTCATGGACCGCCGCATCCGCCATCTTTGGCTGAAACGGGAATACCACAGGACCCAGCAAGATGGCGAAAAGACCCGGACAATCAAGAGAACTCACTAAAAGCGGCCGTCTCTTTGAACTCATTCGCCTTCTGGGCGACACCAGAAAAAACCTGACCCTTTATGATTTATCCGAACGCTTTGGCACGGATATCCGCACCATCCAACGGGATATGGCTACGCTTCGGGACATGGGTTACTCTTTTTCCGAAACATCCTGTGTTGTGGGTCGTGCACGTGTGCGTCACTTTGCTCCGGAAGCTCCGTTTTGCGTGGCCCCGGAATTCACGAACGAAGAGCTTTCCGCCCTTTATGCTACCCGCCAGGTTTATGCCTTTCTCAAGGGAACTCATTTTGAAAAGGCCGCGGAAAGTGCCTTGGCAAAAATGGAACCCTTTTTCGGACCCGATATGGCTGAGCGGCTCAGCCGGGCGGTTCTGGTCAAAACCGGTCCCATCCGTGATTACAGCGGCCACCATGATGCCATCCGACGGCTCAATGATGCCATTATTTTCAGGCGTGTTGTCCGTATTCAATATTTTTCCCTTCGGAAAGGAACGGCAGACTACTTTTGTGTCCATCCTTATTTGCTTCTCTTTTATAGCAATGCGGTCTATTTGGTGGCGTTCAGCGAAAAGCACCAGGAATCGCGTACCTTTGCCGTGGAAAGAATCAATCATGTCAATGAAACCGGCTCCGGATTTGAGCGGTCCTCTCATCTTGATGAAACAGATTTTCTGAACAACCATTTCGGTATTCACAGTGGTCCACTGACCACGGTTTGCATCAAAGTCTTTCCGGAACATAAACGACGGATGAAGGACAAAATCCTTCATCCGTCGCAACAATTCACCTTTTCACGGGATGGGACGCTGACCATTACGCTACAGATGAGCGGAAAAGAAGATCTGTTTAAATGGCTGCTTTCCCAAGGCGATGCCTTGCAGCTAATGGCGCCTGCGGAATGGGTCGAAGAATTCCAGCAATTGATCGGTAAAATGACGGCCCGCTATGCGCGGGATTCGGCGCAGACAAAGCTTTTGACATGCTCATAAAGAGGGACCTATTTTTATAGCATGAAAATTATAAAAACAAAAGCAGAAATGAGAGCATGGTCACTCTCAGAACGTTCTATTGGCCATACCATCGCCTTTGTGCCTACCATGGGCTATCTTCATGACGGCCATCTTGCCCTGGTTCGTGCGGCCAAAGCTGATCAGGGAAGCGTGGCGGTCAGTATTTATGTTAACCCCACTCAATTCGGACCGCAGGAGGATTTTTCAAGCTATCCACGGGACCTGGCGCGGGATGCGGCGCTTTTAGAAAAAGAAGGGGTTGATGTCCTGTTTACCCCGGAAACTTTGTATGATAAAGAGGATTGCGTCATGGTTGATCCGGGTCCCATGCAGAATGCCCTCTGCGGCCGTTTCCGGCCGAACCACTTCCGCGGTGTGGCCACAGTGGTGTTGAAATTATTCAATCTGGTGGTTCCTCATTCGGCTTTTTTCGGTCAGAAAGATGCTCAACAAGTGGCTATTCTGAAGAAAATGATCGCAGACTTTGATCTGCCGGTCCGTTTGAGGGTGGTACCCATTATACGGGAAGCGGACGGCCTGGCGCTTAGCAGTCGCAATATCTATCTCTCTTCCGAGGAGCGGCGCAAAGCCCCTTCTCTGTATCAGGCGTTGTGTCATATCCGCCGTACGGTCGAGGCGGGTGAAACCGACGCTGTTTCCGTTTTAAATGCAGCCCGTTCCCAAATACTGGCTGATATCGATTACCTTGAAGCCGTGGAGGGGGGCACCTTGCAACCCGCTTCTGTGCTTCAAGCCGGAGTTCTGATTGCCGGAGCGATCCGGCTGGGTCGAACTCGGCTAATTGACAATATGCTGCTTTCGTGAAACTGCTCTGCTCCGCCGTCTTTCTGTTTTTCTCATCCCTGCCGGCGGAGTGGAGCGGAACCGAAACGCTTTTCGACCTTTTTCCTCAGGACGTCCGAAGTGTTGGCATGGGCCATGTCGCGATTGTCCCGCGTCTGCCGGGTGCGGAGGAGGGTGTGTCCACTTGGGGGTTGCCGGAAGGTCGCTACTTTCTCTTTTCTTGCATGCGGGCAACGCTTCCTTTTGGCGATGATTTAGTCGGCGTAAGTGCCGGAAAAGATATCGGACGTTGGGTATTGCGGTTGGCATGGGCGGAACTGGATGCGCGTGATATTGAAATGACGGACCTGGATTCTGTAACTGCTGCAGATACGCTGGCCTATCATGTTATCGGGACCACTGCTTTTCGGGAAAACCGGGTGAGCGTACAGGTGGGACGCC
>MGVN01000134.1:7271-7355 GCA_001800515.1 Elusimicrobia bacterium RIFOXYB2_FULL_49_7 | reverse complement strand
TTCTGCGGTCCGACTTCATTATCAGAATCAGCGGACAGGTGAAGGGAGCAGAAGACCGGTTCAGGCGGACCTTCTTTTTTCATT
>MGVN01000134.1:0-7263 GCA_001800515.1 Elusimicrobia bacterium RIFOXYB2_FULL_49_7 | reverse complement strand
GCCCATGAACGTCCATGAGGAGACATTGCCCCAGTCGTTAAGAGTCGGGTTAAGCCGTTTTTTCTGGGAAAAGAGAACCGCCCTGTATGCAGAAATAAAAAAGACGACCTTTTCCCGGACCGTTCCGGTCTTTTATCTGGGTGCAGAGGTGCGGCCCATCATGCCAGTGATGCTGCGCGCGGGACTGGGGGAATGGTCTGCTGATCATCGCGGGGTGTATTGTTTTGGGGCGACATTTTCTGCAGAAGGGTTTGCCCTGACTTATGCGTTTAACAGTTATCCGGACTTGGCGTGGGATAGCGGACACCGTCTCGGCTTATCCTATAAAATCATGGACTAAGGGAGGAGTCAAGCGTGTTCAAGAAAAAAAGCGTGCTCATGGTCATCTCATTGGCCAGCGGATTATTCGGGGCCATTCTACTCTATCTCCATAATATCGAACGCGATAAAATTCTCCAGGACCGTCTTTTTCTGGTGGCTGCTGCAAAATCGGTGGCTGCTCAGCAAGTTCTGGGTGATAAACATCTCCAAATCATCGAAGTGCCTGTTGCCTTTGCTCCCAAGGGGGCGGTGGCCAAAAAGGAACAGGCCGTTCTATTGGGACGAAAATGTTTGTTACCGCTCGAAGCAGGACAAATCATCCTTTGGAATTATATTGATATCGGCAATGCGGGCTATTCCCTGGCGAGCCGTATCAAGGTCGGAATGCGGGCCATGACCCTCTCTGTGGACAAGGTTACGGGCATGGAGACCATGCTTCAACCGGGGCATAGGTTGGATGTCTTGGCCACGTTCAACCAACCTGGTGAAAAGAGAAGACTCGTTACCCGCACCTTGCTTCAAAATCTCATTGTCTTAGCTGTTGGAAACGATCGATATGCCGGAGATTATGCCACCCTGACGCTCCAAGTAACGCCGGATCAGGCGGAACTGCTGGCATTTGCGGAAAAAGCAACGGAATTGCGCTTTGTGCTGCGATCGGAAAACGATGTGGAGAGTCGTTCGGAAACCAGTCTAATTGATTTTGATAATTTTCTCCATGCCAAAAAGAATGCCATAAACGAAACCAAAAATGTCCGTGCAAAGGTGGTGTATGAATAATTTTCTTCTACTATTTCTTATCTTATTTTCGCTTTTTTTATGCGGTTGCCCGACCTTTTTTGCGCCTGACATAACTGAATCAACAGAAGATTCGGGAGACACGGTTGCGACTATTACGGAGATCCCGATTGATTCATTGTCTGATCTGGCGCCGGCGTCGATTTCACTCGACAAAGTGGAGAACGGAACGCTTACGATACGGGGGGGCGGAGGAACTGAGAACGGACGTCTCTTTTTCAGCGTAAACGACCAAAACGGCCGGCGGGTGCGGTCATCGCTTTTGGTCCAATTCGTCAAACAGAGCCAGGATTCCGTGGCTGTTTTGCAAACGCCGTTTGATACGGCTCGCGAGGGACGCGTGGTCTGTTGTCTTTCCAGCGGCAGCCGAAGCGGTATTTGTGCGGTGACTGCAAATTGTCTGGATGTTTCCCTTCAGCCGTTGGCTGTTTCGAAAGCGGTCCGGATTCTGGTGATGGGCGGACTGCCGGTCCAGGAAAACTTTACCCTTCAGCCGGAACGGATTAATCTGCCTTTTAGAATGGGCGCATCCCTGCCTGTACTTGCTTTTCTTTTTGACAAAGCGCACAATCCCGCTTCGCCGGTTATGGTCTATTTCAGCTGCAACGGCGGCGGGATCACCTCCGGTGGGTTAAGTGATTCACTCGGGATGGTTGAAGCGCTGTATCGTGTTACCGAGGCGGTGTCTGCGGATCGACGGGTTACTTTGGTTGCAGAGACACGAGGGGATTCCGGAAATGGCCTTTATGCAGAGGCGGAAATGGTCCTGACCGGCGAACCTCGAATATCCTTTGACCATCCTCAAGTGCCGTCCGACACATTTTTATTGGCGCGAGGGGGCGGTACTCCGCTGGTTTTGCAGGTGGCTGATGATCTGGGACGGCCACTCTGCAGGGGCAGTCGAATCACCCTCGTGTTAACAGGGGGGGGCACCCTGTTAGGCGAGACAGAGATTATTTTGCCGGATGTGCTGACCGGTTACACGGACTTTCCGGTCAGGGTGCAGGATGATTCATCCGGACCTCGTTTCATTTATCTTCAGGCCGAAGTACAAAGCGACAATGGAAGCCGGATAGCCGGCATTTGGGGAAAGGTGGAATAAGATGTTTTGGTTTCTTTTATTGTTGCCGGTCTTTGCGATGGCGGAAAATGATTGGCTGGAACTATTTGTGGGAGAGCAGCGTACGCTGAATGTGCAGGGGGCGCTCCAGGTTTTTATTGCAGGCCAGGGTCGTATTGCCAAAGGGGCGCTTCTGAAGGAGGGTAATGAAGTGGTGGTCACCGGCGTTCAGCCGGGAACCGTGTCTATGACCATGAGTTATCGGGACGGGCGCAAGGAAAATTGCAGCATCACGGTGGTGGGGCGGGAGACCGAAACGCTTTATAATGATGTGAAACGGATATTGGCTGATATTCCGGGCGTTCAGGTCCGAAAATCGGGCAATGGAGTGGAACTGGCTGGCAGTGTGGGGAGTGAGGAAGAGGCGCAGAAGGTGGCATTGATTTGTCTCCGTTTTCCGGAAGTCTTTAATTTTACTTGGGACGCCCGTTCAGAAAAGCTCATCCAGCTTGATGTGGAGATTGTGGAGGTCAATCTGACCGACGGTTCGGATCTGGGCATTGATTGGTTCGGGGCCACGAGTACGGATGCATCCGTATCTAATGGAGTACAATACGGTGCGCTTTCCACCGAGGACAATGCCATTGCCATTGGTGAGAAAACTATTCCGGACCGCCTTTTTCCAAATCCCCATTATGCGGTAGGTTCTTTTGCCCGTCTGAATCCTCTGACCGCTAAACTCCATTTCTTAATCACCAAGGGGCATGCGAATGTGTTGGCTCGACCCAAATTGGTCTGCAAGTCAGGAGACTCTGCCCTCTTTCTCTCCGGAGGAGAGGTGCCATTGCCCTTATCGACACAAGACAAGATTCAGGTAGACTGGAAAGAATATGGCATCAAGCTTGAGGTGCAGCCCATTCTTCGTCGGAACAATGGGGAGGAGATGGAAGTGCGAATTGCTTGCGAAATAAGTGATTTGGACTGGAGTAACCGTGTGCACGATTATCCGGCGATGAGTCGAAAATTGGTCAAAACCAAGGTTAATATGAATTCCAATGACATGTTGGCCCTGGCCGGGCTTATGTCTGAGCGCAAATCCCGCATCCAAAAGCGGTTGCCTGTCCTGGGTGCCATTCCCTTTTTGGGCCGTTTCTTTTCCTCCACACGCGATGAACTGAAAAATATGGAGACCATTATTTTATTGACCCCGCATATCGTGGTTGCGGGCAAGGGGGACAATATCAAACTGAATGGCGAGGACCTGCGGTAGTCAGGAGCGATAGTGTGAAATGGTTAGATCGAATTTCCGCATTTTATCGTAGGTTGCTTGTCTGGAAATCCCCAGTTCCCGTGCGATATCCGCCATGCAGCCCATATTCTTTTTGACTATTTCCTCCAACCTATCTCGCGTCAGCCGGCGCATTCGCTTTGATTTATTTTGTTCATGTGAGCCATTCAAGTCAACCGCATCGAATTGAATCAGCTCCGGTGCAATCCAGTCCGTTTCGCAAAATACCGCGGCTTTATATAAGATGTTTCTTAATTCACGGACATTGCCCGGCCAGGAATGCATGGATAGTGTCTGAAAAGTTTTAGGTGTACAGCCTTTTATCCGTTTGTGCAGCGTGCGATTGAACGATTGCAGAAAAAGGTCGGCTAATTCAGGAATATCCTCCATTCTTTCTTTGAGGGAGGGGAGCGGCAAGGTCACTGCATTGATTCTGAAAAATAAATCTTCACGAAAAAGCCCGCGGTGTATCAACTCAGTTAGATTGACGTTTGAGGTGGTGATAAGTCTGATATCGAGGGGGATGAGTGCGGTTCCGCCCACCCGCGTAATGACATAATCCTGGAGTACGCCCAGCAGCTTCATTTGAATAGGCAGTGCGATATTTGAAATCTCGTCCAATAGAAGTGTGCCGCCATTTGCTTCTTCAAACCGGCCTGTTTTTCGGCCGATAGCGCCGGTAAATGCGCCTGCCTCATGTCCGAAGAGTTCGCTTTCAATCAGTTGCGCGGGAATAGCCGAACAATCCACGCTGATAAACGGTTTTTCTTTTCCCGGGCCGAGGTTGTGCAGGAAACGCGCCAAGTGGCCCTTACCCGTTCCGGTCGGGCCGGTTAAAAGTATCGGGACTTTTGTACCGGCGAGTGTTTGTGCTTGTTTTCTCAAACGTTGCATGGCAATGCTTGAACCTGTCAGATCATTTTCATCCCGGGTCTTTCCGTACAATAGATATTTTAATCTGTCGCCTCTATTTTTTTCTTTGGTTAATTGGTTTTTATATTGTTCGGCCTGAGTCTGAAGTTGGGTGACATCATTCAGGATATAACCTCGGTATAGGGTCGAGGAAGAGGTTAAGGCATTGCTATAAAAGCGATTAACTTCAAAATGACGTTCTACGCCTGTCAGGGAACGGACGAAAAAAGGACGCGGGCCCGTTTCCGGATCCAGAGAGTCGCCGAAATTGATGCGGATATTGCTCAAACAGGTCCGTGTTCCGGGTGGAAGTACAAGGGAAAAGGTGGCCTTAGGGTTGGCCAGAAAATCCGGATCAAAATACTGCAGAAGCGTTCGCCCGTTCAATTTATAGAAAAAAGCATGTCCTCGTTTCTCCAGAGCATAGTGCGCCGGGCCTGTTCCGGTTCGCAACGTGCATCCGTCCAGGATATGCCCCAGTTTTCTCAGCGAACAGATCATGTTTTTGCCTGCCCTGTTGAATCCCGCCAAATATCCGCTGTGATCTGGATAGGGATCCTGTTGTTTTTTCTTGCACCCTCCGACAGCCATGTAAGGTGCTTGCGTTTGCTCCGTGGTGGTGAGAAGAAATTCAAAATCATATCGGCCTATATTCAATTCGTTTTTGAATGAAAGAAAATCCGGCTCTTCTCCGGGATTGTTCCAAAGGATTCCATCCGATTGTAGGGTGATGTTCTGAGGGGACAGTGCGGTCCATCCTGTTTCCTTTAATGGCTCCTGCATGAAAAGGGGATTGGGGAATCGTTGCGTTTTATTTTGTATCTCCTTCAGATATCCTTTTTGTATTTCAGCCGGTGTGGGCGAAATGCATTCTTCTATGCTTCGATGAAGCAGTTTTTCTTGATGGTCGTTGCTGATATTGAATGCCGACGCAAAATGTGTGTTGAATCCCCGAAGTCTGTTTTCTTGATCCAGGATAAACAGCAGAAAGCCGACGCCCGATGCGCATATTTCCGGTATGAAAGCTATCTGACGGATAAGCCCCAGAAAAAGCCCGTCCTGAAGATCGAATCGAGTCAACTTTAAAAAAGGCAGATCCGTATAAAAGGCGTTGAGGAATTCTCGGAGCCGGATGCTTTTTTTTAAATCATGCCGGCTGATTTCAACGGAAAAAGTATTGGAGGAGGGCGTGGGATCGAAAAGGGTCCAAATGTTATTACGTTTCTTTAGCCAGGGAATCAAATCTGAAAGAAAGGATGTCTCCTTGTTCCATATTTGAATGATTTCTCCCTTTTTGTCGAATAAGAGAAAAAGTCTGTCAATAAAATGGCTGTCAAGAGGGGTTTTGATTTTGGCCAGGAATGTATTGAGATCGTACATATTGTTGAAAATCTCATAACTGTCATGAAGGTGTCAAGTAAAATATCATATTGTCACATTCTTGACATTAATGACCTAAAAAAACAATAAAAAGGCCATTAAAAGATGGTATGGCTTTTGCAATAAATATTATAAATTAGTTTCCGTTCAAAAAGGAGGAGATGTGAATTTCATAACGTTATTCCTGGTGTTGGTGTTTGCGCCCGCGCTGCTTTTTGCTCAGATTGTTTCCCTTTCAGAATTTCCAAAGCGACTGCAGCTTTTTGCTCGTGATGCACAGGATTCGGCAGTTGTCACGATGTCCGGTTGCGTGACAACTGCCGGGTTCGATTCGGTTTCCGTGCGGCTCTACAAGAATGGGGTCTTGTCGCAGCGGCTTGCTGATGCGCTCACCTATGTTGATGACAGTGCCTTTTTTTCATTTTCCCCGAAAATTCATGCGGAACTGGCTTCCTATAAAGTCGAGTTTTACATCGGTTCGGCTTTAAATGCGACTGCGGACAGTCTCCTCTGCGGTGATGCGTATTTGGTGGACGGTCAATCCAATGCACAGGGTTCGGAAGTCACCTATTACAGTCCTTGGCTAAGAACGTTTGCTCTCTCTGACACCGCTTGGCATCGAGGAAGCAGCAGTTCCTGGAATATTGGGCAGTCTATCATCGTAAACCATGCCGTTCCCGTCTGTTTTTTCAATGGCGCTGTCGGTGCCACCGGCATCAGCCAACATATGCGGGATACGACGCTTAGTTCCATTTACGGCAAGCTTCTTTTCCGCATCACTCGTGCAGGTTTGCGCAACGGTATCAAGGCCATGTTTTGGTATCAAGGAGAGTCGGAAAGCCGCGAAGATTCCCTGTACAATGCCGTGGGCTATGCGGACCTGTTCGAGTTGCTGCACAATGCCTGGATGGGCGACTGTCCCTCTATTACCCATTTTTATGTATTCCAAATCCGACCGGGTTGCGGCAGCGTTTCCCAGAATATTCTGCGTGATTGCCAGCGGAGGTTACCCGACCGTTTGCCCGATGTTTCTCTGATGTCCACCACCAATGTGGCTGGCCGAGCCACGGACAACTGCCATTTTCTGCCGACCGGTTATGCGGAGATGGGCAGCTGGATGTATCGCCTCTTGGCGCGCGATTTTTATGGTTCCGATGACACTTTGTATATTACTCCGCCCAACATTCAACGGGCTTGGTATGCGGATGAAGCGCGTACGCAACTTCTTTTGCAATTTGACCAACCCGTTTTGCTGCCCTCGGACACCACCATGAAAAGATATTTCTCGGTAGGCCGGCAATGGGACGTGGCCGACTCGCTTTCCGCAGACACGGCAAACCGCACGGTGACTCTTTATATGCGGTCCGGAATGTCCGAAGGAGACAGGGTGAGCTATATCCCGGCCGAATACGATCCCTTCACCGGTGCTAATTATAACGGTCCCTGGCTGTCCAGTATACGCGGCATCGGCCCACTCACCTTTTTCCAGTTTACGATAGAGAAC
>MGVN01000133.1 GCA_001800515.1 Elusimicrobia bacterium RIFOXYB2_FULL_49_7 | reverse complement strand
TGAGCGTCAGCATGTTTATGCTGAAATTCGCAAGCCCCATAAAAATGAAAGCGCCGATGAGGCTGTTAGGAAGCGCAACCACGGTAATAAGCGTGGAGCGGATATTGCCCAGGAAAAGATAAACAACCAGTATCGCAAGCAGTATGCCTTCAAAAATCGTAACTTTAACATCTGTTATGTTCATGCTTATGGGGCGCGCGCCGTCCTGCACTATGGTAAGCTTTGGAGAACCCTTCATCTTTTCCATGGAGGCATTTATCTTATCAACGCGTTTTTTAAGCGCCCCGGCCACGTCAACCGTGTTGGAGCCTGACTGTTTGAAAACGTTTATCGCAAGCCCGGCTTTTCCGTTTAAGTAGCCTATGGTCTTTATTTCCTGTGCCGTATCCGACACCGTGCCAAGCCGGTTGACCGTTACCGGCACGTCGCTACCCATGAAGCTGACAACCACGTCCTGTATCTGCTTTACTGCGCGGAACTCGCCTATGCTTCTAAATGAAAGCTCCGTTGCGCCCTGCGAAATTTTTCCTATGGGTATGTTCTGGCTGTTGGACGCTATCCTGCCGGCTACCATGGTAACGTTTGTCTCGTATTCTTTGAGCTTATCAAGATCCAGGTTAACCTGTATTTCGCGCCGCGTGCCGCCGATAATTTCAACGCTGCTGACGTTCGACACCTGTTCAAGCCCGTTCTTGATAATAGTATCGGCAAGATCGTACAATTCCACCGGCGCAAGCGCGGCCGTAAGGCTCATGGTAAATATCGGCCTGTCCGCCGGGTCGAACCGCTTGATAACAGGCTCGTATATATCGTCGGGCAGCTTGTTGCGCACCTGCGCCACTTTATCCTTGACCTGCTGTTCTGCATAACGAGGATCGGTCTCAAGCGTAAACTCGCCGAAAACCATGGATACGCCGTCGTGGCTTACCGAAGTAACGTTTTTAAGCCCCGAAATCGAGCTTATCTGTTCCTCCAGCACCTTTGAAACAAGCGTCTCCATTTCCTTAGGCCCCGCGCCCGGGTAAACCGTATTAACCATCACATAAGGGAAATTGACGTCGGGGAACATATCCACGCTCATGCGGTTCATGAATATAAACCCCACCACCAGCATTATTACCACGATAGCCGAGATAAATGTCGGACGCTTGATTGAAATGCGCGCTATGTTCATATTATTGTATTTCCCCCGTATTGTATAGTTCGGCCTGGGCTGCCAAAGCCAGCTGCTCCATCATCAGGCGGTAAACGTTTATTATTGCGTCATCGAGATCGTTTTCAGCGGTTAAGAGGAGAAACGTGGTTGTGCGCCCGCGCTCAAGCTTTTTTTGTTCGTTGTTTACGCGATCGTTTTGAATGTCGCGTATCTGCACCGCAAGCGCCATCCTCATTTTTACATTGCGCCACGTGTTTAGCATGTCCTGCCAGTCGCTGGCCGCCGAAATCCGGGCTTTTTCAAGCGTATTTTTCGCAGCTTCCAAATCGGCATCATAACCCTTGCGCACCGAAGCTATAAGCGAGCGCCCCAGCGGCATACTGAAAACTACGCCGGCGCCGTAAGACGGCTTATCGGCGACGCCGGCCTGGCTGAGGGCGCGGCCATAGTCAATGTCAAGCCCGTGCAAAGATGCCGTTCCATAAACGCTTACTTCCGGCCCCGTGCGGTGGAGCGCTTCTTTTAACGCGAAATGTGCGCTTTCATAGCCGGCTGCGGCGGCAAGCACGTCGGCGCGTTCACCGGTTCGCTTAAGATCGCCCGATGCGTAAGCCGCGGACATATCCGACAATTTCATGATATCGCCCGCCGGAGTGTCGCCGGTTTTCCCCATAAGCTCGCTAAAGGCGCGTTGAGCTTTCAGCTCGTCTTCAACCGCAAGCTGGTAATTCAGCTGCCGCAGCTTGTAAGCGGCCTGCGCCTGTAACAGGTCGGTTTTATCCGCAAGATCCAGCGCCACCCTTTTCTTGTTCCAGTTTAAAAGTTTTTCGGCGCGCTCCAGCGACAACTGCCGAAACAGCACAACCTCGCGCGCCAGCGAAAGCGCCCAGTAGGCCGAACGCGCCTTTATGATTATCTGCTGGCGCTTGAATACCTGCATGTACGCGCCCTGCCTTGCAACCAGTTTCGTTTTATTGATAGCGGACCGTGTAAGGCCGCCGGCGCGCTCCTTTATAAGCGATTGTTCGAAACGCACCGAAGGGCGCACGTCGTAAGCCGTAAACTGTGATAATGATTGATCGGGTGTCAGTTGCAGCGGTGAATACAGGTCAAGCGCGGTTACGGCCTGCGTGTAGCCGACGGAGAGGGAAGCGCCGCCGTCCCATTTCTTGTTAAAGGCGGCATTGAGCGAAAATATATACATCTCTTTGGCGGAAAGCGTGGAACCGTAGGTGGGGCCGCTTTTATCCTTCATGTACTGCGCGCCGGCTGATATATATGGCGAATACGCCATTTCCGTCTCAAGCGGTTTCCGGCGAAGCGAATCGAGCGTCATGTCAATGGCCTTTATCTCCTGGTTATGGGACTCAACTTGAGCAAGATATTCGTCAACCCCGGTGTATTGAGCCGAAAAAGACACCCCGGCAAGGGTTGCAGAAATGAAAACAGAAGCGATAAATTTGACAAAATACGACTGCATGTGCAACTTATTCATCGGGAAATCCTTATAACCCCATTATATTTTTCAGCTCGGCGATTTTTTCTGCGGCGTGCGAGTGGTAGGATGTATCCCCGCTTTCATAGATGTCAATCCAGAGTTTCAGCGACTGCGCCGGTTTGCCGTCTTTTTGATAAATATTGGCAAGAATTGATTTTACAAGAGCGGGGCATTCCGGCAAACGCACGGCTTTTTCCAAAACCCCTGTCATTTTAAGAAACTCCCCGCTTTTACGGTACAAAATAGCGCTGAGGTACAAGTTTATGCGCCAGTACGGCTCGTTAACGTCGTTGCCGAAATTCGCATGGTAGGTATCCAGCTCGGAAATACCATGTTTAAGGAGTTCTATCGCCTCATCGGTACGCTCCAGGTTCCATGCAAGCGCGCCAGCGCCGTATAAATAAACGTAGTTAAAAAACGGATCAAGCGCCACTATGCGCCGGCAATGATCAAGAAGCCTCTTATATTCAGCCGGATCTTTATTATCCTCAATGTGGTGATGCCCGGCGTGGCTGCAACCGTGTTCGTCGCAATGTTCCTCGTCCTCATGCTTATCTTTCCATAGCCGCAAGCCGGAAAAAAAATGTACGACATCCCACGACGTTTCAATTTCTTCTTCCAAACTAACAGGTTTGTCGGCGCGGCCGTAATATTGAAGAAGCTGTATCCATGCTATGTCTGAAAACAGGCGGCGCGTGCCGCTTACAATGCCAACCAGGTCAAAAACGGCATATTCGGTTATCGGGGAAACGCCCGCGGGAGGGAAAGGGTTTGAAAAGCGTTTTGAAACGACGAAAACGTTAAACAGTATTGCAAGCGAAAATGCGAAAACGACGTACAACCATGAGAGGCGGTAATTCATATCAAAACTCTTTGTTGCTGAACAACCACAGTGAAAGCGTCATGCAGGCGACGCTGTAGAGTATGCCATATATAATAGCCGCCGGTATCCAGCTTCCCGTGATACCCGGTACGTCCCAGAAATCACGAAGGTTAAAATATTGCAGGTTTGGAATAACATAATATGCGATTTTTGCGACTATTTTTGGCAGTACGTAAGTAACTTTTTCACCCAGGTAACGTATTTCTTCGCTGAAATGCCCCAGTACCCAGAAGAAAACCGTAAAGCTGATGGAAGATATGGCCGACGACGAAAAAAGAGAGAAAAACAGGGCCACCGAACCGATTATGGTTATCTTCTCGGCCGAGAGCAAAAGAGCCAGCGGGTATCGCAAAGTAAACTCAAAACCGTTAAAGACAAGCAAGCCCGCGTGAAGCAGAGCCATCAGGAACATGCCGCTGTATACCGCGGCAAGCAGCCCGGCGTAGCGGCCGATAAGATAATGCGCGCGCGAAACGGGACGCGTCAGAACAAGGTAAATAGTCTTCGATTGCATTTCCTCAAGAGCGAGATTTACCGCGGCGAAACATACCGTAACAAGCGCAAAGAATTCTATGGCCGCAAGGCCGAAATCAAGCAGCACCCTGCGCTGCTGCTCGCCGCCCAGCGCAACCAGCAGAAGCGATGCGGCAATTATTATCACGCCGAAGAAAACAAGCACGTAGAATATCTTGTTTCGGATATTCTCAATAAGCGTATAACGCGCAATTGATAAAATGTTTTTCATGTGTCTATAGCTTCATGCGGTCGGTTTCGGCTGAGGCGGAAACTTCCGAGATGAAGATGTTTTCAAGAGAGCCTTCCGCCGATGCCCACTGGCTTTGCGGCAGCGTCCGCACCATGCCGCCCTTGACGAGTATCCCCACCCTGTCGCAGATTTTCTCGACTTCCGAGATAAGGTGGGATGAAAGAAATATAGTCTTTCCCTGCGATTTGAGCTTTAGCAGCAGCGTTCTCATCTCCTGCATGGCAAGAGGGTCAAGCCCGCTGACAGGCTCGTCGTAAATAAGCAGTTCGGGATCGTGCAGGAGGCTTTGCGCTATACCTATTCTCTGCAACATGCCTTTCGAAAATTCGGCAAGCTGCTTGTTGCGTTTTTGCGATAATCCCACCATGTCAATTATCCGCTCAACGCGGCCTGAAACGTTATCAAGCCCGGAAAGCCGGGCGTAAAGGGACAATATTTCACTGGCAGTCAGGTAACGATAGAAATACGGGACTTCCGGCAGGTAGCCTATCTTGCGCAGAGCATCCGTGCTGCCGGCAGGCTCTCCAAAAACCGTAACGGTGCCGGACGTAGGCCGCAACAGCCCCAGGGCAAGCTTAATTGTCGTTGTTTTCCCTGAGCCGTTAAGGCCGAGAAGCCCGAATATCTCGCCTTTTTCAACCGAAAGATTCAATCCCTCAACGCCGCGCGTGAGCGCCGTGCGGGTAAGATGCTTTTTACGGTAAACCTTGGTAAGATTGCTCGTCTCAATTGCTAACATATAGAACGTTAACGCCGGCTTAAATGTAGCGGCAGAGCTTGCTCTGCCTGACGTTGACTTACGTCAAAAACAAACGGACGCAGAGCAAGCTCTGCGGCTACAAAACCAAGGCGAAAATCAGTGAAAACGTATTTTACAGAGCGACGTATTTTACTTTGGTTACTCCGGAAAAGTTGCCTATCTGGTTAACTATATCCTGCGACACGGCCGAGTCTATGCCGATTATGGTAACCGCTTCGCCGCCCTGCTCGTTGCGGCCAACCTGCATACCGGCTATGTTGACGTTATTCTTGCCCAGCAGCGTGGCTACCTGGCCTATTATCCCGGGACGGTCAATGTTGGTAAGGTATACCATGGAACCGGACGGGACGACGTCCACCGTCAGGGTGTTAAGCCGGACGATACGCGCGCTCTTGTGGCCGAACAACGTGCCGGAAACCACAAGTTGTTCTTTCTCGGTTTTTATGCCGGCGGATATAAGCGCCGTGAAATCCTCGGCCTGCTGGGTTTTTGTTTCCTTTATTTTTATCCCGCGCTCTTTTGCAAGCGCCGGTGCGTTTACGAAATTAACTTTTACGTCGAGAATCGTGCTTAAAAGCCCTTTGAGATAGGCTACGGTAAGGGGATTTGTGTTAACGGAGCTTATGCTGCCCGCGTACTCAAGATCGATCTCGGTCAGGCCTCCCGAGATAAGCTGCCCCTGGAACGTCCCGATTTTTTCCGCAAGCGCGATGTAAGGCTCAAGCTGTTTGTAGGTTTCCCAGTCGAGGGTAGGCACGTTTACGGCATTGCGTATTATGCCCTTTGAGAAATACTCCACGACCACTTCGCTGAGTTCCTGTGCGATCTTCACCTGCGCTTCCTCGGTTGAAGCGGCAAGGTGCGGCGTTACAACCGTATTTGCCGACTCTATAACCGTCCAGTCGGCAGGCGGCTCTTTTGCGAACACGTCAATAGCCGCGGCCTTCACGTGGCCGGAATTGATGGCTTCGGCAAGCGCCTTCTCGTCTATAATACCGCCGCGCGCGCAGTTGACGATGCGGACGCCCTTCTTCATTTTCTTGAGCGTATCGGCGTTAATAAGGTTACGGGTGGAATCATTTAACGGTGAATGTATGGAAATGTAATCGGACGCCGCATAGACTTCTTCAAGGGATTTAAGCTCTACGCCGGAGGCCTTTGCAAACTCGCTGGACGTAAACGGATCGTAAGCTATTACGTTCATCCCGAAAGCTATCATCCTGTGAGCGACCTCTTTGCCTATACGCCCGAAACCGATAAGCCCGAGAGTCTTGCCCTGGAGTTCCGTTCCCATGAATTTCTCGCGTTTCCATTCTTTCGTCTTAAGCGATGAGCACGCCATCGGGATGTTGCGCGCCATGGACAGCATAAGCCCTATGGTATGTTCCGCGGCCGATATTGTGTTGCCGCCCGGCACGTTCGCCACGACTATGCCTTTTTGCGTCGCCGCCGGTATGTCAACGTTGTCCACGCCCGTGCCGGCACGGCCGATAAACTTCAATTTTTTTGCGGCGCCGATAATGTCTGCGGTTACTTTTACCTCGGAACGGATAATCAGGCCGTCGTAGTCGGCTATAAGCTCCTTGAACTGCTCCGGCGTCGGCTTTGCGTGTATTTCCACCTTGAAATCGGGGTTTGAGAGAAGTTTATCAAGCCCTTCCGTGCTGTTATATGTCATCAATATTTTATACATGGGGAATGTCCTTTCTTTGTAAGGGTTTAAAGTTATCCGTTAAGCAGGGCTTCTTCGGCGGCGGCAACGGCTTTGCCTTTTTCCAATTTGTATCCAAGCCGTGTCAAAACCATTTCGAGGCAGGCAAAGCCTACGAGAATATCCGCCTTGCCTATATAACCCATGTGGGCAAAACGGATTATCTTGCCTTTCAGCGCGCCCTGGCCGCCGGCGATTGATACGCCGTATTCTTCCCTGAGCATTTTAACGATTTTTCCGCCGTCAACTCCCTGCGGACCCTTTGCGCTGGTAACAACTTCGCACGGATTATCGCCAAACAGCTCAAGGCCGATGGCCTTCATGCCTGCGCGCGCCGCTTTTGCGTGAAGCCGGCATTCCTGCCATATATTCTCTATTCCTTTAGCCTTTATCATTTTTACGGCTTCCTGGAGAGCCACTATAAGCGTTACCGGCGGGGGGAACGGGGGTTCCTTCGTGGCAAGCGATTTTTTCATTTTGCGCCAGTCCCAGTAGAACCGCGGAAGCGCAGCCTCTTCAACAAGCTTCCAGGCTTTTGCGCTGACGGACACGAACGCAAGCCCCGGGGCGAGCATGAAACCTTTCTGCGAACCCGACACCACCACGTCCACCTGCCAGTCATCGGACTTAAGCTCCTGGCCGGCCAGCCCTGAAATAGCGTCCAGCACAAACACTGCATTTGACGCGGCGATAATTTTTCCAATCGCGGCTATATCGTTGACAACGCCGGTGGACGTTTCGGTAAACGTCGTATACACGGCTTTTATTTGAGGGTTGGCTTTAAGCGCTTTCTCAATGTCCGCCGGGTTAATCGTTTTTCCCCATTCGACTGCGATCACCTGCGGTTTTATACCGTAGGCTTCAAGTATTTTTGTCCAGCGGTCGCCAAAATTTCCGCACGACGCCACCAGGGCGGCATCGCCGGGCTTTAAAAGGTTTACCACGGACGATTCCATGGCGCCGGTCCCGGACGAAGCAACGATTAAAACATCGTTCTTAGTCTGGAACACGTATTTGAGGCTTTCAGCCAC
>MGVN01000132.1 GCA_001800515.1 Elusimicrobia bacterium RIFOXYB2_FULL_49_7 | reverse complement strand
CCGCGGTAAAGAGTATAGGCGCAGTTTCTCCCGATATGCGGGCGATACTGAGGATGGCACCTGTCATGATACCTGGCAGCGCGTTGGGGAGCACCACATGGCGTATCGTCTGCCATCTGCTGACCCCAAGAGACCAACTTGCTTCCCTGAATGAATAAGGAACACTGTTGAGCGCGCCGCGCGCCGTAGTGATAATGACCGGCAGCTCCATAATGGAGAGCGTAAGCGCGCCTGCGATGATAGAGACGCCGAAGTTAAAGAATATGACAAAGAGGCCGAGGCCAAAGAGGCCGTATACGACGGAGGGCACACCCGCCAGATTGACGATTGAAAGTTTAATGACCCTGGTAAGAAGATTATCTTTCGCGTACTCGTTAAGATAGATAGCCGCAAGAACTCCTACCGGAAGGGTGATCGCTATTGCGCAGAGTACGATCGACAGGGTGCCTACAATGGCAGGAAATATACCTCCGCTCCTCATTCCATCGGTGGGCATTGATGTCAGGAACTGCCAATTGATCGCCGAAGCGCCTTCCCTGACAATGATGAACAAAATGATGACGACCGGAAGTATCACGAGGAGTGTCGCCAGGAACAATACGGTGAACGCAATTTTTTGAGACAACTTGGGATTCATGTTTTATCTCTTGGCCCTGCGCATAAAAGAATCTGCGATAAAGTTAATGATAAACGTAATGATGAACAGTACCAGTCCGATAGCGAACAGTGCGCTGTAATGCATGCTTCCCTTGACCGTCTCCCCCATCTCTGCAGCAATTGTCGCAGTCATGGTCCTTACCGGCTCAAAAAGACTTGAAGGTATATAGGCGGCATTTCCCGTGATCATCATGACAGCCATAGTCTCGCCGATAACTCTGCCAATGCCAAGCATGACCGCCGCGACGATCCCCGGCATGGCGGCCGGTAAAACGATCCTGAACATTGTTTGCCATTTGGTAGCGCCCAGCGCAAGCGCTCCTTCCTTATACTGCCATGGAACGGCGCGTATCGCGTCTTCAGATATGGATACGATCGTGGGCATTGCCATGAAGGCAAGCATGAGAGATCCAGAAAAGGCGGTGAGCCCGGTCGGCAGGTCAAAAAGGGTTCGGACGAATGGTACAAGGGTGACCATGCCGATAAAGCCGATAACAACGCTGGGAATTGCTGCAAGGAGTTCAACGCATGATTTCAGTATATCCTTCACCGACGCAGGAGCTACTTCAGCGATATAGAGGGCGCACATTATTCCTAACGGCACCGCTATTGCAGCGGCACCCAGCGTGATCAGAAAAGAGCCTACAAGCAGCGAGAGTATGCCGAAATGTGCGGGGTCAGAGGCAGGATACCAGAGCTTGCCTCCCAGGAAACTGAGCGGATTGTGCTCGTAGAAGAACGTCCCGCCTTCTTTGAGGAGGAATGCAAAAATGAGTACGACAAAAACAATAGTGGTTATTCCGGAGAGGAAAATGAGTTTTTCAATAACAAAGTCTTTTATTTTTCTCATCGCCTATTCCACCTATGGGCACAAAGTCAGTATCTTTCACCATCTTTTGCCCTGATTCTGATAAAGCATAATCAACAAAAATTTTAATGTAGTCCGTAGGCTCGCCGTTCGTGTAAAGGAAGAGAGGCCTTGAAATAGGGTATGATCCGTCCATAACGGTCTCTACATTCGGTTCAATAAAAGGCTTCCCCGGCTCAACAGCCACTGCGACCGCCTTCAGCGCCTGGCAAATATATCCCATCCCTACGTACCCGATCGCGTGCGGGTTTTGCTGTACTTCGTCTGCGATCGCCTGTGAAGAGGGCATCAGCAGTGCTTCAGGGCTGAATTCCTCTGGGCTTTTCGTATTGCCTCTCTTGAGCACGTGTTCTTTGAAAAAGACGTGTGTTCCCGAGTTGCTCTCGCGCGAAAGGATGACGATCTTCCTGTTCTCGCCGCCAAAGTCTTTCCAGTTTTTTTTACGTGCCATGAAGATATCGCGAAGGTTATCGAGAGTGAGATTATGTACCGGATTGTCCGGATGGACGACAACTGCGAGGCCGTCAAGTCCCACTTTATACTCAACAGGTTGAATGCCATTCGCCTTCGCTTTCACTATTTCTTTGGGATCGATCAGTCTTGATGACATGCCTATATCGCACGTTCCATTGAGAAGCGCGGCAAAGCCGGTACCCGAACCGCCCCCTGTAACGCCTATGTTCACGACAGGGTTTCGTTTGGTGAATTCTTCGGCCCACGCTTGCACAAGATTGACTATAGTGTCAGAGCCTTTGATCTGTATATTCTTGCCCGCGGTGCCGTGTCCGTTCTGCTGGCCTCTCGAACACCCGGAAGTTATGGCGACCGCGAGAGTGAGCATGAAAATGAAAGACAACAGATTGCATTTATTCATTAGTTTTTCTCTGTGACATGAATTCCATTGTCGCTGCCTTTGAGATCCGGTTCACTCCCATTCGATAGTGGCGGGAGGTTTCTGCGATATGTCGTAAACGACGCGATTGACGCCGCGGACCTCGTTAATGATCCGGTTGGATATTTTGCCGAGTATCTCATAAGGGAGTTTTGCCCAGTCCGCTGTCATGGCATCTGCCGATTCAACGATACGCAGCGCAATAACGTTCTCGTACGTGCGCGCATCACCCATGACGCCGACTGTTTTTACGGGAAGAATTACGGCAAATGCCTGCCACAGTTTTTCGTAAAGCCCTGCGGCGCGTATCTCCGTTTCTACTATAAGATCGGCTTTCTTCAGTATATCAAGCCGTTCTCTGGTGACATCGCCGAGCACGCGGATAGCAAGCCCGGGGCCGGGAAAAGGGTGGCGTGAGAGGATCTCTGAGGGGATCCTGAGTTCTCTGCCCAGCTCGCGTACTTCATCTTTGAAAAGAAAGCGCAGCGGTTCAACGAGCTTTAGTTTCATTTTTTTAGGAAGCCCGCCTACGTTATGGTGAGATTTAATGACCGCGGAAGGGCCCTTGACCGAAACGCTTTCAATGACATCAGGGTACAGAGTGCCCTGGACGAGGTAATCAATATCTTTGACCTTTTTTGCTTCGTCATCAAATACCGCTATGAACTCATGACCAATGATCTTTCGTTTTTTTTCAGGGTCAGTAACGCCGGCAAGCTTCGCGAGAAACCGAGAGCTTGCGTCAGAAATGATAAGGTTCTTGCCGAATTTTTTGGCGAATATTTTTCGTACCCGTTCTTTCTCGCCGAAACGCAGGACGCCGTTGTCAACGAAAACGCAGGTGAGCTGTTTCCCGATAGCCCGGTACACGAGGACGGCAGCGACCGAGGAATCAACGCCCCCGGAAAGAGCGCAGAGAACCTTTGATTTCCCCACCTGGCGGCGTATACGCTTTATCTCTTCCTCAATGAAGTTTTGCATCGTCCAGTTCGCCGGCGCGCTGCATACTCCGAAAACGAAATTCTTCAGGATTTCTTTTCCCTGCACAGTGTGTTTCACTTCAGGATGGAACTGTACTCCGTAAATCTGGCGCTTAGTGTCCGCAATAACTGCGAACGGAGAGTTTGCCGTAGTGGCAATAGTAGTAAAGCCTTTCGGCATTCTTGAAAGGCTGTCGCCGTGGCTCATCCATACGGTCGGGTTCTTTATATTGCCGAAGAGCGATTTTTTCATCTTCAGCTTGAGGTGCGCGAGTCCGAACTCTCTGCGCTTAGAGCGTTTTACTTTGCCGCCGTATTGCTCTGCAATAAGCTGCATACCATAGCATATGCCGAGAATGGGTACGCCGAGATCCCATATTTTCTCATCAGGCCAGGGCGCATTCTTGTCATATACGCTCGAAGGGCCGCCGGAAAGAATGACACCTTTTACGTTTTCCAGCGTACCGAACTCGTCGATCTTCCGATTGCCGGGATAGATCTCGCAATACACCTTCAACTCGCGGATCCTGCGTGCGATTAACTGCGTATACTGAGAACCAAAATCAAGAATGAGAATCATTGCCTTTATCCCTTCAAGTTCAGTTATTTGCACATCCCGATGCGCTGTGCCTTCTGGAATATCTTGCCTTCGTGTTTGATGTCAGGGGCAATGATAAGCTCAGTCATCTGAAATTCCTTAAGGTTCATTGCGCCCACGGTGCCCATGCAGGTGCGGACCGCGCCGACAAGGTTCTGCGTGCCGTCATCAAGGCGTGCAGGCCCGTAGAGTATCTCCTCAAGCGTGCCGGTTACGCCTACTCTCACGCGTGTGCCCCGAGGGAGGTTGTGATGCGGTGTAGCCATGCCCCAGTGGAAACCTCTGCCGGGAGCTTCCTTTGTTTTCGCGAAAGCAGATCCTACCATTACCGCATCGGCACCGGAAGCGAACGCTTTACAGATATCACCGCCGGAACTCATGCCGCCGTCCGTGATAATAGAAACATACTTGCCGGTCTTTTTATGGTACGAATCGCGCGCCGCAGCGCAGTCAATGGTTGCGGTGACCTGAGGCACTCCGATTCCAAGCACGCCGCGGCTGGTGCACGCAGCTCCAGGGCCTACGCCCACAAGAAGCGCTGCGCATCCGGTTTCCATCAATTCGAGAGAAGCAGCGTACGTGACAACATTGCCGACGATAATCGGTATTTTCATCTCTTTGCAGAACTTTGAAAAGTCGAGCGATTTATATTGGGTTGAGACGTGGCGTGCAGTGGACACAGTAGACTGTACGACAAACAGGTCCGCCCCTGCTTCCTGCGCGATCCTGCCGAATTTTTCTGCATTTGCAGGGATACAGGAAATGGCCGCTTTTACGCCGCCTTTCTTTATATCTTCCACGCGTTTTGCGATCAGGTTTTCTTTGATCGGTTCTTTGTAGACGTCCTGAACCAACGCGGTCGCTATTTCGGGATCTGCCTGTGCTATTCTGTCGAGTATTTCTGCCGGATTTTCATAGCGCGACTGTATGCCGTCAAGATTGAGTACCGCAATGCCGCCGAGTTTCCCCATGGCAATGGCGAATGGCACATCGACTACGCCGTCCATTGCGCTCGCAAGGAATGGGATCTCTAGGGTAAGAGGCCCTATCTTTGTATTGATGTTGACTTCTTCGGGGTTCGCGGTAACCGTGCCGGGGACAATGGCGACTTCGTCGAAACCGTACGACCTTCTTGCTTCTCTGTCACGTCCTATAAAAAATGCCATGGTGAGAACCTCCCGCCTTTATCGGCGGGTCGCCTAAAGGCGACCTTTCATAGTTTAATTTTATATCTTTGGCAACGTTATCTGCTGTTGCGCCTGGTATTTTCCCTTTTTATCAGCGTATGATATTTCACATGCTTCATTGCTTTCCAGGAACAACACCTGAGCTATGCCTTCATTTGCATAGACTTTGACCGGGAGAGGTGCCGTATTGGAAATGCTCATCGTCACAAACCCCTCCCACTCCGGCTCAAAAGGCGTGACGTTGACCAGTACGCCGCACCGGGCATAAGTCGATTTTCCGAAACAGACAGTGAGGATAGTGCGCGGTATCCTGAAGTATTCAACCGAACGGGCAAGGGCGAAGGAGTTCGGAGGAAGAAGGATATGGTCTTCAACGGTGATTTCCTGAAATGATTTCGCTTCGAAGTTTTTTGGGTCGATGAAAGAAGTATTCGCTCCGGTGAATATCTTGAACTCGTTGGCGACCCGCATATCGTAGCCGTAGCAGGATACCCCGAAGGAAATACCTTTGCGTACCTGTGATTGCTCGAATGGCTCTATCATTTTGTTCTCAAGAGCCATCTTCTTGATCCATTTATCAGGTTTTATCATGTCGTTTCGGTTCCCCTATTTCTGTGTTTGGCAATTTCCTACCAACATTTCGAGTAGCCGCACGAACGGCATACGACGCAGCCTTCGCCGAACTCAAGCATCTCCCCGCATTCAGGGCATTGCGGGCAGGAACCGACAAAGTCGCGTCTGTTCTTGAGTTCTAATTCTTTCTTTTCTTCGAATTCGCCCGGAGCGACGGCAGGCACTGCCTGCAAGGCAGGTGTGGCCGCACTATCTCCGTGTGCGTCTTTCTCGAATAGTTCCGGCATCATTTTATCTTTTTGATGATTGACAAGCGCCTTCCCGATCGCATCAGCGCAGGAAAGTATCGCACCGCCTTCGGCAAGCGTCGGGGACGGGCACCGGATGCCCTTGAGCTGATAGACGATCTCCTCCTGGCTGATACCGGAGCGAAGCGCAAGCGAAATAAGGCGGCTTACCGCTTCTGCCTGCGAGGCAGTACATCCTCCGGATTTCCCCAGCTGAGTGAATACTTCACAAGCGCCGTGTTCGTCTTCATTGATAGTAACGTACATTTTTCCGCAGCCGGTATGCATAAGGCGGGTCATGCCATGCGTCACTTTCGGGCGCTGGCGGGGCCGGCGTTGTTTAAAGACCTGTTTTTGCGGTTCTTTAGTGCCTACGTTGAGTACCTGCATGTCGCGGCTTCCGTCCCGATAGACAGTAACGCCTTTGCAGCCGAGCTTATAGGCAAGCTGGTACACACGGGAAACGTCGTCCTTGGTTGCATCATGCGGGAAGTTGACTGTTTTTGAAACAGCGTTATCCGTATGCTTTTGGAAAGCAGCCTGCATCCTTATATGATCCTCGGGGGTGATGTCGTGAGCGGTTACGAATACTTTGCGGACTTTTTCGGGTATCTCCTTGAAGTCCTTGATGGTTCCTTTTTCGGAGATCTTCGTCATGAGCTGCGCGGAATAGAAGCCCATTTCCTTGGCGATCTTTTCGAAATAGGGGTTTACTTCGTGCATTTCATTATTGTCCAGGCAGTTCGCTCTCTTATAGACAAGGGCAAAGAGCGGCTCAATACCGCCGGAAGCGCTCGCTATGATGCCGATGGTTCCCGTAGGCGCTATGGTGGTAAGGGTTGCGTTCCTGCGCGGCTTGCCGCCGGAGAACGTGCTCTTGGAATAGTTCGGGAATGAACCGCGTCGCTCCGCGATCTTTTCCGTTTCATCCTGAGCTTTATTCTGGATGAATTGCATCACTGATTCGCCGAGCTTGAATGCTTCATGAGCATTGTAGGGAATGGCGAGCTGGATGAGAAGGTCTGCCCAGCCCATGACGCCGAGCCCTATTTTTCTGTTGGCGCGTGTCATTTCCTGGATCATGGGAAGAGGGAAGTTGTTCATGTCGATGACATTGTCAAGGAAATGCACCGTTGTCCTTACGATCTTTTCAAGGCGGTTCCAGTCGATCTTTCCATCCGTCGCGAGATGAGAGAGATTGATGGAACCGAGATTGCATGATTCGTAGGGAAGGAGCGGCTGTTCTCCGCAGGGGTTGGTGGA
>MGVN01000131.1 GCA_001800515.1 Elusimicrobia bacterium RIFOXYB2_FULL_49_7 | reverse complement strand
GGGGATGGTTGGGGTCTTACGGTCTTTCATCCAGATGAAACAGGGATAGCCCTCGCCGTCTTTTTGCGAGTACAATTGCAACCTCTCGTCAGGAAGCAACTTCTCGTGTATATCAAGCGCGCTTTCTTCGATCAGTTCGTCGTTTGCCGCTCGCCAGCACATCTTGAGTGTGCGATCTCTGGTATCAGTCCTGACGAGCCCTGCGGGGTTGAAGGATGATGGATCCACTATATAGAATTGCGGGTCTGCCACCTGCGAGCAGTTGTCCGTATATATCTGTATTCCCCAGAAATTGTTTGTGGGTGTACATTCAATTTTAAGGTACTGGTTTGCCGCCTTCCATCCGCACGGCAATGACGGAACGTCCCAGGTGATCTCTGAGGCGGGTGAACCGTCCGACCTGTTATGAAGGCTCACCTGAAAAAGCGGAGCAGTTTTCCACAACGACTGCAGGGAATAATACGCCTGCCGCAACTGGCGATACTCAGGCGACGCCGAAATTCCCACGATACCCCACCATTCTTCGTTCATGTTATTGACGCCGGTATAATCAGGATACCCCGCGCCGGGCCAGTCGCCGGCAACATTGATGACGGGGTCGTGGCCTTCGTTTCCCGCCTCGTTCGTAAAACTTTTGCACCATGCATCGCGCCACATGAAGAGCAATCCACCCAGACAGTGCCCTGTCACCGTGCCTGTTGACTCAATTTCGTGCCAGAGTGCGGTTACATAATCGCTCTGTGCCTGCTGGTCTTCCTGTTTGGTGTCTGCGTTGTACGCGTCGCATCCCCATTCGCTCAAAAGCATCGGTTTGGACGATTTTGTTTTGTACCTGTCGAACAAGTCACCGAAGCTTCGGCCGAGGTACGCCTGCAATGACCAGAAATCAAGATGTGCAAGCGATGCGTCATCAGCGTAGTATGCAGGGTCGCCTATTTCATGGAAATTGTATGATGGTTCGTTCCATTCCCCATAAGCTGTTGTCACCGGGTGATATACTATGCCTGTTGAAGCCTCGGCATTATGCCCTGCTTCCGCACATTCTTCAACAATGCTATACCATAGGCGTACAAAATCAGGGTATTGGGTCTCTCCGTCCTGCAGTTTGCCCATGGTGACTTCGTTTCCAATACACCAGCCCAGCACTGCCGGATGATACTTCCATTGATTCACCATGTTGAGGTATTTAGTTTTAATGTTCGTTCTGCCTGCCTCTGTCACCTCTGTCTGATCCACCATGCAGGTGAGAATGCAATAGATCCCCTTGTTATAAAACTCATTGAGCACATCATCATTCAATGAATTAGGTAAATTATAGAGCCTTACGGTGTTTATCCCCATCGCTTCCATCAGTTCTATGTCTTTTCTGTAGGTTTCCGGGTGCGCAGCCCAGTCGTAACTTTCGTTTACAGGTTCATCAGGAATGACCGGAACAAAAACTGCACCGACTCCCTTCACGATGAAAGGCTGATCATTTACGAAGAACCTGTTATTGATTATCTGTACTTTCGTCGGTGCTATGCTTGCTGCATCGGCCACAAACTGCACATTGGATATTTCAAAAGTCTGGGTCGGAGCGATATCCTTCGCGGTGATCAGGAACGGAGCGTGCAGACGCTTCATATTTACACCCTGCGAATAAAATTCACTGAGCGCGATTGTTACCTGCTGCCATGTATTATTGCATCTAAATACCTCACCTCCGGTGAGGATCTTGCCGTCATAGAGGCTGACGGGCCTCTTGCTCACCCCTGTTTTGTCGTCCCCCTCCCAGCTTTCCATCTCGACTGTCAAGCCGGTAGACGTTTTTACATAGAACTTCAAATAGCCGCCTTCATAAGCAGAAAGATTCCTGGTCGGATAGGTTGCAAGGGTCGTTGAAAATACTACACCCCATCCGCCCCATGCGCAGTCTACCGGGTGACGCATGGACTTTGTTGCTCCGGGAGGGTTGCCGTCTGACACTTCTGAAACGGTGTAAGGCAGGCCGTTGTCCTCCCATATCTCTATGTCAGCGCCGTAGGGCAGGCCGTTGTCAGTGTATATATTGTAATAGACCGGCCACGTCCGCGTAGATATGGTAATAATTGACGAATCTGTTTTCCCTGCAACGTTCACTATAACGGAGCAGTGGCTTCCATTCGTGGCTGTCGGCGAAGCGGTAAACACCGTGCTGTTGCCTTCTATGGGATTTACTTCACCTATGTTATTATCACTCACAGACCATGTTGGGGTACTTAAAGGATATACCAGGTCGTTTTCAGCGTTATAGTAGCGCGCTATGATCGACTTCTCGGTTCCTGGATAAAGGCTCGCGGTTTGAGGAACCATATCGATCGTGCTGATGGTGTCAGGTTTTGTCCAACGTATGTCGTCAATCCATACATCGCCTGTGAACGCCACGCCGCAGTTGACGATGAAATAGTCTGAAATTGTATTGAAGTCCATTGTTATTTGCTTATCATAGAATGTTTCGAGCGGGATACTGACCTGCTGCCATGAGGTAGTAAATTCTGTCAGTATACCATCCCCCTTCAAATTAACCGCCGCATGATTGTGGTCTGCATCAACACTATGTGACCTTAACTTTATCATTAAATCGGCAGGAACGGATACTGATGAGAACTTTATCGCAAACTTGAGCGAACCGCCACTATAATAATAATCGTACATGTTCGCTGAACCGGCAGCCGGCAGAAAAATACCGCCGTAAGTTGGGTAACCCGCCACGTTAAAGGTGAGCTTCCAGGAAGATATCCCTTCGCTTGCAGTATTATTGTCTGGGGTTATAAAGCATCTCCATCCGTTGGTAGCGTCATCTTCGTCAAAGTATCCCGGATCACTCCCCGCAAAACCTCCGTCGCTGAATACAGCGAACGCGCGATAGGCATCTCCGCCGGGTATTTCTCTTCTCTTGATTTCTATGATACTGCCCGTCCCAAGCGCATACAAGGCAATATGCCCGTCACCGACAGCATCAACGCCTATTATCTTGATGAACTCCCTTTTTTGCGGCCACCCGTATTGATCAATGTATGTCTCTGTACCGCGGTTGTTGTTTGTCCAATTGCTTCCATTGAAGACGTTTTGAAAAAGTGTATTGGGAGAGTTCTTGTATGTGTTCCATACTTCAATTTCGTTATTATTATCTGCATCGCAACCCGCTAAAGCTTCGTTGGCAGCAAGCGTATTAATGTCCTGCTTTACCCAGGATGCCCCGTCATAATAGTATTTGGAAACGCTGCCATAATAGGCACCAGACGAATAATTCTGCTTTGTCATGTAAATCTCAACGCTACCGTTGTTGTCCCCGTCGCAGACAAGAATGCCCGGATAATCTACCGGAGAATTGCTCGTGTAGCTTTCTATAGTAGATGTATCCCACGCGCTTCCATCGAAAATGATACTGAATACTCCCCTTGTGGGGTCAGCCAGGTATATTTCCATACGCCCGTCATTATCAGCATCTCCTATACAAAACGCGGACAATTCGTTCCATGACCCGTACAGCGCGGGTATCTGCGTCTTCTCCCAGCTGCCTGACGTACGGCTTACCCTGGACAGGTAACTGTTTTCCGCAATTTTCTCTAGAATGTATATCTCGTTAAGGCCGTCATTGTCTGCATCTCCGATTCCCATGCACGTAACACTGCTTACCGTAACAGGCAATGTCTCATGGCTCCAGTTTTGTTCGTTCCACGTATAACGATACATGCTGTGGTAGTATCCGCTTGCATACAATTCTGTGTTCTTGTCGTTGTCAGCGTCCCCAGCCGCAAGAACGCTTAATAATTGAGTTTCACTTTGTATTCCTGTTTTTGCCCATTTGTCTCCTGACCATACGTGCTTATAGAGGCCTGCCTGGTTCAGGGAATAAATTTCCGAAACTCCGTTCCTGTCCATGTCCGCTGCGGCGATGTCGGAAGCAGAACCTATTATATGCCTCTGCCATGTCCAGCCGCTATCGGAGGGCTCTGGCTTGTTTATGATAAATCTTCCTATAAGCTGAGCACTTTCGGTGTCTTTGGCTATTTCGATGTCCCATACTCCGGTATCCGCACCTGACAGGCTGAACTCAGCGAGTGCCTTGTTCGCGCTTTGCACGTTGACTGAAATTGCAAAGATGTCGCTCTTGCCGCTTCTCTTTAATCTCACTGACATGCCGGTCTCAAACCCTGTGCCGCACAGGACAAGAGTTCTGCTTGCGTTGTTCAACCCTGATTTCGGGTAAACTTCAACCAGCGACATGCTGGAAAACACATCAGAAACGCAATTTGAGACAGCACCTTTATTAGTTGCCTCATCATACGCTTTCACAGAGAAATAATACCGATGATTTGCGGCGAAACCTGTAAGTGTCTGGGTTTCCTGCCCGCCCGACGGCTTCGGCGCCCAGGATTGAATGTATTCAGTCGCGTTGTTAAAATCCTCTTCGGTTACTATGGGATTTTCGGAGTATTTCAAGGTATATCCACCGTTCAGAGGTGCTTGAAGATTGTACATCGTCCCGTTGTCACCCGGGGCAGTCCACGTAAGACGAAAACTGAACGGTTGCGCCAATACTGCGAGATCGGTTATCGCAGAAGGGCTGGAAATATCTACAGTGCATGCCGTGCCGCCTGCAATATTTGATACGATTGACCTCTGATCAAACTGGTTCAGGCTCTTTATCGCGAAATAGTAATACTGTCCCGGCGTAAGAGTCCGGACTGAGAACGGGCCTGTATGAGCTCCCGGTGCACAAGGCGCGGGCGGGTTGAGAGCAGGCGTGGCGGCAAGGAAGTTCGATTCGTCAATGGGCGAGAGCGAGTAGCGGACATCAAAAGCCCGTACATTGAAATCCGGTGTTGTCCATGAGAGCATCACTTCGCCTGAATCAACACCGTCAGAAACGCTCAGATCCGCAATGTCAGGCGGCGCGGTGGTGGTGCATACGTCATACGACGAACCGTTATACACGGTATAGATAATGCCGCCGTTGCCGCTAGAATCGAATACTGCATAGGGATTGCTCCCGTCCTGCGGCCAGCTTACAATCCCATGACGCGTGGTGGCAAGCTTGTCATCGGATACTAGATATTTTGTGCCCGTATAGGGGTCATTATCCTTATGTATATCCCAGGCTAGTAGTACTTTATCGTTAAAAGCTGCAAGCGCTGTTTTCTGGTCATACCGTGATGCGAAAACGGACATCGAGATGTCACCGCCGTTCGGAACGGCATACATATTCTGATAGACAAATGAGGACCCGGAATCTATCGATTTTCCGATGCGGATACAATTATTGTTCGTGCGAGACCAGTAGCTTACATATACCGTACTTTCTCCTGTTGCCGCTATGTTCGGGCGAAAGTCGTAACTATCAAAGCAAGTTTTCTCGAAGTTCTGTCCGTAATCAATTGAGCGAATGAAATTCACCCATGTTGCGGTATCATAGGTTCTGAGTTCCACGGCTGTTAAATATACTTTATCACCGCTGTTGCTGGCAGCCACATACGCCCTGTTTGCGTCAGGATTGATGTAGTTCGAAGCAGTGCTAAGCCCCGCAGCCGAAACCGTCGTAAATGAAAATTCAGAAGCGGTTGTCTTTGAAAGATATACGATGCCTGCGGTTCGGTTCGCCACGTACACATAGTCGTTCTTGATGTCGATTGCCGGATACGGAAAAGAGGCGCTGCAGACATACCGTCTTTCCTGAAAACTCAAGCCGCCATCGGATGACCTGTTGCAGTAGATAGTGCTTCCCTTCGCATAGACGACATAGATGCGGCCTGCGCTGTCGCAGGACAGGGCCGGGTCACCGCTTGCTCCCCGTGAGATATATACAGGCATCTGCCATGTTCTCCCTCCGTCAAGGGACTTATTGAATTTTATGGTGCCATTTTCGTTCCACACTACATAATAAATGTTTCCACGTATGTCCATATCTGCTGCCAGTGCATTGGAAGCTACCGTCCCGCCGACAGCCCCGTTGCCTGTCTTTTGCGGTGTATAAACTTCAAAAGCGTTGGCGAATGTAGCGCTGGAACCTGAAACAACCATGATATCCCACGTCCCGGGCGCTTTCCCCGCCAGATCAAACGTGCAGGTGATTGTGGTTGAGCTTATCCTGCTCACGTTTGTCGCAAGCAAGGAATCCCCGCCTGATTGCGTTAATTTTACTGCTGCGCCGTTGACAAAACCCTCGCCATACAGTTCCACGTTTAGGGGCCCGTGGTACGTGCTTCCCATCTCCGGAACGATTGCTGATACAGAGGCGTGTTTGATGAAAAATGCGTTTGCCGTCACATCGCTGTATGCGCCGGTGCTAACCACCAGGTTCCAATACCCCGTGGTTTTTCCAGCCAGATCAAGTGTGCAGGTCATTTTGTTCATGTTGACCACCGCAGAATGAGCCGCTTCAATATCAGCCTGGTCGGTTTTAGTCAGTTTGACCGTTGAGCCATCCAGAAAACCCCGACCCTGAAGGTCAGTGATGTCGATCTGGCCGCTGTCGTATCCCTGCGGCGGCGTAATTGACGAGACAAGTTTTGTAACCTCAAACCCATTCACGAGCGTATCGTTGAAGGATTCGCTCGACACGTATACGTTCCAGAAACCTGTCGCTGCGTTTCTCAAGTCGAATGTACAGGCGATCTTGTCTGCGCTTTCGACAACCGTGCTTTCGGCATCGATGTCCGCCTGGTCGGTTTTCTTGAGCTTAACAATGCTCCCGATCAAAAAACCGTTCCCGGTTATACTGCTTATGGCGACCGGCAGATAATTGTTCCCCCACGATGGGGTAATCGCAGTCACGACAAGCGGGCTCAGGTAAAAGCCGTTTACCAGCGTATCGGTAAGTGCCCCGGGACCGCCGGTACTTACCACGACGTTCCAATAGCCCGGCGATTTGGCGTCCAGATCGCCCGGCTATTGGA
>MGVN01000130.1:11740-17228 GCA_001800515.1 Elusimicrobia bacterium RIFOXYB2_FULL_49_7 | reverse complement strand
CCTTTGAACGGGAGATGAAATAATGTCGTCTCAGGTCGTGTTACTTGATTTCAATCTGGATATCCGGAATCTGGTACGCATGAAAACCTTTTTCACCCCCTTTCTTGAAAACCAAACCACGAAACAAGGGTTGGTTCTGGACTTGTCCAAGGTGAAAACAATTGACAGTATGGGACACAAGACGATTCAGAATCTCTGGAGCAAGCTTGCGGCGCAGCAGCGGACGTTGGCCCTTTATACGGAATCTGCCGAATTTACCGAGCAAATCAAAACCATTCATCCTGAGATCCGTCTGATTGCCTCCCAAAAGGAGATGGCAGCCTGGACGGCCCTCTCCGCAAAGGCGGCGGCAAGTGTGACGGAAATGGAATGCCCGCTTTGTGGTAATAAGGGCATTGAAAAGCAAGTATCCGATCTGACCGGCATGGAATTTACCTGGGAAGACGATGATTTCTTTCCTCTGTGTCGTGAGAACGGGGTGGTGGTGGAGTATTACCGACGTACTATTTTGTTATGCACGGAATGTCTTTTTGCTTCGCTGTATCCGGAGGATTTCGTCCATATTCAGAACGAAGAGCGGCATGTTCCCCCGTTGACGGATGAGGTGCGCATGTTGCTTATGCGCACGACCAACCGAAGGCGAGATTTGCTCAAACGGACCGAACTCCAACCTGAGGATCTTATCCGTACGCGGGAAAAGGATGATTATGCGATGGAGTATTGCTGTCGCTTGTTGGCGGAATGTATGAATGCCATGATATTTGATCGTTCGCTGAACCGTTTCTATGAGATTGGGTTGGCCACGCTTCTTATTTACCGGTACATGCGGCCCGGGGTACGGGAAAAGGGGCTATTGGAAGCTGCGCTACAAGCTTTTTCGAATTGCATTAAGAATCCGCCGGATAAAGAGGGAGAAAAGGTTTTCCAATCCTTTTATTTCAGTATTGTGTGTGCCGTGCTTTTGGGACAAAAACTGGATGCACGTCAGGTGCTTCACCGTTTTGAAAAAAACAAACAGGAATGGCCGGGAAAAGAGGAGCGTATGGCCTTTTGGTATGCCAATGGTCAGAAATGGTATAATAAGGAAGTTCAGAAAGACGCTTCGAAATTCATCATCTAATCCGGCCAAGGCCGAAAATTAAAAATTATTTCTTATCGTTTCTTTGAAGTGTTTTCTCGTAATCCGCCACACTATTAAAAATACCGATAATGCGGGACATGCCGGAATTATAAAAGATTGAAGCCAGACTTTCGCAGACATTGACAAACGCCAGTCCACCGCCCTCCAGATTGAGATCCTTGTGTTTACGGATGAGCACCCCCAGCCTACCGCTGTTGACATATTCCACATCTTCGAAATCCAACAGGAGATGGATATGCTTTTTTTGTCCATGCTCGATTTTATTGATGAAGGAATCCAGTTCGGATGCCTGAATATCATTTTTGTTTATCCGAATAGTGGCGTATTTCATGTTCATGTCTCCGTTACTTGAAGGATACCTATAAACTATAATCCTGACCGGGAAAATGAAAGAAAAAACTACGCTATTTTACTTCTTTTAAGGCGCTGATTTAGCTTTAGTTATAAAATTTATCGTAAAGGCTCAAGTTTTTCATTAACTTTTCCGATATCTTTGAATGGAGGATGTGCTATGGATATCACAGGATTAGATTCAACCAATAGTCTCTACTCGACCGAAACATCGGGTTTATCAGGGGCGAATAACCAAAAACTGGAACTTTCCCTGGCCTTGTCGGCTAACTTGAAAAATCAAAATACTTCGCTGTTAAACGGCTTGGGTAACAGTTATTCCTCGGGTTCCGTTGGGTTGGGTTCTTCTTTGCTGTATAAAATATATGACAACAAAGCCATTACTCCGTCGATCCTGAATGATTATTATGCTAAAATGAAGGCTGCGTTAGCACAGGAATCCGAAGATGCGACGACCACAGCGGTTACCGATGAACAGGACGCGGAAACCGTGAAGAGTGACGATAGCAAGACTTCAATGGCAAGTGCGGTTTATCAGCCGCAGATGAGTGAAGGCAGGGGGTATGATTATGAAAGTGTCCGAAAACTCTATGAGGATATGCTCAACTTTTATAGCAAACCGGAGAACGCTTTTAAGGTTTATCAACCGCCTGCCGAAAGCAGCCTGGATGTAGAAGGATAGGTTATAAGCGCAATTCTTTCTTTAAAAACCGACCGGTGTAAGATCGTTCTATCTTAGCCACCGCTTCCGGGGTTCCTTCGGCCAGAATTTCTCCTCCCTTATCACCCCCTTCTGGCCCCAAATCAATGATATGATCAGCACATTTGATGATGTCCATATTGTGTTCGATCACCAGAACCGTATTGCCTCTGTCTACAAAATTCTGAAGCACGTTCAAGAGCAGCCGTACGTCTTCAAAGTGAAGGCCCGTGGTAGGCTCATCAAGAATGTAAAAGGTGCGGCCTGTGGAGCGTTTGGAGAGTTCGGTCGAGAGTTTAACCCGTTGCGCTTCTCCGCCGGATAGGGTCGTGGCCTGTTGCCCCAAGTGCAGATACCCTAATCCCACTTCTTTGAGCGTTTCCAGTTTCACCCGGATTTGGGGAATGGCTTCAAAAAAGGCCACAGCTTCATTGACCGTCATTTCCAGTATATCCGCAATGCTTTTACCTTTAAAGAGCACTTCCAACGTCTCCCGGTTATAGCGTCGTCCCTTGCATGCTTCGCACGCCACATAAACATCGGGTAGAAAGTGCATTTCAATACGGATGATACCATCGCCTTCGCAGGATTCGCAGCGGCCTCCTTTGAGGTTGAAGCTGAATCGGCCCGGTTCATAGCCTCGGATTTTCGATTCCGGCAGGGAGGCAAAGAGTTCGCGGATGGGGTCAAAAAGCTTGGTATAGGTGGCCGGATTGGACCGGGGGGTGCGGCCAATGGGGGATTGGTCGATGCAGATGACCTTATCAATATGAGAAAGACCGCTTATGGAGCTGTATTTCATGGGCAGCTCCTTGCTTCCATAGAAGTGGCGGTTCAGCAGACGGGAAAGCGTGTGGTTAATCAACGAACTTTTGCCGGACCCGGAAACGCCGGTGATGCAGATGAATTTGCCAAGCGGAAAAGTCACGGTCAGGTCTTTCAGATTATGAGCAGATGCGCCATGCAAGACTAATTTCTGTCCATTGCCTATCCGGCGCTCAGGGGGCATTTCAATCCGTTTCTTTCCGGAAAGATATTGGCCTGTCAGGGATTTTGCAAAGCCAGCCACCTCTTGCAGGGTTCCCTCTGCCACCACTTCGCCACCATGAATGCCGGCACCCGGGCCAAGGTCGATGATATGATCTGCGGCTTCCATGGTTTCCCGATCATGTTCCACGACAATGACCGTGTTCCCCAGATCGCGGAGCCGTTTCAAGGAAGCGATGAGTTTGGCATTATCGCGTTGGTGCAGGCCGATGGAGGGTTCGTCCAGGATATACATGACGCCAACGAGTTGCGAGCCGATTTGAGTGGCCAACCGAATACGTTGTGCTTCTCCTCCGGAAAGGGTGCCTGAAGCGCGGTTGAGATTAAGATAATCGACTCCTACATTGATAAGAAAAGAGAGCCGTTCGTCAATTTCCTTGAATATTTGGTTGGCAATCTTCTTCTGGTTTGGAGAGAGGGTGAGTCCTTTGATAAATTGCAGGCATTCCCGAATGGTGAGTGCCGTCACTTCTGAGATGTTTTTATCGCCCACCTTGATGGACAGGGATTCCTGTTTGAGCCGTCTGCCTTGGCACTTGGGGCAATCCTGGTAGGTCATGAACCCTTCAATCCATTCGCGAATGCCGTGCGACTGGCTTTGAGTATAGCGACGCTGGAGATTGGGGATGACCCCTTCAAAAGGGCGGTTTTGCTCGCCCTTCCAGTTTTCGCTTTCCCAACGATATTTGATCTTTTCCTCGCCGGTGCCGTAGAGAAAGGCGTTCTGTTGCTTTTTGGTCAGACTTTTCCAGGGTGCATTGAGGTCGGCTTTGACCAGTTTGGCTACTGCGGTAAAAATTTGGCCGTATAGAGAGCCGCTGGGAACGCCCCAAGCGACAATGGCCCCTTCTGCAATGGATTTGTTGTCATGCGGCACTACGAGCCGGGGATCCAATTCCATCTTATGGCCCAATCCATCGCATTCCGGGCAGGCGCCATAGGGGGTGTTGAAAGAGAAGAGGCGGGGTGAAATTTCGCCGTAGCTGATGTTGCAGAAGGGGCAGGTCATCAGTTCACTGAACAGGGCTTCTTTGCCTTCCATCTGCTGGATAATGACCAGACCGTTGGCGTATTTCAGTGCGGTTTGTACCGAGTCGGTGAGTCGATTCTTGATGGTTTTATTAACAACCAACCTATCCACTACCACTTCAATATCGTGCTTTTTATTTTTGTCTATTGGGAACTCTTCGTTCAGATCACGGAGGATACCATCTATTCTACCTCGGATAAAGCCATCTTTGGCAATCTGTTTCAGGAGTTCTTTGTATTCCCCTTTGCGTCCGCGTACTACGGGTGAGAGAATCTGGATTTTGCTGCCTTCCGGATAGGCCAGAACCGTGTCTACGATTTCCTGGACCGTCTGTTTCTGCATGATGCGTCCGCAGCCGTGGCAGTAGGGGATGCCTACGCGGGCAAAGAGGAGGCGGAAGTAGTCGTATATCTCGGTGACTGTGCCAACGGTGGAGCGGGGGTTTTTGTGGGTTGTTTTTTGTTCGATGGAGATGGCGGGAGAGAGTCCTTCAATGACATCCACATCCGGTTTTTCCATGAGGCCCAGGAACTGCCGGGCATAGGCGGAGAGGGATTCCACGAAACGGCGTTGGCCTTCGGCGTAGAGGGTGTCAAAGGCGAGGGAGGATTTTCCGGAGCCGGAAAGTCCGGTCATAACCGTGAGGGAGTTTCTTGGGATGGCGACTGTGATGTTCTTGAGATTGTGTTCGCGCGCGCCTTTAACCGTGATGAAATTGCCGATCATGATGAAGAATATATTAATTGCCGGACTCAGCAATCAAATGAGGCAATAATTCTTTTAAATTGGAATGAGTACAGAATCAAAAGAAGTGATTATTGTGTTGAAATTTTAATGTCTTTTATTTGTATCCAGATTAATTTTCTTTTCTATTTTAGGCTTGGCCAGGGTTTCTTTCAACTCCTGGAGCATTTCAAGGGAGACGACAGGCACGATACCAGAACGATCTCTGATTGCCTGCATAATGGTTGCCGCATTCGGGCTGCCCCAGATGTGGCTTATGACAAGATTGGTGTCAAGAATGACAACGGTTTCTTTTCTTTCTTTTTGCAGTGAGCTCTTCGACGGGCACGCATCTTGATATCGTCCGTGATTTTAATGAATTCGTCTTGGGGTAGATTGTCAATCAGCGTCAAGGCCATTTCCCGGCAAGCCTCAGCCGTTATTGTCACAGTACTGTTTTTCTCCCAATGACCCGCATCACCGCCTCTTGCCACGG
>MGVN01000130.1:7147-11728 GCA_001800515.1 Elusimicrobia bacterium RIFOXYB2_FULL_49_7 | reverse complement strand
CACGAAAGGAGCGAAGTCCGGAGCAGTGGCGAAGCTCAGGATGGGGGGTGGATTTGATTTCCACGGCGATTATCCGGCCGGTCGGGGTTTTGATGACGCAATCCACTTCAGCACCCCGTTCGGTACGGTAAAATGAAATATTGAAATCCAGTTTCTGATAAGCATTATGACGGAGGATTTCGCAGAGAACCATATGTTCAAAAGCCCGGCCATATTCTTCGGTTTCAGGCAGTAACGATGCGTTCAGCTTGCCGGTCAGGGCGCGGACCACGCCGCAATCGAAGAAGTAGAAGCGGGGATGGCCGGCCGCCATCTTTCTTGCAGAGCGGGACATGGGAAAAAGGAAAAAACCGAGAAGCGTGTCTTCTAAAATTTGATAATAGGCGCGGACGGTGTTCAGTGAGAGCATGGTTTCGCGTGCAATGTTGGTGAAATTGATAAGCGCTCCGTTTTCCGAAGCAGAGATGGGCAGAAATCGGAGAAAGCTGCCGATATTCCGCAATCTGGCTTCAACTTCAATCTCTTCTTTCAGATAGGTGTCCACATACGATCGAAGTATCTCTGAGCGATCCGAATCGTTCTGGGCCAGATAGACCTTGGGCAATGAGCCGAACCGGAGAACCCGTTCCAGATCGAAATCGGCTCCAATTTCTAAAAAAGAGAGCGGGTAGAGTCGGTAGGTCCATGCCCGGCCGCCCAGCATATTCGCATGTGTTCGCTTGAGCTTGCGGGCGCTTGAGCCGGTCAGGACAAAGATGGGTGGGTTCAGTGACTCCAGAATGGCGTGTATTTCATTCAGCAATTCCGGGATTCGTTGAATTTCGTCAATGATGATATGGGTGATGCCTTGGCTTTTCGTAGCGGTTTCCACTTCCTGGCGCAATAATTCCGGATGGGTTGACAGCTTTCGGAATGTTTCCGATTCAAGCAGATTATAGAAAAGGCATTTTTTCTGTCTGAAAAAATGGTTTATGAGGGTGCTCTTTCCGGTCTGGCGAGGACCAAATAGAAAGAAAGAATTTTCTTCTGTAAAAGTTAAAGTTCGGCTAATCACACCCATAATATAGCAAAAAACGTAACATCAGTCAACAAAAACAGGCCAAAAACATACACTAACCTCACGAAAACCGACATTAATATGGCAAATACATTAAAAATGGCACATTTTCATCGTTTCATCATCTTTACCAGACTCTTTGCCCTTTCTGAGCCCGTTTTGGCAGAGACCCGAAAGACATAGGCGCCATCCACCACCATTCGGCTGTCCCCATTTCGGCCATTCCACGCTATTTCATTCACCCCCATCTTGCCACCCCGCTCACCTGGATCAAAATGCCACTCCCGTACCTTGAATCCGGCCAGGTCAAATAGCGTAATCGTGACCTCTGCGGGCCGACTGAGACGGTAGCGGATATACCCTTTTTCTTTTTCCGGCCTAAAAGGAGAGGGGATAAAATGGCAGTCTTTGATGGACAGTAGAGGCGAATTGATATCCGCTGAGAGTGCCTTCTCTTTGGCCGGATTGCCGGGAATGATTTTATACACCATGATCCGCTGGTTACCTTCATCTGCCACAAATAAAAAACTGTCCGCCACTGCAATACCTTTGGGCGAATCAAAGCGATAGGGAGCCTTGCCAAAACCGTCAAAGGAAAAAAGCAGATTATCGTACTGATCATGACAAAACAAAGTATGTTTTTTAAGCGAATAGGTTAAATTGCCGGAGTGGCACTGGGGTTTAAATGTCTGGATAGTGGTATCTTTCATCGGGATTTCGCGAACCCATTCCGGCAGCCCGATTCGGATGGGCAGAGTATATCGTCCCAAACGAAGTGTATATTTGCCCGCTGGATATGGAGCTGTTTTTAGCAGTCCCCACACCTGATCCGGCAGGGAATCTGGCACGGGAAGAACGGGTTGCCATTTTCCCTGATAAAGTATGGTTGGTAACTGATAATTTGATTCTAAACGGTTTTGCGAGGCAATTAGTCTAACTGTATTATTAACAAAGCAATCCGACTGAGGAGATATGAGGAGTGTTGAGGCGGCTTTTCTAGAAAGTTTTGGGAAACCATGAAGCCCCATTTCGCATCCGTTTTCTCCACTATTCTTTGCCGGAGACGCGTCTTGCAGTAAGAAATCAGTTTTATTAATAAAGAGCGGGCTGGAAAAAATATTGGAAAGATCATTTAGGTCAGACGGGTTTTGCGACAAACCAAGATTATTTCCGAAAAAGTCATTATACTGGAGAGTCAAAGCAGGGACGTTGGACCGGTTGATGGCATAGGCGGTATTGTTAACCAGAATGGAATTCTTTAATAATAAGGTGCCTTGGGAAAGAGCGATGGCAGAGAGGTTTTCAGAGAAAGTGGAGAATTCTACCTGACTGCCGCATTGAGTCAGCGTCAGTCCTGCTAAGCCGCAATGCTGAAACAAGCAATGGTCTATGCGGACAAAGGGCGCTGTAGCCACATGGATTCCGCTTTGAGCAGAGGAATCAATACGGAAATTGGAGAGAAAGAGCGAGTCGCAGGCTGAGACCGAGAGCCCATTTCCACTGAGCCTGGTTCGGATGTGGACGTTGTTGATATCCACCCGGGCATAGCCGGAAAGGGCCCATCCACCGCTGCCGGTTGTTGCCAGGGTACAAACCGTTGCTGAAAAGCGGTTGCCGCTGGAAGCAGAGAGGAGCCAATCACCCTGTCCCATCATATTGATATGGTCCAGGTACAGGACGCCGCTTGCCGTGTAGCCGGATGAACCGCCATCGAGCCAGACCGGTTTGTCCACGCCTTGAATGATCATGCCCGCTTTAAAGCTGCCACTTTCATGATAGGTGCCGCCATGTATGAGCAGAAGGGTACCTTGGGTTGATGCATTTAGCCCTTTTGTCAGCGTAGTGAATGGGCGGCCGGCAGTTCCGTCTTCAGTTCCTTGATAGCTATTATTTACGTGGATGATATTTGAAGATAGTCGGGTGACTTGAAGGGTAATGGTGTTGCCGATATTACCAACCGTATCCTGACATTGAATGGTGAGGGTGTTGTTTCCTTCTGTTAATCTGAAATTTTGAATCTGGAAAAGGGGGCCGGAGGGATAATCTGCGGTATCATTGTTAGCCCACACAAAGGCATAGGGATCGTCCAGTGTACCGGTAATGGTCAATAAGCTTTCCTGGGTGGTGTAGTTATCCGTTGGAAATGAAATGGCAGCCGTTGGTGGAGCAATATCGCGATTTATAATAAGGTTTAACGAGTCTCTGAAACCTATTGAATCTTCGGCAGTTATAAATATGTTGTTTGCGCTGGCGGTGGGCAGTAATATCTCTCCGGCATAGCAGGCTGTGTCGCCTGCCTGCGTAAATGAAACAGGCACATTTTGGATGGAAAGAGTTCGCAAATTGGGTTCAATAATCTTGCCGCTGATGGTGATGAGCGGTGCGTTGGTGCCGGAATTGGAAGGGGGTGAAGGGGGGAGAAGACGCGGCTTTTGACCGATAGCAATGATGACCGTTGAAAGGGTCCGGTTGCCATATTGGTTGATTGCTTCCACGGATACGGGATACCGACTGTTTTCACCCCGAACGCCAATGGAACCGCTAAATGAGTATCGGTTGTCGCCTATTTTCTGAAAGTCAGCTGCCATATTCATCCAGCCGCTCTTGAGTTGTACTGACGTTAAAAGGCCGTTGCATTTCACCTCGCCGGTGATAGGAATTGAAAAGAGGTTAATGTCACTTGCATGACGAGAGCCGGGCAAGGGGGATAGAATGGTGACAGTGGGTGAGAGCGTGTCGCTGTGAATGGCAATGCTTTTCGAGGCTGATTGAGTGGTGATACGGGAAGCGGCCTTTATTTCAAAGTAGTTGCTGCCTGATATTAACCGGACCGGGTAGGAAAAACGGGTGGAGTCGCGATACAGGGACAATGACCGTACGCTGTCTCCATTGATGGTGAGGTTGATGGCATTGGAATTGACCCACCCGCAAAGCGTGTCGTAAAAGGTGTTGGTGAAGTTTTCGTCTGCATGAGAGGTTACGATGAGCGTCAGTGGTGCGTCTGCAGGGAGCAAGGTAAAATAGGCCTCTTTATCCGCCCGGTTTCCTGCAGAATCTTCGGCACTTGCAGCCAAACGATAATCACCCAGATGATGCAGTCGTGTCCCTTGTAGCGGGAGCGGTTTCCCGTTCAATGTGGTGTTACTTTTTTTCAGGAAAGGGTCCGTGCAGACGACTACCGGTTTTTCCGGCAAGCCCAGAAATCGGATGTCGGGCGGGGTCATATCAATGACAAAGGAAAGGGAGGTGTCAATGCAGCGATTATCGCTGAATAGTTTGGCGGTAAGCTGATAGCGGCCTTCCAGATAATACAAGGAATCAGATTTTACCAAGGTATCATTCATCAGGATACAACAGGAATCTGAAGGAAGGGTGTGGAGGAATTCTACTTTAGGGCAAACCGCTCCGGAAGCGTATCGGGGTACGCCGCTGATTCTAATCCGAGGAGGAGGCAGGAGGATTTTATCACTTAAATCGGCTTTCGGACCTAAGGCACCGATGAGGCTTCTGTTTTCACCCCGATG
>MGVN01000130.1:0-7126 GCA_001800515.1 Elusimicrobia bacterium RIFOXYB2_FULL_49_7 | reverse complement strand
GTGAGGTTATGTGATATGCTCAGTTTGGTGCCCGAGGAACCGGCCAGATCCGCTCCGTTGTTGTTAAAAAGGGAATTACGGAGCAAACCCACCGGCGGCATGGCTGCTGATAATGCCGCGCCATTGGCATGAAAGGTGATATTGGAAAGGGAGAGTGAACAGGGGGCTGCACAAAAGAGGCCTATATTGCTGCTAAGGAAGAGGCAGGAATCCAGGGAAAGGGGCTGCGGATTCAAGATGGAGAGCGCTGTTCCAGAAGGAGCTGAAAAGAAGAGACCTGAGAAAAGGGCTCTGCTGTTGATACAATAGCCATTACGGATGGTGCTTTGGAATCGGTTAACGGAACGACTGGAAAAATCATCGGCATATCCGCCCAGCATAAAGAAAGGTAGCGCAGGGGAAAACGAACTCTGATAGCTGCCCTGAGCTAAGAGCAGAAGATCATGCGCCTGGACTTTCTTTAGGACTGTCTCAAGGCTTTTAGCAGGGGCTATTCGAGATTTACCGGTATTGCTATCCTGGCCCAGTGCTTCGGAGACAAAAAGGGTGTCTCCCAGGAATTCATCAAAGCCAATATCAGGTGCCAGCCCAAAGTATCTGGAATCAAATTCTTTTGGGCAGACATCAATGAGAGGTGAGTTTCGTTTGAGACGAAAATCAGGATGGGTTTGCGGATCGTCGGCATAAAGAATGCCGGGTTGGGGGGTCAGATGGGGCGCTGCACAGTTTGAAAAGAGGGGCGCGCCGGAGATTTTAGTTCCCTGCAGGAGTGAGCCATTGAATTGAAGGTTGCCTTTTCCTTGAGACGTCATATCCATGGCGGAAAAGGTGCATCGTGTAAAGGCGGCTTGCGCTTCATTGAAATGGAGGTTTTTCAGGAAAAGACATCTCCGAAATGTTGCTGAGAGGGTGTCTATTTGGCCGGTTGCATCAAAAATAATGTTTGAAAAGGAGACATTGCGGTTCAGACGGAGTTGGCCTTGCAATACGGTTGCCTCTCTGTTGGAACGAACTATTTTTCCCAGAATAATCAGGTTTTTGTTAATGACAAAGTGACCGACATATTTTCCGCCAGCCAGTTTCAAGGTATCTCCGGACAGGGCAGCCTCTAATGCGGTGGAAAGATTGTGGAATGCGGTTTTCCACGAACGGCCATTGCCATTACTTGGGGCAGCGAGGTCAACAAAGAGGGTGCGGGGAGGGCGGTGAATCAGGGCAAAGGTGGACCAATGGTCCGGTTCCGCAGCAATCTCCATGAGCGCCAACCCTTTGGAACTGTCTCCAAAGGATTTGAAGGCCGCCAGATTAGGCAGAGGCTCTCCTTTAACACCGAGCGTATCGGTTTGATGGTAGCTGGTAACACTGTTGCTGATAATCTCGAGTTCGCCATTAGCTCCAAGCGAATAGAGATTCAAATTCTTATTGAGCCAGCCATTGGATTTCACTTCAGTATAGGTAAAGGAGAGGGTCAATCGGGGCCGTTTTTCCGGAGAAAAATGGACCGGAGAAGGTTGGATTTCCATGATGGGGCCGATGGGCGGCAATGTGGGCAGGGTGGAGAGGTTCAGCTCATCCAGTTTGCGGGCCGTAAGTGAGACCACGGCCGTGTCTCCCCAGTCAGAGAGGGCACCGGCTGGGATATCAAGCGCACCGCGGCCATGGGTGGACAGAACACGGCCGCCCTTGTCAGGTGCCAGGCGGGTGCCGATGAGCAATTCTTGGCAGGCTTGATAGAGTTGGTTCCCCTTTTTGACCTGAAGCAGGAGGGTGTTTCCGCCATACCGGTCAGATAAATCCCAATAGGCCAGGGTTCGTTTGTTTGCAGTATTTTGATGAATGGTTTTATCTTCCACCAGCGGAACGATTTTGTCCCAACCATTGCCTTGTCGAACCAGCAGTTTATAGCTATCGCCATGGGCAATACCGATCACTTCAGTCATCTTGCGGGGTGTAAAAACATTGTCTTTTAATCGCACGATAAAGCAGTCCAGCAAATCGCTTCGGCTGTTATCGGAAGGGCCGTTGTCAATAGAGGAGATGACCAAATCCCGGTTGGGCTCACCATTAATATGCTGCAGAGAGGGAGTCCATTGGTTGATGGAAAGCCGGGGATTGTCCTGCAAGGGGGCCTCTCGGGCAGTTAAAGAGAAGGCATTGGTGTTGCTTTCATGGTCAGTTGTTTTGGGATAGGCAGAGGCGAAATAACAGCGGTTCAGCGAAGCGAATCCATTTTCATTGAAGGTGACAGGATCACTCAGCAGAGGGCCAGCAAGGCGCGGATCATCCTGTGTGGACCAATTATTTCCGGTGTCTGCCAGTGTAAAGACCATCTTGACAAGACCGCTCTCCTCTTTTTTTTCCTGAATGGTGAGGGGGAATCCATTTGTTTGGTAGCTTTCAATTCTGGCAAAGGGGGTGACATTCTGGCCGAATCGAATGGCATCATTTTGGATGACATATTCGTATCCAAAACGACCATCCGGTAACAGGGTAAGTGTCGCTTGTTGTTCAAGCGACGAGTTTTTTAACGGGACATTGAGCCGAGTCAGCAATATTGTTAAGGATTCCGGAAGAGGATTCTGGTATTCTGTATCTATCTTTCCGTCATTGGGTTTGGTATCCAATCCATCCTGTAATCCATATCGTACCCCTGCTCCAAATGGGGGAACAAAGCGCTGCTGAAGGGTTGCGCCAAGCGGTGTAAGGCCGCCCAACTCGGGACGAGTATGATTGATGGTGTCGAGTCGGGCAGGGGTGATGGGCCAGTCCATATTATAGGTCAAATTGGCGCTTGCCATGGGTTTTTCAGCCCAGATAAGGAGTGACCGGGGGCCCTTGTCACTATCGATATGGATAAAGGTGTCTTGGCAAGATGAAAATTCTTCCATACGTTTGCCTGATTTTTCAGGATCAAAGCATTTAGCCCATTTAAATGTACCATACTTACCCACATCCGGTTTTCCTATCCGTTTGAATTCCCAGAAGGGGTTTTCCACAGAGGGAGAGGTGCCTTCTAATCCGCTGAAATAAAAGGCGGCGTAATCGCTCTTGGGGTTTGAAAGATACTTGAAATCAAATCCCTGTTGATGGTGGTCGCTGATGTATTTAATGCCATCTTCCGGAAAATTCCGGGAACCGTTTTTAGGGGAGTAGACCGGGTTATCCGCTTTTCCGTCAAAGTTATTATCAAAGCCGTCTTTGGCTACGATTCCTTTGCCGTTATTAAAGAAAATGGAATTTTCACTGTCCCAGGTCGTATAGCGGTTGACCAGGCTGTTGTACCCATGACGGCTGAAATCTTCATCCCAAATGGCTTTTCGGGTGCCGAATTCCAAATCAAAGCTGACATTGAAAAAAGTCTTTTCATAGCTATTGCAGCAACGATCCCGGCCTTTCACCAAGACATAAAACTGGCTGTAATTGGTACCACGGATGCCGTCATAACATCCTTTAATATTCGAATCTTTGATGGCCTGATAATCTTCATCGGTTAATATGGAAGAATCCAATTTGCTTTGCCAGAGCGGTGTGGCATTTTTAGCGAAAAAAGTGTCGGTTGAATTAGCGTTGTCATAAGAGATTTCCAATGTCTCCCATGCCCGTTTTGCCCAATTCTCAGGATTTTCGTCCAGATGAAAAGAGTTGGGCAGAAAATAGATATGAAGTTTCGGAAGACCGACCACCTCCTGTTCTCTTATTTTCTTAGGGAACGGGAGTGTGTGATCGAAAATATTGGCTTTGCCGTTGCCATGAAAGAAGGTCTGTTGCCTGGAGGTTGAACCCGGATCATGTGTTTCAGCGGAAAAATAAAACCGATGTTTATTGCTTGCTCCTTGCCTATCCGTAAAAATCAGTTTATCGGTATGTCGGGTTGTGCTGTATTTATATCCATCCCAGGTGCAATGGCGACTCCCATTCGGCGAACGGTCACAGCAGGCTATTTCACGAAGGTAGTGGCCGCTTTCGAGCCACATCCTGACTTTATAGTTTAACGTCTTGAAACCTCGGCGTGCTTTAACCGTAAACCGTTCAAATCCATGCGCCTGGACACTTTGTTGGCCTGCCAGTGCGGTGGTAAAGGAAAAGGGAAGGTCATTTTGAAGTCGTCCTTTTGCTTCTGCGCTAAAGCGATAATCACTATTCCCCGTAATAACCGGCAAAAGCCCTTTTTCAGAGAGGATAAGGGTGTCTCCCCGCATGTCCAATTCGGCAACGTGTGGGTCAGTCAGTGCTTTTTTTAACTGAATTCTGAAAGAGCTGCTGGTATCATAGACGGCAAGGGAATCCAGCGCTTCGGGCGGCACGGCCTTAAGTATGAACCGGTATCTGCCATTCGGAACAAGCTGGTTTCCATTAATGTTGAAATTCCAGGTCCATACATCCGCTTTGGCATCCGGAGAAATCCCTTCGCAGAGAGTGTCTTTGAACAGTGTTTTAGTTGAACCATTGGCACATAGCAGATATCCTGAAACCAGACAGTGTGAAAAGGGTCTGAAATAAAGCGACGCTTCGGAATGAATGGCACCTGTATCAATTTCAAAAAGGGTGTCAGAGAGGTGGTCGATCTGAATGCCAAAGGGAAATCGGCAAGTAAGTGAGGTGGTTGCTTCTACATAGCCAAAGCCATTGATACCTGCGGCGGTGGCGGATAATGAAAAACGGCCGGGTGGCGGATAGAAGCCGTAGCGATTTTTACCGTTCCAGAAAAAGGTGCGACCCTGACCCGGTTTAAAAAGGGTAAAGGTTGAAAGGCGTTGATGAACTCGGTTGCTCCCAAGAAAAATCCAGTCCTGGTTTTCGGATGGGGTCATGTTGAGTTTGAAATCAATGGATTCCGTATTACTTTCAAAACTGATCGCTCCGGGCATGTCGGATGAAAAGGAAATAAGAGAAACGCCTTTTTCCGTTTGTGCGGACTGTGAAGCTTTCAGGAACGCGGAACCTGAGCAGAGTGTAAAGGGGCCATTAAAACGGAGAAATCCGGCGAAGGTCCGGCTACTTTTAGTTGGATTCCAGCGGATATGCCAGAGTCCTTGAGCATAATAAATGAAGTATCCTAAACGGTTGAAATCAGAGGGCGCTCCTTTTGCCTTGTCATCGCCGCTAACGGTCTTAAAAAGGGTGTCGCAGACCAGATTGCCTTGGGTATCGCGCACAGAGAGGGTGACCTCATAGCATTTAGCCGAGGGGTCGCTGAGCGTAAAACCGAGAGGGGCTTGCGAAAGGGTAGCGAAATCAAGCGATGGGCCGGTTGGAGATTCCACACGGAGTGCCGCCATGTCATCCGAGATAAAGGCGGTGTCATTGTACAGGTAATATAGAAGCGTATCGGCGGCCCAGGTTGCATTGTTTTGCGGGTCATTTAATGGTGAATTGCCCAGCTCTGGATGGAAATTACGATCGTAGACGAGTAGGCGTACCTGATAATAGCCCTGCCGCATGACAGCATTGACTCGGGTGTCCCAATAAGCAAGCAGGTTTCCGCGGGTAACCGGTACGTTAGAGAGATTTAAGGGCTGGGCTCTGTTTCGATAATCGGTCGGCACGCTCATGCCCGTAATTTCCCAGTCGCTGGCATTGGTTATCATGCCATTTTCAGAAAGCGTGACAGACCGATATTCCAATTCATAATGGGAAAAAGGGATGTTGTCAGTCCAGTCTGGGTCTTGGGCCACCCCTCGAAGGGCAATGGTTCCGCCCACGTCGGATAAGGGAGAAGGAGAAATGATTTGCGGGGGTACGCATCCTTTAACCACCGGAATTTGAGCCACCGATTGGTTCGGCCGCTTCCGTTTATCGGAAAAGAGTCCTTTCAGATAATAGACCCCATCTCCTTTATCAAATAAACTACCAGACAAAGCGGTACCGTTGGGAACTGCCTTTTCTGCGCCCTCTGGTGAAACGATAAATAAACTGATTTGTGAAGGCGTAACAGAAGTGGTGTCGCCTGAAAAAGCATCAAAAGCTTCAAATGACAGATTGAGCTTGGATGCAACCATGGCATTGGTACCGGAGGGAACCGGTTTCTCTTTTCCATTGATTACCAGGGAGGGGAGGGCGAAGTACCGGATAATAGGGGCGGTCTGATCAATGATGATTTCATCTGTTAACAAGGTATCGGAGGAATTGCCTGCCTCATCAGTGGCTGTGAATGCAAAGCAATATTGTCCGTCTGGTAAAAGGGAAGGGGTGCTGGATAGGTCAAATGAAAAGGAAAGCGTGCCCGCTTTTCCATTTTTTTCCTGTTTAGCCATTTCAATCCAGGCAGATTCATCTCCTGCATGCACAGACAGCAATGCCCGAACCTGCACCCTTGCCGCTTCTGATAGGATTGCTTGCACAGTCAGCGGCTCTCCTTTTTCCGTATGCGCATGGGTGAATTCAGTATGACTTACCGTTTCTTTGGCTATAACCGGTTTCTGATTGTCAATTCTGAAGAAGAGGGTATCTGTTCCGGCATTAAACCTCTTCTTCTTGTCCGTGTACCGTGCTTCGTAGCGGCTGGACAGAAACCGGGCCAATGTCACGGGATCATTTTGCTGAATTAATCTATCTCGTGTCAATTCGTCTGCAAAATGGGCTGAATCAAGAAGGGCTTCATCGCGACCACGAACCACCAAGGCATAAAGGCCATCAAGATTGGAAAAAAAAGAGGGTTTGGGCGGGAAGATGTTAACGGAATGGATGCCGCAGGAGAATTCGGGGAAATAACGACTGCTTTTTGATATTTGTTCCCATTTTGTTTTATCAATTTTAAATAAGTTGATGGTTATGTCTTTCACCAGGATTGAACGATTATCTGAACAGTCGAGTTGAATCAGCAGGTCAGAATCTAATTTTGACGAGAGTATGGAATCGCCTCGCAATTGAAGCTTAGGTGCAACCGTATCAATGATCAGTTGCCAAGAAGCGTTGAAGTCTTTTGTGTTTGAACCGGCATCAAAGGCCGAAGCATTCACCTTCAGAGAAAGGTGGAGGGTGCCTTCTTTATCGACCGGGTCATGATACTTTGGCCATTCAGGAAGGCATTTGAAATCGACCCGACTATTGGCTTTGTTGAAGTTGAGCTGGTAAGATGAAGAGAAAACAGAGTCACCGTTTATTTTAAAAGAAATGTTATGAGAAC
>MGVN01000129.1:47104-57356 GCA_001800515.1 Elusimicrobia bacterium RIFOXYB2_FULL_49_7 | reverse complement strand
TGTTCACCTTCAATACAATAGGATTACGCGCATGTGGGATGGCAATGCCGTTTCCGATACCCGTGCTACCCAACGCTTCCCGGGCCAGGAGGATATCCAAAAGAAACGCACGATCCACCCGTTCGGGCAGTCGCATCCGCTGGACCACTTCGGCAAGGACCGCTTCACGGCTCTGTCCGGGCACGTTATAAAAGATACCGCCTTCTTCTAAAGCCGTGGTGAGTATCGTGGGTTGACGTTGGGTCTCGAATTGGGCAAAGTAACCGGTGGAGAAACGGCGGTTCCTGGCAGTGGCCCATTCCAGCACCTCCTGCCGGTTCAGTCGATAGACCCCTTTGACAGAGTGGGCGGGTAATTCCCCGGATTGAATCCATTGATAAACAGTCTGTTCCAGGGTATTCAGAAGAGAGGCAGCTTCAGGAACGGTCATGTCCATAGGTAGTTTTGGCCTATCAAAGAAGGCTTAATAAGATAAAAATATGAGGAATTCTAATGAAAGAATTATATTTCTGTTATTATGATTAACCTGGACACAGCCCGCCAACACCTTCAGGACAAAATCGATCTACAGGCAACAGAATGGATGGCCCTGCATCAAAAAGCCGCTGTGGACGCCAAAGCCATCATTGCCATGATTGCGGAACGCTACCAACCCAACCGAATCTATCAGTGGGGTTCTCTTCTAAAACCCGACCTATTCCGCGATTACTCAGACATCGACATTGCCGTGGAAGGGCTGCGCCATCCGGCAGATCTGCTCCATCTTCTGCGTGACGCGGAAGCACTGACCGGTTTTCCATTGGATATCGTTGAACTCGACCATCTGGAAGTGGTTCATGCGGACACCATCCGACAAAAAGGGAAATGCGTTTATGAGCGCCAATAAAATATCCGGTGAATTACTCGGTCATATCGATAAGACACTCCTATTGCTCAGCGCCCAACAAGAGGCGTTTCAGGAATTTGTAAAAAAAGAACTGCCACTGCTTGGGAAAGGCCGTTCCGCCGGCATGTTGACAGCCGATTATATTGCGGATTATTATACCTGCGCAGAAACGCTCTTTTTCCGCATTTCCCAGTTCTTTGAAAACAGCCTTCCCAAGGATCGCTGGCATTCAGAATTGCTAAAAAAGATGACCCTGACGGTTCCCGGCATCCGGGAACAAGTTATCAGCGACGCCACTGCCGCCATTTTAGACGAATTCCTCCGATTCCGCCATTTCAGACGGTATTATTTCAAACCCGATTATGATTGGGATCGTTTAGATTATCTGTCCGCCAAGTTTACGGATGTTCATCCGAAACTCGCTTCCGAGCTTCTGGTTTTCAGGGCTTTTGTGGAATCGCTATTCCCGTCTTAACCCGGTACCCAGCAGACACCGTTCCACATAGGGATGGAGCCCTTTTGGAACAGCTGTCCGCATCTTCATCTTCTATGCCCCTCCTCCAACGGAATCTGCGACAGGGTGATGGGGCTTTGTGCGTGTGTCGCCAGGGCGAGAAGAAATAGTTTGGTCATTTTGTGCCTCCGATCTTATGTAACAGCACAACCCATCCGGTCACATCCAGTCACCTTACAGGTTGTTAATATCTACTAAAGTCAACTATATTCTATCTAAGTAAAGATTCCGATTATCAGCAGCGTTGCATAGACAGAATTAAATGATACCTTTATAGATAAGACATAGAGTGCTTGCAGTAATAATCAATATGGGTAAACACATGAAAAAGACATGTTTGCTAATTTGCTTTTTTACGATTTCCGTGCTGGGTCTTGAGACACCGCTCCTTCTTGAATCAACGATCTCAGATACAAATCGAATTCGATTACTATGGCGGGATAATAGTATAGAAGAGAATGGTTTTATAATATTCAGAAGCCATGATTCCGTAGGCAGCTTTTTTGTCCTTGATACAGTTGGGCAGAATACAAATACTTATTATGATATTTCGGCGCATAGCGCACAAACTTATTATTATAAACTGCTGGCATTCAATTTAACGGAAATATCCGATACTTCAAACACGCTATCTGCAACCACGGGGCATTATGTTCCACCGCTTCCTGTTTTGCTCCCACCACGCCTAACGGCTCTATCGCTGGATACTCTCACTGCGACAGTTAGACTCTCCTTTAAGGATTATAGTAATGTGGAGGAGAAATACACCGTTCTTAGAAAAAATAAGAACGGTTGGGTAGAACAAGGGGTAATTGATGTGATGGTTCCGATAGAGACGGGGGATACAATTGATTATATTGATACATCAACAGATAACTACACGTTATACTGTTATAAAATAAAGCTTACATATCAAGATACCGTTATTTTTTCAGATTCTAGCTGGATTTTTACCTATGCGTTCCCTTCTTTTGACACCATCACTTTCGAACCGGTATCCGTATTCTCAACAAAAATCCTGAGTTGGGCGGAATTGATAGGTGACACTCTTTTTATTCAAGAGGATCTTGGGTCTAAGGTGTCCTTAATTGGTCTGGCTAATCTTGAATATCCGGTCTTTCTTGGCTTTGCGAGTGATACTTTATTAAAGAAATACGCTACGAATTCAGCCATTTTTCAGCATACCCAATATTATAACATGAATTGCTGCATTGACGCAGATGAGTATTTGGAAAAGAGGCTTTATCATGGCGGGGCATATATACTTGTTTCCGGGAGATGGGATTCAGTGGATGATTGGACCGATTTAAGGGCATTAACATACGATAAAACATCGGATGCCTTTGTAAAAAGTCAAAGATACAGGGGTGGGGTCTTTGAGGGTCCGGTTGAAGTTTCAAATATCGTTAAAAATAAGGATTCGGTAATATTTTATACATATTCCTGGTATATTGGAAATTCACAATATTTGCATGGTACGGGTTTACATGGTGGTTCGTTTGGTTATGATTTCTCAGAGGAAATGGGTTGGGGAGGACTTGGAAAGGATATCTTTCTGGACTCAAACTTGTTTCTTATCTCCTACGGGAACGGAATTCGCATCTATGATACTGAATTATGGCAAACACTTGCGGATGTTCAGACAAAAGGAACGGTTGTCTATTTTAATTATCCATACTTGTTTGAGCTAATCGACTCAAATAAACTTGAAGTATTTGATGTGTTTGATTTTAAGGGCATGTCAAGAGGTGGTATTACTACAGTCGAGTCAATAAATAAGGTTATTTTCAACCCTACTAACGATGATGTGATCATTATTCAGCAAAATCGGACAGATATTTTTCACCTCAGTATTAATATTCATAATCCTACCCGTCTGGCTAATTCCCGGGAATCGACCAATGAATCAAACGTAAAGATTTTTCCCAATCCATTTAACCCGGTCATTAATATATCCTATAGTGGACAGACCGACCCCGTTGAAATGGCGATTTATACTATTACCGGGAGTCTTGTAAAAACATTTAGGGCCAGAAAGAAGGCTCAAGTGGTTTGGGACGCTTCCGGATATGCAAGCGGTCTGTATATTCTTAAAGTCCGTGACGGCAATAATCAGCACACCAGAAAACTGATGTTGCAGCGATAGCGCATGATATTAATATAATCGAGCGTATTATCAAGCGTCCCGTCTTAACCCCGCACCCAGCAGGCAGCGTTCGACATAGGGATGGAGCCCTTTTGGAATAGACTGATTGGAGTGTGTCCGTCATTCTGGATGTGGCAAACATTGGCGGCGGCCTGCTCAATAAAGCTGACAACCGCTCCACTAAAAAAAAGCCAATGAAAACCTTTGTGCCTATACGATTAATCAGCCAGAAAAAGAGAAATTTCGGTTTTAAAGCAGATTTCAGCGAATAATAAAGCGTAAAAAAAGAACTACGGCTGTAACAAGGCACATATTTTAGAAAACAAAATCGTTCTTTGGGCTGGTATTAAATTAGAAATTTTCTTCTTTATAAGGCGTTTTTCCATAACAAATATTTTATGACATCGAATCTCAGACTGTCTATTAAGGGGCGTATCGACAAAGCGGTCTTCAAGTGCAAAACTGAAATTATCATTCCGAATTGTGGCTGTAATCTGAGCAAGAATGACATCTTGAGAGTTATTGACTATTCTGTTTGAAAGGACAATTGCAGGGCGGGGCTTTGAATTCGCAGCATCTGTAAATGGAAAAGAAACTATAACAATATCACCTTGCTGATACATAGCGATTACAGCGTGTCCCAGACATCATTTTCGGGCAAATCCCATTCTTCTCGCAGGGAGGATTCGGAAATCGCCATAGAGATTCGAGTAAGATCCTGTTCTTCGGCGATAACATTTTTATCATTATTCAGAAAAACGATATTCGTATATCGTGGTGCATCACTTGCCATTCGGACATAGACATAGGGTGCTGGATAATACTTATCCGTACTTACACAGTCATTTTCTATTTGTGCTATCATTTGGCTTGTGCCTTCGCTTCTAATTCTTTAACTCGGTCTAATAACCAAGTTGCAATCCCTTTGGCAGTATCGGCGCTCATATATGCCCCGAAATGAAACTCACGAATGATCCCAATTTTGCTATCGTCACTGTCTGTAACTTTGACAACTTTATTTTCTTGAACCTCAATTGAGCTGCTTTTAGGAATGGGAAATCGTTCAGCGAAAAAATTGATGTTAATCTTACCCTGAGGCGATATCCCGCCATGAGCCCCATCGACACTAACTTGCTGAAAATTTGGACTTATTTTATTATGAAAAACAACTGTCTTACTTTCCATTGATGATAAATAATACTTAGTTTATAGCGAGAAAGTCAATGAGCATAATAGCTGATAGAATTTGCTGATAGGAATTTTGGTTTTTCTCCATTCGTAAATCAAAATCGCAAATAAATTGCGCCATACCACCCATTTATCCATATTGTGCAACATTGTGCAACTTTCTTACATAAAAACTTGCACAATATGGCACAATATGGCTATTTTATACTTATGCTTCACTTTGAGCTCTCTCAGAATCAGCAAAGAAAACACCAGCAGCTAACACTCCAATATGACAGGATAAGTCAGCAGGCAGCCGCCTTTTCAGAAGAAAAAAGAACCTTCGTCTCCCTTCAATCCCAAATCAGCAACATCGGCGCTTCCACACGGATAGAAAACGCCCTGCTGACGGACATTGAGATCGAGTGGATAGATACGGTCCTGAAGACAGAACCTCATCTGGAGTATCAGAATCGGGAACGATTCATCAAAAACAAACTTGCCAAAGACAAATCCAGAAGCATCGAAGAAGTGGCCGGCTATCGCAATGCCATCCAGCTTGTTTTTTCCGCGCCGGAAATGTTTTTTCCGCTTTCCATTTCGCAGATTAAAGGGCTTCACCGGGAAATTCTGAGATTTTCTGCGGATGCCAACCACTACTCAGGGGATTTCAAAAAAATACCGAATACGGTTATTGAAACAAACCATGCCACCAGCCAAACTCGAAGCGTTCTGAAAACAGCAGCCCCCGGCATCATCACAGAAACCGCCATGCAGGATCTCCTGACCTGGTATAACCAGGAAATCGTGGAGAACTCCTTCACCCTGGCGGTGGCCGTTGAATTGGTATTCCGGTTTCTTGCCATACATCCCTTTCAGGACGGTAACGGCAGGCTGTCGCGACTGCTTATGCATATCGCCCTCCTGTCACCGGAGAATTCCGTTTTCCGCGCATCGGTTCCGCTTTGCGCAATTGACCGTTCCATTGAGCAGACCCGAAAAAAATATTACGAGGTTCTGCAGCGCTGTTCCGGCGGAATCTTCAGTCCGGAACCCGGCGACTATTCATACGGCTTTTTTCTGGATTATATTTTTGAAATGCTTCTGAAAAGCCCCGCCCATTTCGATCACTACTGCACGAAATACGACCGTTATCAGGCGCTCTCAGCCACCGCGGTTAAAGTACTGGACTCTTTCAAAAACAGGCCGGAGCAGCCCGTTGCCACCCGCGAACTCATGGCAGACCTACCGATACCGCGCAGAACGCTGATTTATTCCCTCAATTCGCTTCTGGAGGCCGGATTTATTCAGCGTGCCGGCAAAGGGCCCGGCAGCCGCTATCGACTTATCTTTTAAGATTTCTTAGCTTGAGGCCTGCGCCTAAAAGACACCGTTCGACATAGGGATGGAGCCCTTTTGGAATAGTGTCCACCCACTGATACTCCAGATGATGAGTATCCAACGCGCAATCAAACTCTTTTTCCATGGGATATAAAAAAAAGCAACTGTTGATGCTATGCACCGCAATCCCATGCGGCCCATCCGGAAAAATGGTCTCATCCGTATGAATGATAGGGCCCACATGACATTCAATGCCCACCTCTTCATGCGCCTTGCGGGCTGCGGCATCACGCATCATCTCGCCTTTTAGAATGCGTCCACCCGGCACCCACCACTCTCCCATGGCCGGCGGATCCTTGCGTTTGACCAGCAGGACACGGCCTTTGGCCACAATCGCGATGTCAATGCAGGCAATGGGCACATTTTCCAGGATGGTGTTGTAGGTGGTTTGGGGGATGAAAGAGGATGACATCTGAACCCCTCCTAAGACAAAGTAACCTTCTTCTTTTTCTTGAGAAAAGCAACGACTCTGTCAACAGATTGTTGAACTGATTCTTCACTGGTTGGCACCACCAGATCAGGCTTTGCGGGCACTTCATAGGGAGAATCCACGCCCGTAAATTTTTTAATCTTTCCGGCCCTGGCCTTCTTATATAATCCTTTGGGATCACGCTTCTCACAGGTTTCCAAAGAGGCTTTGATGTAAATCTCAACAAACTTATCCGGCCCAATAATCTTTCGGGCCAGGGCACGATCCGTTTTGAAAGGGGAAATGAAGGAGGCCAATACGGTTACACCTGCCTGGTTGAGCAGTTTGGCCACTTCCGCGATGCGGCGAACGTTTTCATGGCGGTCGTTGTCTGAAAAACCGAGATCCGAGCATAAGCCGGTACGTACGACATCTCCGTCCAATTGAAAAGAGGTATAAGAAAACTTTGCAAACCGATTGTAGAGCGCAAGGGAGAGGGTTGATTTGCCGGAACCGGACAAGCCGGTCAGCCAGAATGTCAATGTTTTTGACATGGAAAGATTCCCTTTTGACGCAGTAGCGACAAAATCGTTGCAACAGCCTGTTCAACGCCGGTCTCTGCAATTTTGATGACAGAAGCAGCGGTAGTAGAAACCTCAAAAGGGAAATCCACGCCCGGCACATTGCGAACCTCTCCTTTTTCCGCTTTAGCGTAAATCCCAGACTTGTCATTTTGTTTGCACCAATCGAGCGGGGCATCCAGTGCAATCTCAACATAACGGTCAGGACCGATGATTTCCCGGACCAGATTGCGCATCTCCTGCGTTGGCGAAATAAAGGCACCGATGGTGAGTACGCCGGAACGATTCAGGAGTCCTGCCAATTCAGCCACACGGCGCAGATGCTCTAATCTATCCAGATTGGAATAATCCAAATCAATGCTGAGACCCGCCCGAATATCGCCACCGGACAGTACGAACGGAAGCGCACCTGCTTCAAAGAGCTTTCGTTCCAGTGCATAAGCCACTTCGCTTTTGCAGCTTCCGGGCCGTCCGGTTATCCAGACCGTGACCCCTTTTTGACCCAGCCGCGCCGCCCGTTCTGCTGCGGTCACCCCTTTTTCAGGACGGAGCCGGGAACGGAGCAGTTTGGCCAGACTGGCCACATCGGTTGCCATCTTGTCCTGCGGCTCCCTGTCTATCATCATGCCTGCGGCCACAGTGCGATTGGTTAGTGCGTCAATGAGAACGAAGTTGCCGGTGGATCGATTCTTGGCATAGGCGTCGAAAAAGAGAGGCTGATGGACCGAAAAGCGGAGTCGACCGATTTCATTCATCTGGAGCGGCATGCCCGGCAGTCGATGCAGCGTATTCACATCCACCCGATAATGAACTTTTTCGACCTGCGCCTTAGTGGTGCGGCCGGCCTGTTTCAGATAATAGAATTTTTCCGGGTCCAAGGCAGCTTCATCCATCCAGACCACCATGGCCTCAAAGGAACGGCTCACCTGGGGCTGATTATGCTTATGTATCAACATGTCGCCGCGGCTGATGTCGATTTCGTCTTCCAGTAGAATAGTGACGGCCATAGGAACAAAGGCTTCGTTGACTTCGCCGTCCCAGGTCACAATGGATTTGACGCGGGAGGTACGCATGGAAGGCAGGACCATGACCTCATCCCCTTTGCGTACCACGCCCGAGGCAATGGTTCCGGAATAGCCCCGAAAATCCATGGTAGGCCGGTTAACCCACTGGACCGGGAAACGGAAATCAATAAAGTTGGAATCACCGGCCACATGGACATTCTCCAGCATGGTCAGAAGCGATTCACCTTTATACCAGGCCATCTTGTCGCTTTGCTCCACCACATTGCCGCCCTGAAGAGCACTGATGGGAATAAATCGCAGGTCCGGTACGGAAAGCCGGGCGGCAAAATCCGAGAACTCCTTGCGAATGCGGTTAAAAACCGCTTCATCATATCCGACCAAATCCATTTTGTTCACTGCCACAATAAGATGGGGTACGCGAAGGAGCGAGGCAATGAAGGCGTGGCGTTTGGATTGGGGCAAAACCCCTTTGCGCGCATCAATGAGCACAATGGAAAGATTGGCTGTTGAAGCACCGGTGGCCATGTTACGAGTATACTGCTCGTGGCCCGGCGTATCGGCAATGATGAATTTGCGATGAGGTGTGGAGAAATAACGGTAGGCCACATCAATCGTGATGCCCTGTTCCCGCTCAGCCTTGAGACCATCTGTAAATAGAAAGAGGTCTAAGGACTCCTGATCATCGCTGTGCGTGGAGGCCTTGCGCACACTGGCAATATGATCTTCATAGATGTTTTTAGAATCAAGCAACAGGCGGCCGATGAGGGTTGATTTTCCGTCATCCACACTGCCGGCGGTGGAAAAACGGAGCAGGGTCTTGCCTGCATCCTCTTCCAGAAAAGAGGGAATAGGCGCATTCATCTTAAAAATACCCTTCCCGTTTCTTGGTTTCCATGGATCCTTCCTGATCATGATCAATGATGCGGGTGGACCGTTCGGAAATGCGGATGGTCATCATCTCCTGAATGATTTCCGGCAGCGTGGTTGCAGTGGATCGGATGGCTCCGGTGCAAGGGTAACAGCCCAAAGTACGGAAACGGCACATCACCTCTTTCGGCTTTTCGCCGGGCCTTAAAGGAATATCGCCATCCAGGGGAATGAGCATATTGTCGCGCACCACCATTTCCCGCATCTTGGCAAAATACATGGGCACAATGGGAATATTCTCCCGGTAAATGTACTGCCAAACATCCAGCTCAGTCCAATTGGAGAGGGGAAAAACGCGAATGGATTCGCCCTTGTTCACCTTGGCATTGTAGAGGTTCCAGAGTTCGGGCCGCTGATTTTTAGGATCCCATTGTCCCTTTTCATCGCGGAAGGAAAAGATGCGCTCCTTGGCACGCGATTTTTCTTCATCTCGCCGCGCACCACCAAAGGCAGCGTCGAATTGGCCTTGACGTAGTGAATCCACCAGCGCCTGGGTCTTGAGAAAGGCGCAGCACTTTTGCGTACCCACAGAAAAGGGGGAAATGTTATTCTCGATGGCCTTGGTGTTGGTGTGGACCAGAAGCTTGGCACCGATATCGCGGCAAAACTGATCGCGAAAGGAGACCATCTCCTTAAATTTGAATGTGGTGTCCACATGAAGCAGAGGAAAGGGGATTTTGCCGGGATAAAAGGCCTTTTGGGCCAGCCGAATCATGACCGAGGAATCCTTGCCGATGGAATAGAGCATCACAGGCCGCTCGAATTCGGCCATTACTTCCCGAATAATTTGAATGCTCTCCGCTTCCAGATATTTAAGATGAGAAAGGGTATAAGACATCAGCTAAAAATACCCTTTATGTAATCTTTAGTCAATTCCCGTTTCGGATTTTCAAAGATCTCTTTTGCAGGCCCAGCTTCCACCAGTTCCCCCAGGTACATGAAGGCCACAAAATCAGCCAGCCGTCTGGCTTGACGCAGAATATGGGTGACAAAAACGATTGTATATTCCTTTTTCAGTTCGATGAATCGCTGTTCGATATGCTGGCTCGATTTGGGATCTAAGGCTGAAGTAGGCTCATCACCCAAAATGACCGAGGGTTTCACGGCCAAGCCACGTGCCAGGCAGAGCCGCTGCTGCTGACCGATAGAAAGGTCGGATGCCGGAGAATCAAGTCGTGTCTTGACTTCTTCCCACA
>MGVN01000129.1:20647-47097 GCA_001800515.1 Elusimicrobia bacterium RIFOXYB2_FULL_49_7 | reverse complement strand
CTGTTTCAGATTCTCCTCAACAATCTGATCCAGTACGGCTCGTTTGCGCGTACCATGAAGGCGGGGACCATAAGCCACATTATCATAAATTGACATAGGCAGCGGCGAAGGACGCTGAGATAACAGCCCCATCTTTTTACGCAAATGGGTCACTTCCACGCCCGGCGCCAGAATGTTTTCGCCATCCACCAATACTTCCCCTGTATACCGTATCCCTTCCACCACATCCAAAAGACGATTGAATGATTTCAAAAGCGTGGTCTTGCCGCAACCCGATGGGCCGATGATGGCTGTGGTGGCATGGTTTGGAATATCGAGTGTGATATCCTTTAAAGCATGGTGGCCCCGGTAATAGACATTCAGATGACGGATTGACAGATGACTTTTTTGTTCCATAAGGCCCTCACCGGATGACATTTTTAGTGAACCGTTTCGTGATAGCGCGCGTCAAAAGACTGACCACCAGGACAATGGCAGTCAGAAGCAGCGCTGCCGCATACCCCCGTTGCTGAACCTCGGGAAAGGGGGTGCCGAGTTGAAAAAAGATGGCGAGTGGAAGGGTGGCTGCCGGCCGTGTCAAAGAGGTCGGTATTTGATCCGTGAATCCGGCGGTAAAGAGAACCGAAGCAGCATCACCGATGGCCCGACCGAATGCAATCAACACAGCCGTCAGAATCACCGGCAACCCCTGGCGAACCACCACCTTAAGAGCCGTCTCCAGCCGGGTGGCCCCCAGTGCCAGGGACGCCACGATGATTTCACAGGGAATCATTTTAAAACCTTCGTCCATCGATCGAATCATCATGGGCAGAATAAGCAATGCCACAGTGATAATACCGGCCAACAGCGAGGTCTTAAGCCCCAATAAGATCATCAGACTGAAACCAAAGGCGCCATACACAATGGAGGGAACGCCGAGCAGCACATCCAATGAAAAACGGGTCGCTTCTGCGAAACGGCTTTTTTTCTTCAGATACATATTGAGATATATGGCAATGGGAAGACTCAACACCAGGGCCAATACAACCGCCCCGCCTGCCAGATAAAGCGAACCGAGAATGGCATTCAGAATGCCGCCGGCCTTGCCCAGATAATACCCCCCTTTGGGTGCCTGCGTAATCATCTCAATGGTTAGAGAGGAAAATCCTTTTGTAAAAACCGTCCATAGCAGCAGGAGAAGAGAACAGAGAACCACCCCTGTGCTTAAGGCCATGATGAGTACAAATATTTTCTCTTCGATTTTTCGCGTATTCATTTATCGCACCCGGTTTTCAATTCGTATTAAGACCACTCTGGACGCCATACTGAACAATAAAACCACGCCCATCAGCAACAGCGCGGAAAAAAGCAGGGCCGAATCATACAATGGGATAGAAAGCATTTCCCCGAAATTATTGGCAATCAGGGCCGGCAACGGATAGGCCGGATCAAACAGGGAATGAGGCGCTTTAGACACATTACCAGCCACCATCAGAACCGCCATGGTCTCGCCAAATGCACGGGAAAGACCCAGCACCACTGCGGCAATGATGCCGGGAAGCGCTTTTCTCACAATCACAAATTTAATGGTCTGCCAATGAGTAGCACCCAGGGAAAGTGACGCTTCCTTGATTTCCACTGGCACGGAGCCGAGTACATCAAGACAGACATGAATGATAATGGGAAAAATCATGACCGCTAAAACCAGACCAGCGGACAAGACGCAATATCCGGAGACCGACAATCCAAACATGGGGGCCAGAGTATCCTTAACAAACGGTACAATGGCAAGCACACCCCAGACACCAAAAACCACAGAGGGAATACCCGCGAGCAAATCAATCAGAGATTTGGCCAGGTTCCGAAACCGTCTGGGCGCATATTCCGACAAAAAGAGAGAGGTGAGCAGGGATAACGGGGTAGCTATCAGAATGGCCACCCCTGTCACCCAAAGCGATCCCATGAGAAAGGGATAAAAACCGAATTGACCACGCAACGGGCGCCAGGCAGAGGAAAAGAGCAAATCCCACAGCGGCTTCTCTGCCAAAATGGGGCGCGACCGGATATACAGACCCGCAATGATAGCCACCACCAACAAAGAGGCTGCAATGACTAACAACAGCACTGTTTTGGCCGCCAGCTTGTCCTTAATCAATCGGCTTTTATAACTCATCTTATCATCTTCCTGCTATTTGCCTAAGCTGGCAACCGCCTTATCCAATGTCTCTTTTGAGAGGGGCACAAAACCTGCTTCAGGAACAAAAACCTGACCTTCGACCACAATCCATTTCAGGAAAGCGGTCACAATGGGCGAAGCGGGTTTACCCTTGGATACTAAAAGCAGGTTTCGGGCAGGCGGTGAAGGATAACGGCCTTCGGCAATGGCCTTCAGAAGCGTTTCGCGAGAATGATAAAAATTCTCTGCCTCATCCAGTTTTCCGTTTCCATTCACATCAATAGGCACGACAGTCAGTCCTTGAATAGCCTTTTTAGTGGTTGCATCATAAGCATAATTGACATTATTATAGCCGATACCATTCACATCGCGAAGCACCGCCTCGGCCAAACCAGGGTCGCCATACACCCCCACGCCCAGCAAATCCTCCTGTCCAATGCCCATGTATTTTGCCCAAGTTTCCGCAGCACCGCATGCGTCTGATCGGGTATACACATTCAGCGTATTCTTGGCACCTTTAATAATGGCGCCCCAATTGGAAATGGCGCTATCCATCCAGATACGGGTAAACTGTTCTTTCGTCATTCCATTCTTTTTCAGCGTATTCCAAACAGGATTATTGACATTGCACACTGGAACCACAGCATCTTTGGTTACTGGAATGGCCCAAGCACCCTTTTCTACTTCCGCAGGGTTCAAATCACGGGAGACCATGCCCAAATCAGCCTGGCCATTTAAAGCATCAGCAATTCCCTTGCCCGCGCCGCCGGCCGCCACATCAATCTTGACTTCCGGATTGATTTTCCGGAATTCTTCTGCCCATTTCACCACCATGGGATAAAGGGCCCAGGCACCGGAAAGGGTAATGGTGCCTGAAAGCGGCTTATTGGACGCAGCTTTGGTTTCAGAAAAAGAAGTCTGAAAAAGAACCAGGATAGCCATCATTGAAAAAATAACGGTAAGACGCATTCTTTACTCCTTGTCAATTAACTGATTTAATGTTAAATTTTCCAATTTATTGGAAATATAGTCGCGTATCTCTCTCATATTTCCCAGCAATTTCGGACATAATTCAATGGGTGAATGCGCATAAAAATATTTGCTTACCGATTCCACAGGGGCCAAGGCACCATCCATCAGTCGGATAATTTCAGCGACCGTTATTGTTTCTGACGGTTTGGCTAAAGCATATCCACCCTCCTGTCCTTTCCGACTTTTGATAAAGCCTGCTCTTTTAAGCTTCATGCATAATTGCTCTAAATACTTATTTGGTATGCTCTTACGATTGCAGATATCCTGTATTTTAATATAGGCGGAATCCTGTGCGTGTTCCGCGAGATCAACCAGTGCCAGGCAGGCATATTCGGACCGGGTAGATAGCTTCATGTGCTTTGTCTACCAAATATGTCGGCAAAGAAAAGGAGAAACTAAAGGATCTTTTGAAAGGCTTGATAAACCTTTTGTGCGTACTCACTTGGATGAATGACCGTACCCCCGCCTCGGTCATTGGAACCTGCGTTCCAACGCCCCCCGAAACCAGGGTCAAACTCTTTTATATTGAGCTGATGGAGGGTGGTTCCTTCCGTTGCTTTGGCGCCGCGACGGACTTTGATATTCCACTTATTCGGATCAACTTTATTGGGAAAACCGGCCACCATAATGGCTGCCTCCGGTAAAGCGGAAAAGAGAAATTCACCGGAAATCTCCTTTTGGAAAGCAGCATACCAGACCGGACCAATATGAGAAAAAGAGCCTTGAACTACCGCCTCCTGAACCGCCCTTCTGCTTTCCCGCCGTTTATCAATCAAAGCCTGAACCTTACTCTCCTGGGGAGTGCTGGCCATGAGTTTTTGCAAGCATCGAAGAGAAAGCGCAAAATCCCGTTCATGCTCCAATGCCTGAAGTAAATCTGCAATATCATTTTCTTCGCCTGTATGGTCAGAGGCAATGGCCGCTTTTTCAAAAAGAATATCAGGTTCCAGATGACCGAGCAGGATGGCAGCAGAAAGAACGGAATCACAGTCCGTATGATTTAGCATAAGCTGATCAAAGGGATTCGTATTCTGCGTTACCCTTCTTTTGCAGGCCAATGCGGTCGACGTAATTAGGCGGGTCATGGATGGGACCGGAGCATGGTGATCCACATTTTCAAGGTTGTCCTTTTCAAACCCCCAGGGCAGGGCAACACCGGTTTCAACCCCGCGCACATAAAAATCAGCCACCAGAAGGCGGGTCTTTGGGAAACGGGCTTCCAAATCAGAAAGGGTGGGTCCGCTTTTTTCTTCGATGAGAAAGGGGAGTTTTTGCATAACTCCTTTCAAAATAATATATTAACAAAAGTATGTCTAAAGAAAACCCTCTGGTTTCCCGATAGGATTACCGATGATGCCACCTCTTTTACAAAATCAGCCTGCCAATGCGAATGATTTCACGAATGCGTTAATCCAATTAATTGAAAAAAAGAAAATCATCCAGGCATTTGCTTACTACCGCGATTATCGCCCCAGCCTGCAAAACACATCCGAATTGGCCGACTTTGATAAATCCCTGACGGCCCTCTTCAAGAAAGTCAACCGGCTTCAACCTTTCCAGGAAAAAACCATCAATATCGATCATACAAGAAAGTTTCTATTTGTTCACATTCCCAAAGGGGCAGGAACCAGCGTTAAAAAGGCGCTTGGGCTTCCGGATGGTCCGGCCGATCATGGAACGCCCACGGATATGGTTCACGCTCAGACCTGGGAAGCCTATTTCACTTTTACGGTAGTACGCAATCCAATCGATCGCTTCATCAGTTCCTATCGATATCATGCGGATCCTCTCTACCAAGGATATGTTTATAAGAAATTTCCGCATCTCCATAGCATGTCTTTAGAGGAATACTTTGACGCAGTCGGTCAAACGGAAATCGTTCGACCGCAAGTCGACTACATCAGGCATAAATACTCCAACAAACCAATGGATCGCATTTGCCGGTTTGAACACCTCGACATTGACTTGGCCCCGGTATTCAACCATCTGAAAATTAATACCGCCATTCCTCACCTCAACCGCTCGGATAAAAAAAAGTCTTCTCCGGATCTGGAACAGGGCTTGCGAAATAAACTCCTTGTCCGTTATCAGGATGATTTCAAGATATTCGGGTATGATGCATAGGAATATTTTTCCGTATCTAAAGCATTGATATCAAGTTACATCACCTTTCGGAACTCCGCAGAACGCAATATATCACAATACTTTACAATAAATCTGAGTCAGTCTCCCTAAAAGTGGCATTAATATTGCATTAAAAGTTAAAGCGTTTTGTAAGAATGCAAAACACCATGAAATTAAACTTATATAAAAATAAACTTGTCTTGCTGACCGGTGACACTGGTTTTAAGGGTTCATGGCTCTCCATGGCTCTTTTGCATTTGGGCGCGAATGTGAACGGCTATGCCCTGCCTGCCCTGAAAAAAAGCCATTTTCACGCCTGCGGACTGAGTCAGAAAATTCACCATACAGATGCCGACATCCGCGATCTGGGCCGTTTGAAAAAAGCCATGCTAAAGGCCAAACCGACTTTTGTCTTCCATCTGGCCGCCCAACCCCTTGTTCTCGAATCCTATCAGAAACCTCGTGACACATTTGATGTCAATGTCATGGGTACCCTGAATGTGCTGGAAGCGATCCGTGCCACCCCGTCCGTGAAAGCCTGCGTGATCATCACCACCGATAAAGTGTATGAAAACCCAGAAAACCAATACCCCTTTCCCGAAAATTCGCCACTCGGCGGGCACGATCCCTACAGCGCCTCCAAGGCAGGCGCTGAAATTGTAACACAATCTTATTTCCGCTCCTTCTTTCAGGAAAAAAATAAAGCCGCCATCGCCACCGCCAGAGCAGGCAATGTCATGGGCGGAGGCGACTGGGCCATGAACCGCATTGTCCCGGACTGCATCCGTTCCCTTCAAACAAAAAAACCTATTCTGCTGAGACATCCCGAGTCAGTGCGACCCTGGCAGCATGTTCTGGAGCCGCTTCACGGCTATCTTCTCCTGGGTGCGGCGCTGGCCGATGAAGGAAAAGAATATAGCGGCGCATGGAACTTTGGCCCCCTTGCCTCCCAGGCAAAAACCGTGGAAGAACTGGCAAAAACCATTATTGCAGAATGGGGTTGCGGCGATATCCAAACAGCAGCCCGTCGCACCGCACCCCACGAAGCGCGATATCTGCGACTCAACAGCAACAAAGCCCATGAACGCTTGAAATGGAAACCTGTTTTGGGATTTAAAAAAACCGTTCAACAGACCGTTTTGGAATACCGGGAAATGGATCAGCTTTCGTCGGCCGATCTTTTCCGCAGCAGAATTGACACCATACGCCACTATTTCACGGCATGCAAACTATGAATGAATTAATCTGTCGCGGCTGCCTAAGCGAACTGCGCGCCCCCTTTCTTTCTCTGGGAAACCAGCCGCTGTCCAACGCTTATCTCACGGCCCAGGCACTGCAGCAAATGGAAGCCACCTATCCTTTGGATTTGTACCATTGCGAAAAATGCCATTTGGTCCAGCTACCCGAATTTGAAAAAGCTGCGGATATTTTCAATGAAGAATATGCTTATTTTTCCTCGTATTCGACCTCCTGGCTTGATCATTGCAAACGATATGCGGACATCGTAGCTGACCGTTTTAAATTGGGACAAAAAAGCTTTGTCATGGAAGTGGCCAGTAATGACGGATACCTGCTCCAGTATTTCAAGGAAAAAGAGATTCCGGTCTTGGGCGTGGAACCCGCAGCCGCCACAGCCAAGGTTGCCCAGCAAAAAGGCATTCCAACGGAAATCTGTTTTTTTGATTCTGTTTTTGCCAAACAGTTGGTCTCCGACGGTCGATTGGCTGATTTGATTGCAGGAAACAATGTGCTGGCACATAACCCTAATCTCCGGGAATTTGTGGAAGCACTTGCCATGGCCCTTAAACCCGAAGGGGTCATCACCCTGGAATTCCCGCATGTTCTCTCCATGATACAAGAAAACCAGTTTGACACCATTTATCATGAACACTTTTCTTATCTGGGCCTGTTGCCGCTTATTCCCTTATTCCAGGAATTCGGACTAACCCTCTTTGATGTGGATGAACTGCCCACGCATGGCGGCTCGCTCCGAATTTATGCGGCTCATACCGGCGCTGCGCTGGCAAACGTGTCCCCGTCCGTGCAGTGCGTCTTGGAAAAGGAAAAGGTCTTTGGTCTGGATCAGCCCGATCGCTATGCCCAATTCACCGCACAGGTTGAAACCGTCAAACGAAATCTGCTCCGCTTCTTGATTGACGCCAAAGAAACCGGAAAGAAGGTGGCCGGATACGGCGCACCGGCCAAGGGAAACACACTGCTCAACTACTGCGGCATCCGGACCGATCTTCTCCCCTTTACCGTGGATCGCAATCCCCATAAGTCAGGCCGTTTTCTGCCTGGCACGCATATCCCCATCTTTTCCGTTGAAAAAATCAAAGCGGAACAGCCGGACTTTCTCTTCATTCTCCCCTGGAACCTGAAAAAAGAGGTCATGGAACAGATGGCTTTTATCCGTGAATGGGGCGGCCGGTTTGTCGTTGCCATTCCTTCCCTTCAGGTGCTCGAATGATTTTTACTGAAACACCCCTCAAAGGGGCCTATCTGATTTCACCGGAACCCTCCATAGATAAACGGGGTCTCTTTGCCCGGACCTATTGCGAAAAGGAATTCAAGGCAAGGGGACTTCAGACTTATTTCCCTCAGTGTAATACCTCCTACAACACCAAAAAGGGAACCTTGCGAGGCATGCACTATCAGCAAGCACCTTACGAAGAGGTCAAACTGGTTCGCTGCACGGCCGGGGAGGTATTTGATGTCATTGTTGATCTGCGACATGATTCTTCAACCTATTTGACATGGCATAGCGCCATTCTGTCTGCGGAAAATCGGAAAGCCTTCTATATCCCAAAAGGGTGTGCACATGGTTTTCTGACGCTGGATGATGGCGTAGAACTCCATTACATGATGGGAGAAGAATATCATGCAGACTTGGCATGCGGCGTTCGATGGGATGATCCTGCACTCAAAATACAATGGCCGACCCTGAAAGAGCCATTCAATGTGAATCATAAAGACCAACAATGGGAGATGCTATGAAAGTCGTAATCCTTTGCGGCGGACTGGGAACCCGATTACGGGAAGAAACCGAATTTCGCCCGAAACCCATGGTCTATATCGGAAACAAACCCATTTTGTGGCATATCATGAAGTATTATTCCCATTATGGTTTCAAAGATTTTGTCCTTGCTTTAGGATACAAAGGGGACATGATTAAGAAATATTTTTATAATTACGAATTCTTAAATAATGATTTTACCCTGGAATTAGGCTCTCCCGAAAAAACTGTCATCCATCATGCACACCAGGAAACAGGTTGGCGCGTCACCCTAGTCGATACGGGAGAAAAAACGCTGAAGGGGGCCAGACTGAAACATGTTGAACGATATATCGACTCAGAAGAATTCCTAGTGACCTATGGAGACGGTCTGGCAGATATCAACCTTCCCCAGCTAATCGACTTTCACCGTTCCCACAAAAAAATGGCCACTCTGACCGGCATCAATATGGCTTCCCAGTTCGGCGAACTGAAAATCAACGGGAATCAAGTGGAGGAATTCCGGGAAAAACCAAAGGATGCTCCCGGCTTCATTAACGGAGGCTTTTTTGTTTTTCATCGAAATATTTTTAATTATCTTAATAAGGATGAACAATGCGATCTGGAATATGGTGCATTGGAACAGTTGGCTAAAGAAAACCAGCTGATGGTTTATAAACACACGGGTACCTGGGCCTGTATGGATACTTTAAGAGATATGGATCATCTTAACGGTCTTTGGAAAGATCGAAAAGCTTTCTGGAAGGTATGGCCAAATGGATTTGGACACTAACCCCTCCCTAACATTTAAGAGAATGAAATATGATTTTCAAGAATATCAAACATTCATTTAAACTTTGGAAAAATACTTTTTATCTAAAAAGGAAATATGATGTTCTGATTGAAAAAAGTGTTACCATAAAGTATCCCGACACCATCACTATCGGAGAGGGTTCCACCTTTCAATCCGGCGTCTATATATACGGTTCACGCAATAATCGTCTTGTTCGATTCGGGGAAAAGGTAGTTCTTGCAGCCGGGAGTGTCATTTATGGAGAAGGTGGCGTGGAACTGGGCGATTTTACCCATATCGCTCCCGGGGTCATTATCCTGGCACAATATGCGGACAAACGGAAAGACATGGGAAGCGAGCTCCCGAATCTCCGTTATCTTCCGGTCAAAATAGGCAAAGGGTGCTGGATTGGCGCGGGAAGCATTATCATGCCCGGCACGGTGCTTGGAAATTATTGTGTCGTCACCCCCAATTCCGTCGTGTACGGCGAATGGGGAGACGATTGCAAATTGAGCGGCAATCCGGCACGAAAAGCCTTACTATAAACGCAATCAGGAGAGAGCTTGAATATTTTATTCATTCAGAATGTCGCCACTCCGCTGAAGACACTCGAGGACTTTCTTTCCCGGAAAAGCGATAATTATTCACCCAGCTTCTCCTATCCATTGGGTCTGATGACGCTGACCTCTTATGCCAGACTCCGATTCAGTGACCTGACATTCCAAATTATTGATGGCGGTATGGAAATCTATCGTTTATTTACCCAACCGGATCGTGCCCCTTCCTCCACCGAGTCCTTTCTGCAAGGACTGCTCGAAAAATCAAAATACATTCCAGATTTGGTGGGCATAGCCGTATCCGTTTCCTTCGGGCACGGCGCTCTCCTCCGTCTTCTCTCTTTGATCAAGCAAAAATGGCCTCATACGCAAATCGTTCTAGGAGGAGTGCATGCCACGGTTTTTGCGCACCGGCTCATTGACGAACCAGCCATTGATTATATCATTCGGGGGGCAGGAGAATTGCCTTTTTGTGCGCTCATCGATTCCTTGCAAAAAGGAATAAAACCATCGAATATTCCCGGATTATTAACTAAAGGCGGGCCGCTCGAGACATTGGCCCCTCCGTTTGCCAATCTGGACGAATTGCCCCTGCCGGCTTACGATTTGATTGATGTGGATTACTATGCGACCCATGAACGAGGCGTGTCTGTTCGGGAACCGGGCATGCGATCCGCTCATATCAAAATTTCCAGAGGTTGCTTTTTCCGTTGCACATTTTGTGCAGGCAGCGTCATCCATGGACGCAAGGTCTTGCTCCGCAGCGTTGATAAAATCATTGAAGATATTCGAACCCTGATCACCCGTTTCAATATCAACACCATTGCCGTTGATGATGAGTTGTTCGGTTTTGACAAAGACCATTTCCATCTGCTTTTTCAAAGAATCAAAGAAACCGGCCTTCATTTCAAATTTAATTTTCCTCATGGCTTTTCGGTGGGGATTCTGAATAACGACCTGATTGATGCTTTGGCGGAAAACGGTATGGATTCTTCGGTGATTGCGATCGAATCAGGCAGCGCGCATGTGCAAAAAAAGGTTATTAAGAAAAATGTCGATTTGGAGAAAGCCAAAGGGCTGGCTGCCCACTTCCGAAAAAGAGCCATCACGCTTTACGCATTCTTCATGTTTGGCAACCCCGGCGAAGATGAATCCATGATGCAAGAAACTATTCGCTATGCCCGCGAATTGCCCATTGATTGGGCTTATTTCTTCATTGCCTACCCCTTTCTTGGAACCGAGATGTCAGAAACGCTGATAAAAAATGGAGTACTCAGCGAAAAGGATCTTTTAAGCATTTACGATAATACAGACTTGTACAAACGGCATTTTGATACCCCGGAAATATCAGCAATGGCACTGAACAAATTGGCTTATGATGCCAATATTGATGTTAATTTCTTTCATAATTACAATATGCGCAACGGCTGCTATGAAAAAGCTATTGATAAATTCTCCAGTGTCATTCAACATTACCCTTTTCATATTATTGCGATTGCTTGTCGTATCTATTGTTATGAAAAGATTGGACAAGCTGAGCTGGCTCATCAAGATGGCGATATGCTACGTGCACGAATTATTGACAATCCGGAAGCGGCACGTCTGTTTGCCAGCTATGAGTCGGATTTAAAAGACCTTTTACCACACCTACCCTTTAAATAGCGTTCATATCATGCCATCTCCTTTAACCGTTGTTATCTCTCAGCCGATGTTTTTTCCCTGGATAGGCATCTTTGAACAAATCCGGTTATGTGATATCTATGTGCATTACGATGATGTCCAATTGTCTCGAGGCAGTTTCATTAATCGGGTCAGGATCCACACGGATCAGGGGAACAAATGGATGACGCTTCCCATCAAGTGGGATAAGGAAATCATCAATCAAGTGGAGATTCAGGACTTTTGGCAATGTCGGAAAAAGCATTTACATAGCTTATATTTTAACTATAAAAAAGCCCCTTTCTTCAATGACATGTATGCACTGGCCGAAGAAATCTACCAACGCGAGTACTTGTTATTGTCAGATTTTAATCAATACGCGATTGAACAAATCAGCCAATATTTCGGTTTGCGACCTCAATACTTCAAATCCTCCGAATTAAACATCTCAGGAAAAAGCAGCGAGCGAGTCCTGGCGATTGTCCAACATTTTAAAGGCTCCCGCTATGTGACGGGACATGGTGCATTAAATTATTTAAATCATGACCTTTTTGAACAAGCAGGCATTGCGGTAGATTATATGGATTACCGGAGACAATCTTATCCGCAACTGGGAAATCCCTTCGATCCGCACCTCAGCATACTGGATCTCATCGCCTGCATGGGAAAAGAAGGCATCAACATAATCGCGTCAGATACAAAATCTTGGAAGGAGATGATGAATGAAAAACAATGAAACCACCGGCATGCCGGGAACGCTGAAGGATTTATCTAAAACCTGGATTCGTGAAGCGACACGGCAAAAGAACGGCTTCAGTTTCATGACTTGGCTGGGGCGTCCCATTCTGCAGATAGGTTCCGACTTGATGGCGCTGCAGGAAATCATCTGGAATTTAAAGCCTGAATTTATTATCGAAACCGGAATCGCTCATGGCGGCTCTACCATCTTTTACGCTTCCATGCTGGAACTCCTCGGTGGCTCCGGAAAGGTCATTAGTATTGATATTGAAATACGCGACCATAATCGCAAAGCCATTGAAGAACATCCTTTAAGCAAACGGGTGGAACTCATCCAAGGCTCCTCGATCGATCCTGCCACCGTCGCCAAGGTTGCTGCCCTGGTCAACCAACGGTCGGCCCTGGTCATCCTGGATTCCAATCATACCCACGATCATGTATTGGAGGAACTCCGACTCTTTTCGCCTTTTGTAAGAAAGGGCAGCTATCTTATCGTATTCGATACGGCGATTGATGATATGCCGGATGATTTCTTTCCGGATCGACCCTGGAAAAAAGGAAACAGTCCGAAAAGTGCAGTCCACCAATTCCTAAAGGAAAACAATCGTTTTGTCATCGATACTGCAATTGAAGAAAAGATTCTGCTTACCGTGGCGCCAGACGGATTTCTTAAATGTATTGAATAAAATATGATTCAAACGATTGCGGAACTCAATCCGGCCGTCAAGTGGCAGCTTCGACAATTAGCGGAAAGCTTAAACGACCGACAACGGCTGATTCACGAACGGATTGATCATTATCTGGAAAGCTATGTATCTGCTCTTTCAGTCACACCTGCTGAAGCCAATCGTTTGTATATAGAAGTCATCAACCGTTACGCTGAGGACATTCAACGGTTTAGTCGCACCAAGAAATATCCGTTTGAACTGGAAGTGCCTCCACCCTCATTTAGTCGCTCCTCATACGATCTCTTTTTAATCATCACCGCACTTCTCACCCGCCACCGTTTTGCCATCATGGAATATCTTGCGCAAGACCGCTTTTCCTCCACTAAAACGGCTGTCATCGGCGTGGGATCCGGTCTTGAGTTGGAATTTCTTTCATCGCACGGAAATGTGGAAGCCTATGACTTAACACTCAGCCCTTTTGTTTCAAGACGCTTTCCAGACATTCGTCTTCATGAAGCCTATTTTACGGATGCCAATAACGGATATGATTGCATTTATGCGATAGAATTGATAGAACACCTGGTTAATCCTTATGAATTAACCGCCATGGTTGCGTCGGCCCTGAATCCCGGAGGTCGCTTTATCGCCACGATTGCTCGAAATGTCCCTCAATTTGATCACTTGAACCATTTTGAGAATGCAACCGATTTTGAAATGAGAATGGCAGATCAAGGTTTTCAAGTGATGGACAGACAAGAGATTCCACATGACTATCGGTTATCCAAAATAAACGCTTCCAATATTTTATACCACTTTCAAAGAAGGTAAACCGTGGAACGAAAATCGGTCTTAAAAAAACCCCGGGTGTTACAGAAAATGATTCGATACCGGGAGAGAATGAAAAAAAGGGAATATGCGCTTCAACTCGTTGAATTGAATTACAATAACGCCTGCAACTATAATTGCGAACATTGTTTTTCACACTTTCTATCCAAAGAGCAAAAGCTTACGCCAGCACGAATTCGGGATCTCTCCGCCCAAGCGGATCAATTGGGTGCCTGGCAATTTCATTTGCAAGGTGGCGAGCCGCTCATTTGGCCTGATTTGGATGAAGTGCTGGCCGCTATTGATCCGGAGAAATTCTACGTCTTTCTGACCACCAACGGATGGATGCTGACACAGGAAAAGGCGCACCATCTGGCCGGTTTAGGGGTGGATAAAATCTCGGTCAGTCTCGACAGCTTCAATGCAGCGGAGCATGATGCTTTTCGAAAACAACCGGGCGCCTACCAAAAAGCAATGGATGCCCTTTTTCATGCGAAAGCGGCGGGTATGCAGGCTAATATCAATACCGTCATCACCCATCAAAATATCCATTCCGATTCCGTGATTCAAATCCTGGAATTTGCAAAACAACATCAGTTTACGGTTCTTTTCGTGATAGCCACCTCTTCCGGAAAATGGGTCGGCCGGACCGATTTATTGATCACCCCAGAAGACGCTAACCATATCCTGAAACTCAAAGAGGCCTATCCTTTTATACATCGGGATATTTTCCCCTTGTTTGATTTCGAGTGGGGCTGTCGCACCTTGAACGGTCTGATTTATATTACACCATCAGGGGATGTTCTCAGTTGTCCGTTCATTCATATCAGCCTCGGCAATATCCTGAATGAACCGCTCCGGGAAATCCTGCAACGGGGTTGGCGTGTTAAATACTTTCGGGATCATGTTCCCCATTGCCTGGCCGGAGAAGATCGTCTTTTTATCGAAAAATTCATGGGCAAAACCAAGGATATCGTGATTCCCATCTCCTTTAATGAAGCTTTTTCCAAAGACGACCTGTATGATGAAGAGCCCCTTGGCCTATAATTCGCCTGCGCCTTCGCTGACTGAGATCGAATCGCGGATCGCTTCAGGAGCAAAAGATCTTCCCGCATTGAAGATGGCGATTCTGCGAAATATCACGATTGAGCCAATAGAACCCTATATCAAATACCATGCTTTTTGCTCGAACTGGAAAGCAGAGACCCTATTTGGCCAATATGATAATATTGTTCAAGAGGCGCTTGAGACCGGTGGCATCATTCAACCGGACACCGATATCATCTGGATCTTCCAACGACTGGAAAAATGCAGTCCGGATTTAACCCATCATTTCTCCAGCCTCTCGAAAAACGAGATCGATCTTGAAATTGACCGAATCATCGCTTTATCCGACACTATACTAAAAGGTATTCGATGCAAAACGGCCGCACCGATTTTATGGCAGGCTTTTGAACCCCTTCTTTTTCCTTCTGCGGGTATTCTCGATTCACTCTCGATGAACGGTCAAAACACCGTCATTAGTCGACTAAATACGTCGCTAAAGACTAAACTTCAAAGCTTTCCCGGCTGCTATTATGTTGACATCCCACTCTGTCTCGCACGCGTCGGGTTCAATCAGTTTTACGATTTTCGATACTGGTATCTTGCAAAAGCCCCCTATACCCGCGAAGCATTATCAGAAATCGCCAACGAGAATTTCAAACTTATCCGTGCCTTAAAAGGCAAAACCAAGAAATGCCTGGTATTGGATTGCGATAACACCTTATGGGGAGGCGTCTTAGGGGAAGAGGGAATATCACGGATCAAACTATCAGAAGAATATCCAGGTGCGCCATACAAGAACTTCCAGAGAGAGATTCTGAAGCTCTACGAGCGGGGCATACTCCTCTGTCTTTGCAGCAAAAACAATGAGGCAGACATCTGGGAAGTCTTTGATCGCCATCCAGACATGGTGCTAAAGAGAAACCACATCGTCTGCGCCGAAATCAATTGGGAGAATAAAGCAGACAACATAACACGGCTTTCACAAAGACTGAACATTGGGCTTGATAGCATGGTTTTCATTGACGACAGCCTTTTCGAAATTGATTGGATCAGGCAGGCGCTTCCCATGGTAACAGCCTTGCATTTTCCGGTCGAGGAAGCAGTCCATGCATCCGTTCGACTGACATCAGCGGGGCTGTTCGATATCACAGTCCTTTCCGAGGAGGACAAACAACGCAGCCGAATGATCAAGGCGGAATTCGAGCGAAAGAGCTTCCAAACCCATTTTCAGGACATTCGAGAATATCTGAAATCCCTGAATATGACCCTGTCCATCCACGAGGCTGATTTATCCACTCTTGCCCGTATTTCACAGCTGACCCTTCGAACCAACCAGTTCAATCTGACCACCAAAAGATATCAGGAGAACGAACTGTCGAATCTGATCGAAAAGTCGGGACATCGCATTTTCTCAGCCTCATTAAAAGACAAATTCGGTGATATGGGTATGATTGGAGCTGCCATAATTAACTGTACTCCCACGGAGATGATACTCGACTCTTTTCTCGTTTCTTGCCGTGCATTAGGCCGGCATATTGAACGGCTGTTCTTGGAAATACTACTCAGTCATTTTAAAGGGATAGGCTTTAAACAAGCCATCGGTCGATATCGACCTACCTTAAAAAACAAACAGGTCGAATTGTTTTATACCGATAATGGATTCGAATATCGTTGCAAAAATGGGGATGAAAATGAATATGTTCTCTCCTTGGATAGCTTCCAGAAGAAGCCTGACGAAGAAGGACTGATGGCTATCAACCGTCAATGGAAGGGTGCATGATATGCAGGACAAACTCTTTGGCGTATTCAGCCGAATTATGGGGATTGCCCCGGAAAAAGTAACGCTACAAACTTCCACGGATAATCTGGAAGGATGGGATTCCCTGAAACACCTTAATCTGGTAATGGCCTTAGAAGAGGCTTTTAGTGTCCGTTTCTCGGAGGAAGATATCGTCCAAATGCTCAGTATCGGACAGATCATGAAGAAATTGGCAGAAAAAAATGGCAAATAATCCCTTGATGCCGGTTTCCGGCCCTTCTATCTCCAAACGCGAAATAGCCTATGTCACGGATGCAGTGAAATACGCCTGGTATGGAAATGCCAATATCTATCATGACCGCTTTGCCCGTGCCTTTGAGAAATATCTCGATATTCCTTACGCGATGCCACTTCCCTCCTGCACGTCCGCCATTCACCTTGCCCTGGCCGCCAAGGGAATCGGAAAAGGCGATGAGGTCATCGTACCGGATGTCACCTGGATAGCCACCTCCGCCCCCATCACCTATGTGGGCGCTGCAACGGTCTTTGCAGATATCGATCCGGACACCTGGTGTTTGGCCCCCGACTCATTTGAAAAGTTGATCACCAAGCGCACTAAAGCAGTTATTCCAGTAGGTTTATATGGCAGCATGCCGGATTTTGATGCCATTCGGATCATTGCCAAAAAACACAATATCTTTATTATCGAAGACGCGGCAGAAGCATTAGGCAGCGAATTTCACGGTAAAAAAGCAGGTTGCCTGGGTGATGTCGGCGTTTTCAGTTTTCATGGATCGAAAACCCTCACTACCGGCGAAGGCGGCATGCTGGTTACCCGCAATAAAAAACTGTTTGACCGCGCTCTTTTTCTACGTGATCACGGTCGCGCACCAGGTGACGTCGCCTTTTATAACACAGAGGTAGCATTCAAATATAAGATGAGCAGTATGCAAGCAGCCTTGGGTCTGGCTCAGGTGGAAAGAGCGGATGAACTGGTTTCCAAAAAACGGCAGATATTCAAATGGTATTTGCAGGAACTGCAATCAGAAAAAAATATCCGACTCAATCAGGAACCAAGCGGAACATTGAATAGCTATTGGATGGTCACTGCGACCTGGGATAATGCACATGGTCCAAAAAAGGAAATTGTTTTAAAACGAATGGCAGAACAAAGAATATCTGGCAGGCCCTTCTTCTATCCGTTAAGCTCCCTTCCTGCTTATCAAAAGACAAAAGCAGCAAAATGGGCGAAAAAGAACAATAAGGTAAGCTATGCCGTCTCTTCTTATGGTATCAACCTGCCATGTGGAATGAATATGACTCAACCCATGGTCAAAAGAGCGTGTAACGCATTTCTTAATGCTATGATTAATTAATCTCGCTCTTACCGCATCCGAATCGCAAACGCCACGCCATACCCCATTTCCGTGAATTCATACGAGACCAGTCCCGGATGGGCGGCGATGGTCTTTTTCCACAGATTCAGCAGATAGGGGTGCGAGGGATGGCTGATGTCATCGAAAACCAGGATGCCGCCGACGGACAGATGGGGAATCACGTCGTTTAAATCCTGAGCCGCTCCTACTTCGCTGTGGTCGCCATCCACGGTCATCATATCAAATGTCAGCGTGGGATTGTCCAGAAAGAACCGTTTCAAGGTTTCATGGGAATTGCCATTGACAAACTGGACCTGGCCCCGGTGGCCCATTCGGGAGAGTTCGGAGCGGACGAAATCAGGGCCGGGATTGTCCATGCCCGCATAATTGGCCTTCCACATGTCAAAGGCGAAGATATTGACAGTCGGGGTTGCTTTGGCCACCATGCAGACACTGCGGCCCCGCCGAACACCGATTTCAAGATAGTTCTTCGGCTTAACCGCTTTTGAGGCGCCGTAGAGGACATTCACAATATCCAGATAATACCAATGGCGTCCGAAACGGCTATGGCATTCCCGATACCATTTGTCTAAATAGGAAACATATTCATCCGATGCCAACTGAGAATTAAAACTCAGTATTTCACTCCAAATCTCATCACTTGCCGCCATATTGGCCAAGGTTTTAGGATTCAGGTTGACCTTGCCGTAAAAGCCATTATCCATGGCGGAAAGGGAGCCCAGGGTGGTCTGAGGCGCCGCCTGGGGATTTAGATTTTCCAGGCAAATTCGGCGGCATTGTTCGATTTCCGGATTCGGCCCGGATTTAAGCAGCGTTTCGCAGGCAGCAAGGCATTCCTGAAATTTGCCCTCTGAAAGTAATTCCAGTATGTCAACGAGTGTCATGGTCTGCTCCTCTTTTTGAATCGCCACCCTGGTATCAGGATGGCCCCACTGTTTTAATCTATTCTGTAATTGCTGTGCCGCACGCAAATTCATCTCAATAATTTCGGTTAACTTATCCGCCTCGGATGAAGTCAGTTCTCCGGGATGCTTTAAAACCTCCTGCAAAAAGGCCAAAGGATCTTTCTGACGATTGATGCCCATCTGGTCCAATTTTTCAATCATGACAAGCAATTCTTTCAAAGCATCAGGTCGATAAAGGTGAGAAAAGCCCTGAACCGCAGAATAGACCTCCCTTTCCTCATCACTGATCTGTTCCGAAAAATCGGTAAGATAAACACTGTTGCGGACCACCCAATCGAATCGTCGAAGCGTCTGTTCTACAATGGTGTCTGTGGTGCCGCTCTGAGCATAAGAGGTGATGGCGATTTGCTGATTCGTTGGAACGTACCAAACAGGCCTGCCTAAAACAATCGCATATCCGAAATGGGTGGCCGGCGAATTGGAAGCGACCAAATCGCTTAATTGCATCAACTGTTTCTGCCGAGAATTGAATTCCGGATCGAAAATGTGGCCAGCACAGACAATCTCATAACCCGCCTGTTCCAAGGCTTGGCACCAGGTTGAATCCAAGTCAGCCCAATATACACAAAACCGGATGACATCAAACTGATCCCGTTTTGATTCGACCGCCTTTTTCAACAGCTCAATATCCGGCGTCACCTGAATATGATGGGTGGAATGAGAGGGATAAACCAGCAGATTTCTGCCCAACCGTTTTTTCTCTGAATAGAAGGCGTCAGGCAATAAAAGATCCTCTGCGTAATGGATCAAAGGGCCCAAAGGAAGGGCGATTTTATTGCTCTCCTGTCTAATCTGAGCAATACGGTCTTCGGCAAAGGAGGCAAGAAAAGCAAAAGGCGCTTTTTTATCTACCGCCCAAAGCGGCTTATCAAAAAAGAAGGGGGCATGTTCAATGGCCAGCTTCAACGGCTCGCTGTCCGGCAGTCCGGCAAACCGCTTCATCTGATAAGCATGACCGTAAAAATCATTGGGTTTGTGAATTTCCGGGGTCACCAGTTCCCGTTCACGGGAAATAGCATACGCCTCCTGATATTCCTGAATCGTATGTCTGCCGACTAAAAACATGACCCTACCTTACGCCTTCTTTTTTTGCCGTTCCATGTAAAATTCCGCGGTTTCAATATCCAGCAGATTATCAATATCAATGGACTCCTCTTCTTTCATGAGAAAGGGAATAGTCCCTTTCGGTAAAAAAGAGGGGTCTTTGATAAATGCATCTATTCTTAAACAATAAATGGCGCCATTCTGATTGAGCGCTTCAGGCAAATCCTGTCTTCTTGAAAAAGGATGGCGGTCATCCACCAATCCACGCAAATGGCCCAATTCATCAATCCGCAAAGATTTCAAGGGATGATGGCGGGGCTCATAAACACTGATCAGTCCGGGCGTCTGAGTTGACATGAAGAGTTTCAGGGCATTTTGAATATGAGTTGCGGTTCTAAGAGGTGAGGTTGGCTGCAGCAAAACAAAGACTCCCTCTTTAACGAAAAGCTCACCCAGCACTTCCAAAACCACAGAAGCTGATGTAGCCGTATCCGATGAGTTCTCCGGCGAACGGCGCAAGGCAGCCACGCCCCGGTTTAGTGCAATATCCAGAATCTCCTGATCATCGGATGAAACGACAATATCCGTGAAGCAATTGGAATCTGATGCAGCCCGGATGGAATAATCAATCAGCGGCCTTCCAAGTAGGGGATATTTATTCTTGCCGGGCAACCCCTTTGAACCGCCTCTGGCAGGGATAATGGCAATACAAGGTTTCATTTAATGGTATCCAGGAACTTCTTTTGCAAGGGTGTTTCCCATATCTTGTCTGACTTGAGGAGTCCCATGAATTTTTCGGCTGTTTTGCCGCCCCCAAAGGGTTCAATGGGTTCCAACTTTTGTTCCCCGGCCTGCGTCACGGCCGCGAGAATCTCCGCTTTATCAAAACCGCAGTGAAAAATATTCGGATTATCCGTCCGGTCCTGCTGGCGCGAACCGATATCAATGGAGGGAATACCGTAATAAGGCGCTTCCATGATGGCGCACGACGAATTTCCCAAAATGAATTGAGCCTGTTTCAGCATGACCAAAAAATATTCGAAACGAATGGATGGAAATATTCGAAACTTGGGATTATCCTTGAACCGCTGATATTCATGGAAGATAAAAGCTGACCCTTCATCATTATTCGGATAAACCACGATATAATTTCTGCCTGATTCCAGCACCGCATCAACGATATTCTTGGATTGCATGGGAATCTTATCCACCTCGGTGGTCACCGGATGAAAAATGAGAATCCCATATTTGTCAAACGCGATCTCATAGTATTGCTTGACAAAACTGATGGACGGCAGATGAGAGGAAAACATCAAATCAATATCCGCTGAACCGATGGGATGAATCTGATCCGGCCGCTCGCCCATTTGAACCAACCGCTGTTTGGCCGCATCATTGGCCACCAGATGAACATGGCTTAATTTACTGACCGCATGACGGATGCTTTCATCAATGGTACCGGACAGCTCTCCACCTTCGATATGGGCAGTCAGGATGTTATTCATGGAGCCTACGATTGCACCAGCCAGCGCCTCCACCCTATCTCCATGAAGCACAATCATATCGGGCTTAACATCCCGAACATACGAGGAAAAGCCATCAATAGTCCTCGCTAATATCTGATCCATTCCCCAACAATCCTGGTGGTTGTAAAAGCGAAATATGTTCGGAATCCCGGCCTTGACAATCTCCTCGACAGTGCGACCATATTTGGGATTCATGTGCATGCCTGTTGCAAAAACATGGACTTCAAATTCATCGCAATGAGATACTTCGAGCATCAATGACTTCAGTTTGCCGAAATCCGCACGCGTACCCGATAAAAAGACGATCTTTTTTCGCATATTCATAAGACACTCCTGCTAAGGCTTCATTAAATCTTTCCAACTGAGCTGCGTGTTGATTGGAATATCGCGTGAGGCGCGACACCCAAGCACCTTCGAATAATCAATGGCCAGAATTTCACCTGTGCCGGGCCGTTTCACCCAGATATTCAATTCATCCAAATAATCCCCTTCAGCAATGGCTTGGGTGGTCACCACACAAGCATAGGCAAAATCAATGGTCGGTTTCTCTTCTTGTAAAATCTTCTTTGACCCGCCTAGGGCGTCAAAAATGGCCCGGCTGCCGATAACCAGTTCACGCAATTCAATGGGGTCCATGGAAATGGAGACATCCGGCCCGGGCCAGCTTTTATCCGAGGTATAATGTTTTTCCAGAATTCGCGCGCCAAAGGGAATGGCACCGAGACAGGTATAAATTCCCAGAGAGTGATCGCTTAAACCCAGTACCGCATCCGAAAAGGCAGCGGCCATTTCCGTTATTGCCGCCAGCCGAACCTGATTATAGGGGGTTGGATACATGGAGGTACAATGCATGAGCGCAAAGGGAAGTTTGTATTTCCGAAAAATCTGTACGCTTTTTTCAACGCTTTTCAAATCGTTCATGCCGGTGCTTAGAATAATAGGCTTTCCGAAACGGGCAATGTGTTCCACTAACGGATAATTATTACACTCTCCAGACCCGATTTTATAAGCAGAGACCCCCATCTTTTCAAGATTGTCCGCAGCTGCGCGTGAAAAGGGGGTAGAAAGAAAGATCATTCCCTTTTTTTCAACATAGGCCTTTAATTGCGCCTCTTGTTCCGGCGTCAAGGCACAGCGGCTCATGATGTCCCAAATGCTCTCTTTGGCATTGCCGGGAATGACATTATTGGGTATCATTTCATCGGGAATGACATGAGACTGAAATTTAACGCATTCGCAACCGGAAGTTGCCGCATCATCAATCATTCGAATGGCCTTGTCCATGGACCCTTCATGATTGATGCCTATTTCTGCCAAGACCAAAGGGGGCCGGTTCAACCCAATGAGCCGTTGTCCAATTTTAAAGTCGCTCATGAATTATTCTCTCCAATGATTTCTTATTCCAATAATCGGGATTCACTGCATCAGCCAGCGTCTCATTAAAAGGGGTACATTGCCTGAATTCACTCTTTATGCAGGCATCACACCGGGTGCCGGCAACCGCTTTATCCAAATGGCGTTTCCGAAGTATTTTCAATAAAGGATGGTTCCACGCCGCTTGAACCGAGATGTCCCGCAGGTCGGCCATGGCCAATTCATTGAACCAGTCACCGCAACAGGGTACAAGATAGCCTTCGGATGAAATATGGAAGCGGTTGAAGGGTTGCGGGCAGGGAATGGGAAAACTTTCCGGTGCGCTGTTTAAAATCGAGTTATCAATATATCCATTGAAATTGGAACAGCCATAGCCGACTATTTCATCGACAAGCAAGCCGAACTCCGCTTGGATCATTTTCAGGTCATCGGGATAAAGGCGGGTCTGAACCACACTGATGAAAAGCTTAAACTGATATTTCTGTTTCAATGCAATGGCTGCGCGCAAATGAAGAATCACCTTTTCATAATCATCTCGTCCATGTATCACCTGATAATGTTCCTTTCCATACCCATTGATGCTGAACTTGATGCTGGAGAGTCCGGCGGATAATGCCTGCTCCAGCTTTTCCGGTGTGGCAAGTGAACCATTGGTGGAAAGATAGATATACTCATAGCCGACCTTTTTGGCAAAGGCGATAATCTCACTCAAATGACGAAGCAGAAAAGGCTCTCCCAGGGTGGACAAGCCGACACTTCGGCTTCCCAGTTCAAACGCTTCGGACAGAATCCGTTTGGCCAGCTCCGGTTCCAAATCCTTCTTATGATGCAGCGTCTCCCGATGAGGGCACATGAGACAGCGGTGGTTACACCCGGAATTCAGTCCGAGCAGCAGATTCATTGGAAAAGGGGGCGTTTCCGAAAAAACCGCCTCATGCAGATTGGCTTGCCGCTTGGCCTGTAGAGAAACATTCACACTACCCGTTGTTTGCTTTGACATCGCTTTTATTTTCAATCACAAATAAAGTAACAGGGGGTCATACAGAAAGGAAATTTCCGGATGGTTGCTTTTTTATCCTTAAAATAAGTATCCACTGCCGTGGTCTCACCGGGAAAGACCCCATAATCATCCAGAATAATGATTCCACCTTTTGTCATGCGCGGATAAAAATATTCCAGAATAGTCATGGCCGGCTCATAAATATCGGTGTCCAGATTTAACAGCGATATTTTCAGTTCAGGATGATTTTTTACATAGTCAGGCACAGTTTGGCAAATGTTTCCAGCCACCAGCTCCACATTGCGATCGCACCCTTTTGTTTTTAACACCTCTTTCATCTGATCAATGCCGATACTCTCTTCTCCGGCCTCTTTGATAAAATGGTCCCGTTTTTTGAAATCCGGAGCATGGTTTGTTTCCGGAAAGGGGCCAAAGGAGTCGAATCCGATAATCTTCTTGGAATAGGGAGAAGAGAATATCTCTCTGAAAGCGGCAAAACGGCCCAAACTGGCCCCCTTGAACACACCGCATTCGATAATGGCACCCGGCACATCCTGAACCATCTTATAGAGTTCATAATGAGCCAGGATTTTGCTGATACGGGTAATATCGCAGGTCAGGTAGAAATTGTTTTCCCAATCATACGCTTTGGCCTGTTCCGGAAGAGGAATCATACTATTTTCTCCTGAATTGAATTGTTTTTGATGACATCCACTGCGATTTGCCACAGAGGCAGAATGGTCTGAAGCGCTTTAGGTGGCAAGGCGGCAAGACGGGCAGTGGCCTGCTCCGGTTTCCCTTCCCGCAAATCCATTCTGGCTTGAAGAAACGAGACCCGAAGCTCATTTGGCGCAATTATGCCAAGCCATTCTACCAGCAGCTTCATGTCGGATATCTTGAATGTTGTTTCCAGCGAATAGCAAAGCGCTAATACGGCATCAAAATAAAAAGGATCTTCCTTGAAAAGACCAAACAAAACCATCGCGTTCGCAGACTTTCCACTGGCGCCTGCTTCAGCCATCACAGCTTGATATTTCCTGACAAGTTCGGCGCGGCTGGAATGGCCAATCAGCGCATATTGCCGAACCAGAGATTCGATTTCACACAACGCAGGCTCTACCTCAGGCTTCAGAAAAACAGAATCAGTCCTTCGAGCGGGATATTGACGGATAGGCTTTGAAGAGCCAAAAGGCCAAGTCGTGGAATACAGGTTCTTAAATGGATTAAAGGGCTTGAACAGTTTTTCACTGAATTTTACATACTGGGCAAATACGTTATCTACCACTTCTCTGGCAGAGGGGATTCCCAAGGCATCAGTCCATGAAACAAGCGCGGTCTTGAATTTATTCAAATCGTCCTGATAGGCGGGATCGGTCAGTAACTTCGGATAGGTTGGAATGGTTGCGCCCGTGGACTGGTCGGACAATTCACGCAGACAATAGGGAACATCCAAAATCTTATGAAAACCATGCAACAGAAGAAAATAGGCATTAGCCAATTCCATCAGGATGTGACTTTTAAAATCTGGAACGGAATTAAAAAAAGCTTTTATCAGAGGCGTCCTAATGACCGAATAAATGACCACATGAAATTCCGAAAAGAAATCATACAACCTGGAATCTGCATTCGGACTAAAATGATCTTTTCCAAAAGAATGGGTATAGCTCAGGATATAATCGATTCTCGATTCCTTTTGCTTATACCGGACATAATGGCCCTGGGCTGACTGATAACCGGGATGTTTTTCCAGAAAGTCAACACACTGAAGAACCCCAAGCTCCAAAAAGAAATCATCATCCGGAATGAGAAGACAGTAAGGTGTGGTTATCTGCTCCAGTCCAAAACGAACTCGTTCAATGGGAGACTTGCCCGGCAAATGAAGATATTGAACGCTGGGACAATCCAATTCTTCTATTGTATCTGCCTGGGACTTTTCCGTTCCATCACAAATGATCAGTTTGATTCCTGACTTACCATAATAAGAGAGACTTCTTTTCAGATAGCCCGGTCTATTATAAGTAATCATCAAATATGAAATCAGATCTTGCATGGCAAGAAAGGTGTAGCAAAATCTAAACCAAACTTAAAACTCGGCCTGAATATTGCTTAATTTAAACAAAATGGGGGCGCATTAAGCCCTTAAATTGATCTTTTAGATTAAATTACGGTTGATATTAAGGCAGTTTTTGCCAAAGAGAAGGCAAGAGTTACGCTTTTCGGAAAGGGAAATAGGCCCATGAAAATCCTCCTTACCGGCGCCAATGGTTTTATTGGAAATGAAATAGCCCGCCTCTATAAAGGCCACTCCAAAACCATCGGACTGGATACGGATTCTGTTGACAGGCACGGCAATGTGGATTTCTATTCTCCCATGGTGCTGCCCAGCCCGGATCTGGAGGGACTCATCAACACCTTTGAACCGGACCTCTGTTTCCATTGCGCAGGTTCCGCCTCTGTTCCCCATTCCATGAGCCAACCGGCCGGCGATTTCCAATCCGGGCCCGTGGTGGTCTTTAATCTGCTGGATTCCATTCGAAAAACAAATTCCCGCTGTAAAATCATCTTTTTCTCAAGTGCGGCCGTATATGGGGCTCCCCTTTCGCTGCCCATCACCGAGTCCTCTCCTTTGGCGCCCATCTCGCCCTACGGTTACCATAAAATGATGTGCGAACAACTGCTTGACGAATACCGGAAACTCTTTGGCGTCTTTTCCATTGTACTACGTGTTTTCTCCTGCTACGGCGAAGGACTACGTAAACAACTATTGTGGGACATGGGTCAGAAAATCAAAA
>MGVN01000129.1:16289-20625 GCA_001800515.1 Elusimicrobia bacterium RIFOXYB2_FULL_49_7 | reverse complement strand
AAAACAGCACAAAACGGAGACGTATATAATGTAGCAACCGGCCGCTCGGTCACCATTCGGGAAGTGGCGGAACAAATGATCCATTCTTCTGGAAAATCGTCACTCAGACCTAAGTTCAATAATCAGGTGAAACCCGGAGACCCCACCCGCTGGCAAGTCGATATCACCCGCCTGCAAAAGAGCGGATTTGTCCCTTCGGTTGATTTGGCAGACGGTATTCTAAAATACTGCCGCTGGCTGGAATCCCTTTAATAAGGCATCATCGTGGAAACAGATTTCTCAAAAATCCGTCTGGGCATCCCGACACTCTGCGGCAATAACTGGATGGGCGGCATCAATTATATCAATAACCTGATTGGCGCTCTCTCCACCCTGCCGACGAAGGAGCGGCCCCAGATTCATTTCATCATCAATGAAAAGCATCTTTCCGCTTTGCCCCTGCACCGTGAAATCCTGAGCGTCTGCGACAAGCTGATTTATCTCTCGCCCAATCCTGGGCCGGTGCAGACCCTGTTTGGAGATAGCCTCCTCTATGTGCGCAGCGAGCAGGAACTGTTCAAACTGATTGATGTCTATTTTCCGGACAACTTTGACAAGATGCAAAACATCAACAGCATCAAATGGATCCCGGATTTGCAGCATCATTTTTTACCCGAGTTTTTTACTCCTGAAGAAATCGTCAAGCGGAACGCGGTCTTCAAGAAAGCGGCTGATTCCAAAGGAACCATTGTATTCAGCAGCGAATCCGCTAAAAATGATTTTTCATCCGGCTACCCTCATTCCACAGCGCGTCTGCATGTCCTCCATTTCTTCAGCAGAACAGAAGAGCGCTGGTTCGAGGACAATCCGGATAAAATTGCGGCAAAATACAATCTGCCTGAAAAATTCCTGATCAATTGCAACCAATTCTGGAAACATAAGGATCATCTGACCCTTCTTCAAGCCATCAGCCAATTAAAGCAGGAAGGCATCCCAATTCCCTTGGTTTGCACGGGTCCTACGGATGACTATCGCTTTCGTGATTATATGAAAACCGTCGCAGATACCATTCGGACATTGGGTATCAACGATTTGGTTCATATCCTCGGCATTCTCCCACGACAGGAACAGATTCAATTAATCCGGAAAAGCAGCGCAATGATTCAGCCCTCCCTGTTTGAAGGATGGAGCACGGTCGTGGAAGATGCCAAAGCGCTTGGGAAAACCATTCTCTTGTCGGATATCAGTGTGCATCAGGAACAGAAACCTGATTATGCCCATTTCTTTAAAAAGCAGGATGTGGCTGGTCTGAAGAATCTTCTACGCCAAATCTGGCCTGCACTGGTACCAGGTCCCGACTCCACTGCTGAAAATAAAGCGAAAGAAGAGACCGCCACGTCGGTTGCCCGCTTTGCCGCTGAATGTATGTCGATGATTAAAACTCACCTCTCCCCCTTAAAAAAGGACGCTCCCATGCCCGTAGCCGTGAATGAGGAATGCCTCAGAAAAGAAAAAGAGTTCTGGAATGCCGGTACTATCGAAGAAGCCATGTTTGAGAAGATCGTAACCGACAAACGCATCTTGAGCCTACCTAAAGAACAACGGATTGAAGAATGGAACAAATCGGTTCAGTCCTCGATTAACCAGATTCTGAAAGGGCTGCCTTGCAAACCCGACTGGAAGGTGCTGGAAATCGGCTGTGCCATTGGTCGCCTGGTTAAGCCCCTGCGCCAACAGTTCGCCCAGGTGGATGGTGTGGACATTGCTGAAACCATGATTTCCTTTTCCAGGCAATATATGGCGGATGCCAGACCCAATGGGCGCATCGTATTGAATAACGGCGCAGATCTGATGGGTTTTCCGGATGCCACCTATGATCTGGTTTATTCCATGATCACGTTTCAGCACATCCGATCCGCTTCGGTGGTGAAAAGCTATTTCTCAGAAATCAGCCGCGTTCTGAAACCGGGCGGTTTTTTCCGGCTTCAGGTCTTTGACCGCAGCAATCCCAAAATGGGCGACATGAATGATGAAGCGGAAAATGACAGGCAGTACGGCTTTTTCGGCAATGGCTACACCCCGGAACAGCTCCGCGCCCTTTTTGACGGATTCGGATTTGCCGTACAGGATCTGACTCATACGTCACCCTGGATCTGGGCTACCGGACAGAAAAAAGCAGCGGTTCTCGACAATACCATTCGCTTCCCCGAACCCCTTATGCAGGACCCAGGCGCCTTTCTTTCGGATGTCACCCGACTGGTGGAACAGCAGCAATTCAAAGAGGCGGTGGATAAATTCACCGCAGAACGGAATCGCTATTACGACAGTCCCGAGTTGAAGGAATTTGAAGCGCTCATCCAGAAACTCAAGACCATGATTAAGTAGCACCGAATGATAAATAAAACCGGGAAAGGGAAAATCATCTTTTTCGCCCTACGGGAGCTTCACTTTCCCGTTCTGCTACCGGTCTATCACCATCTGCGTGCCACCACAAATCATGAAATAGGCTTCATGGCCCCACCCTACCAGCCCTCGGACAGTCAGGGGGTGCAGATGGGGCTGTCCGAACAGACGCGCACGGATATGACGACGCAGGGGATTCCCTTCTTTGGCCATGAAAAGAACGGAGATTACGACTGCATTGTGACCGCCGATGTCTGCTATGATCAGATTGACGGATGGGGCCCTATTGTCTGCATTGGCCACGGCACCATTGCCAAAAACCTCTATTTCAATGATCGTAACTTTACTCGACGCGAGAACTTCGCCACCGCCCTCTGCGTGCCTGGTCCCTGGTACAAAGAGAGCTTCGGCAAACAGCTTTTTATCCCGGTCATTCCAACCGGCTTTTCCAAAATGGATGAATTGGCAGTACCGGCCAAAAACCAGCGTGAAATTTTCCTGCAAAAAATCGGCTTTTCACTGAATAAAAAGACGCTGCTCTTTGCCCCCACCTTCAATCTGGAATTGACCTCACTGGTCATGCTCTTTGAGCAATGGACCAAGCTGCCGCAGGATAAATATCAGGTCATTTTCAAACTCCATGGTGCCACGCGCGAAGAGCTTAAAAACTACTATCGGAAACTTTGCACCTACCAAAAGAATTTCCATTATGCTGAAGAAGTCTCGCTGACCCCCTATGTGCAGGTATGCGACCTCATGATTTCCGATGTCTCATCCGCCTATGTGGAATTTCTGGTCACCGGCAAACCGGTCATTGTGGCCAATAACCCGGAGATGAAAAGCTATTCCGGATACAATCCTTCGGATGTGGAATATCGGGTCAGAGAGGCTGCCTATCAGATCAATCAGCCGGAAGAACTCCTTTCCATGCTTCAATCCATTGAACAGGCTGATCCACTGGCTGAAAAACGGCGCATGACAGCGGCAGAACTCTTTCCTGCTTTGGATGGCAGAAATTGCAAGCGGATTGGTGAAGTGATTTTAAAAGTGGCGAGTGGCGAAATCTCCCATGCCCACCCCTGCCCGGATCAGCGAATGACCGTTTATCTTCCTGAAAAGATTTTTAATCTCGAACAGGTCAAAGAAAACATCAAGCGAGCCGAATTCCCTGTGCAGCTTGTTTCGCATGTATCCGGTCTGCAAAATCTGGAAGGGTTACCGGTTGGCCGATTAGGACAAAGCGAAACACCCACGCTTCCTTTTATCTGTATGACCGGAGAACACGCCTTTCCAAAAGGATGGGATTTTCTCTTCTTCATGGCCCAACGGTTCAATCCCGGAGTTCGAGGAATATTGGGACCTGTTGTTTCGGATCAGGATCCCGCCCTTTTGCAGCGCCATAAACGATTCATTCCAACAGCACCCGCGGAAAGCGAAACCCGTCTCCAATCGCTCTACAAAGCCGGGCTCTATGACCGCATGGCCCCAGTAGAAGCCGTTGCAGCGGATGGCCTGATTGTCACCCAAGGGGTTCCCGAAAATCTCATCCGACCTCATCTGGCCGGCCTATGCCGGCCGGAGGGGTCGCGTACATTGGCTTCTGCCATGGCACAGAACAAGATGTCGGTCGGCGTGTTGCCCGGTTTTTTAGCCACTACCGCTGCGATCGAGCCGCAGCCTCAAATCAAAGTGAATGATCCGATTATACGTGTCTCTGCCATTGTCTCCACCTTCAAGTCCGAACGTTTCATGCGTCACTGTCTGGATGATCTGGAAGCACAAACAGCCGCCCGCGAAACTGAAATCATCATCATTGACAGCGCATCCCCGGAGAATGAAAAAGTCATTGTGGAAGAATACCAGAAACGGTTTCGCAATATCGGTTATCTCCGTACCGAAGAGCGGGAAGGACTCTATGCCGCCTGGAACCGGGCCATCGGTTTTGCGCGCGGTC
>MGVN01000129.1:4475-16281 GCA_001800515.1 Elusimicrobia bacterium RIFOXYB2_FULL_49_7 | reverse complement strand
ACCAATGCCAATACCGATGATCGCCATACACCCTATGCCTTTGAAAAGCAAACCGCTGCATTAGATGCTCATCCGGATATTGCACTGGTGTATGGAGATTGTTTTCGCTCTCATGTTGAAAATGAAACCTTTGTACAAAACAATCGGGTAGAACATTATCGCTATCCCGACTTTCTTCCCATTACAGCGCTGCTCCATTTTCAATTCGGGCCGCAACCCATGTGGCGGAAGAGCGTGCATGACAGCATGGGTCTCTTTGATCCTCTGTATAAAGCAGCCGGAGATTATGACTTCAATCTCCGTTTGGTTCAAAAATTCAAAGCACTCCATTTGAACGAGCCGCTGGGTCTTTTCCTGAAAAGTGCCACCTCCATCACCCGGCGTGACAATACCATGCAGGTAGAGAATGACCGGGTATCCGCCCGCTGTCGCGAACCGGAACTGATTGAAGCATTATATGCCCTCAGCGGCGTCCCCACAACCACCAACCGAGACAAAGCGCGACTTCACCTGGACTTAGGCTTACGCGCCCTTGAAATCTACAAGCCGTGGCATCTGGGCCAAGTCTCATCCGACATCAACTTGGCACTCACCGCTTTTGAACGGAGCCTGAGACTGGATCCCGAGTGGGATGCCCCCAGCTTCAATATCGCCCGAGTGCTGACACTCATGAAACGGCCTGAGGATGGCAAACGGATTCTTGAAAAATGCGGCCGTCCTGATCTGATTCCAAAATTAACGACCTCTGCCTTTATCCCTTCCGGGCTCTCCCTTCCCACACAGAGGCAGTTGTCCTGTCTTGATAAACCAATCCCAACCCATGAACCCGTCATTACACCTTCCACATTATCCAAACCGGTTGCTGCCGCAAAAAAAATACGGGTGCTCTTTGTCAGCCATGATTTTCCTCCTTTTCGGTATGCAGGCGTACAAAACTATGCCCTCTTTTTAGCCAAAGCACTTCAGCAATCCGGTTCAGTCGACGTGGAAGTACTCCATCCCGAATTCCGAAACAACGGCACCCCTTTTACCATCACGGAAGCTGAATTTGAAGGAATCAAAATCCACCGACTCCACAAACCCAAACATGAACCGCTTACCCCGGAAATCGTTAAAGACACCCACGTGGAAACCATTGTCAATACCTTCCTGGACAATCACCCCTATGATGCGGTTCACTGTCACAGCTTTGGTCAACTATCCGCTGTCGTTGCCGAATGCATGCAACGCCGTAACATCCCCACCCTGCTGACACTTCATGATTGTTGGTTCCTCTGCCATTATTGGTTTTTGGTCAAACCCAATACCGAAACCTGCCAAGGCCCGGATTCAATGCAAAAATGCGTCACCTGTCTGATAGCGCAGTCAGGCTTAAAAAACCAACAAGATAAAGCGGAAAAATATCTGACCGAATTCCTCCGGCTAAGGCAAGATTATTTGCGTGCCGTATTCAGCCGCTTTCATCGGGTCTTTCCGGTCAGCCGTTTTATCAAGGATAAGTACGCTTCTTACGGCCTCTCCTCTCATGAAGTGGTTCCGCTCGGTATGCAGACGGTAACGCCTCTGCCCAGACAACGGCACGATTCTCTTAGAGTCGGTTTTATCGGTCAGGTGCTCCGTCACAAGGGAGTCCACACCCTAATCCAGGCATGGCAGAGCATTGACACCGGTTCAGCCGGATTAATTATATACGGCAAATCGTTTGATAATGATTATCTGAATCTGGTTCATCAACTTATCGCTGCTTCATCCAATATTGAATATAAAGGCGAGTATCGACAGGATCAACTTCCAGCCATTCTTTCCGATCTCGATGTGGTTATTGTGCCGTCACTCATGGAAAGCTATTCCCTGGTGGTTCGTGAGGCGTTTCAGAACGGTGTTCCCGTACTCGTGAGTGATGCCGGGGCGCTGCCCGAAGCCGTTGAACCGGGTCTCACAGGATTGGTCTTTCGTGCAGGGGACAAAGCGGATCTGGCGGATAAACTCAAAGCCATCCTCACCCAACCCGGACTCCTGACCGCCTTCAAAAACAATCTCAAACCGGTCCGAACCATTGATGAAGATGCCCGCTTTTTTACAGCCCAATATCAACAACTTCTTTCTGCCACGTCATCAATCACTACCCCGCTTCAGGCAAAAGCCCCATGCTCTCCATCGGTAAAAAAACTGGTCGTCCAATTTTATATTCTAAAAAGCGTGCATTGGCCCATGTTTGACGCGCTCTATCAACATGTCAAGACTCAGCCGGAGGTCGGCGAAATCATCTTCTGCCTCCCCTTTCTGCCCGGCTTACTTCACAGCAACAGCGATGCCCTGATTCGCCATCTTTTGGCTCAAAAGGTGACCCTCACTCGCCATCCCAAGGAAAGACCGGTTGACATCACCTTTGTCGCCGACACGCTCGCAGGAAAAGTGCAGGGATGCGGCAAAATCGTTAATGTGGGGCATGGCACCATTTCCAAAGGTTATTATTTCACCGAAAGTCTTTGGAGCGAACGGGAGAACTGGGCGGATCTGCTTTGTGTACCCGGCCCCTATGCGTATAATCAATTCGCCAAAAGCCTGAAGACCCGTGTTGCTGCAACCGGCATGCCCAAGATGGATCCGGTCTTTTCCGGGAAATTCACCCGTGCCAAACTATGCGCCACCTTTGGGCTGGATCCCAAACGGAAAATCATTCTCTATGCACCCACCTTCAATATTGATTTAAGCTCGGTCTATCATTTTGCCGACAGGTTCGCGGAACTTGGCAGCCCTGACAGGATTCTCCTGATCAAATTACATGGTTCCACCCCAGGACCAACCGTAGAGCAATATCGCAAGCAGGCCACTCCGGAAAGCGGCATTTTCTTTATTGACGATCCGGATATTGCCCCCTATCTTGCCCTGGCGGATATCATGATATCCGATGTTTCCTCAGCTTACATGGAATTCATGGCCCTGGACAAGCCGGTCATTCTCTACGATAACCCGAGTACAAACCGTTATCATGGATACAACCCGAAAGACATCGAATATCAATGGCGCAATCTGGCCACCCGGATCAATGACTTTGATTCTCTTAAAAAGAGTTTGAATGAAGTGCTGGCCAGAGGCGATGATAAAAGCGCCATTCGAAAACAGCATGCTTTACAACTCTTTTCAGACCAAACCGGCCATGCTTCTGAGAAGGTCTTTGCAGAAGTCAAAAAGCTGTTGCTTGACAATGAAACCAGAAAGCCGTTGCCCCGTTTTTCGGTTCCGGTTGTTTTAAAAGCCGACAACCTCTTTCTGGTCCGCTGCCTGCTTCACCACATTCAGTTTTACGCCATTCTGCCAATGGAAGCAGTCATTTTTGTACAGGATGATTCTGTTGAGGTGCAGGAATATCTGGAATCACTTCGCCTGTTTAACCAATTTGACAGCCTTATCATTCAATCTGTTTCTCAAACGCTTTCAAAAGAAGAAGCGCGGTTTCAAGCAGCACAAGCGTGCACCGGCGATTATCTCCTTTTCCTCGACGAACAAATCATGCTCTTCAGAGCCTTTGATTACCTGATTTATAAAACCCTGAAAGCGCATCCGGAAACAACTGTTTTGACATCCTTGACAACCAGCGGCGTTTCAGATGTGCGCAAGTTTCTAAAAGAGGCAAACCTTAACGGTGGTCTTGAAAAAATCTCCCAGGCCTGTCTTAATCAATATCAGGGCCAAGCCATTGAACAGACCCGTTTCCCGCTTTTACCCGGCCTGCTTGCTGTAACCCGATCTCACTTCATGAGCAGTCAGGTTAATGCCTGGATTTCATTTCAAAACACCATTCTATCAAACCCGATTACTGTGGCCCTCTCTCTTTTCACCACGCGGCTCGAACTGCCGGACCTGACAGAAGTGACCCGCTTTTTCAGAGAAAACCAGCGACTGGCCATCAGCGACAAGATGGCGCTATTGCCCAAGCTGATGAGTACTTATAAAATCTTTCCCTTTCCAGACCTTGCAGAACAGATTCTCCTGACCATGGCTGCTGTTAAAAAAGAGGCGCCTGAATTGACTGCTTTGGCAGGTCAATGCCGACTCATGCGCTTTTACGACCTGCCGCTTAAAAAGCGCCTTTTGGGACTATTTGCCCATGTCCCGACTCTGGTCCAGGAATTGCAGCAAGAGATAAATCTTCTACGACCTCTGTTGCCCAACCCGACCGTCCCCTCCGTTGTTTTGCCAAAACGGATCCTCTTCTATTTCTTTAAAAACGTTCACATTTCCATCCTGTTGCCCATCTACCGCCGACTCAAGGAACGGTATCCCCAGATAGAGATGGCCTTTTCAGCTTATCCGCTGAAACCGGAAATTCGGGCCGGATTGACGCCAGAAGAGAGGACCATCCTCTCTTCTATCGGCGTCCCATTGCTCGATGATCCGTTCTCCTTTAAACCGGATATCACCTTTATTGCCGACTCCATCTACGAACTGCTGGCCGGTTGCGGAAAGTTAGTCCAAGTAGGCCACGGGGTCTTATCAAAAGGCCAATATTATACGGATACCGCCATTGCAAGACGGGAAGAAAAGGCGGATCTGGTCTGCGTACCCGGCTCCTACCATGCGGAAATGATGAAACGGATTATTACTAAACCGGTGGCAGCTACCGGCATGGCCAAGATGGACGCCCTTTTCAGCGGCCGCGTCAACCGGGCCTCTGTGCTGAAAGACCTGGAATTGCCCGAGGAGTGGAAATTCATCCTCTTTGCCCCGACCTTCAATGATGAACTCTCCGCCATTCCGGATACGCTGGAGCGGATTGCGGAAATCATTCCAAATGAGAATACCAAACTGGTCATCAAACTGCACGGCTCCACCAAACCGGAGTATGTGGCCATGTACCGCAAGCTGGCCGAACAAAATCCGGCCATCCTTTTTGCCGGCAACCTGGAACTGACCCCCTTTATCGCGCTCTGCGATGTCTGCATTTCCGATGTCTCATCTGCCATGATGGAATTCGCAGCAATTGACAAACCGCTGATACTTTTCAACAATCGGCGGTGGAAGGAATACAAAAATTACAACCCGCAGGATATCGAATTCCGCTGGCGCGACATTGGCATTCAAGTGACCAATCTGGAAGAAATGAAAGCGGCTGTTATTCAATCCTTTGCCAATCCGGCCGAATTTTCCGAAAAACGGCGCTTGTATACGGAGCAGCTCTTTGCCAACCAGAAGGATGGCCAAGGAAGTGACCGGATTTTGGACGCGGCCTTTGAATTGATGGGATCGCAAAATACGATACCATCAAAATAACCTCTAGACAGTACATTGCACCGAATATGAACTATTTGATATGTTAAAAATGAAATATAAAACAGGCCACCCTCCTATTTATAGGGAGGGGAAAGGGGTGGGTCACGGGGAATTGGACCCGGCATGATTAAAAATCTGTCAATAAACAGTAATTATTGCCCCCATCCGTATCTGCGGGTTATATTTTATCGACAGAAAGGCAACACCTATGAAACATAATGCCATCATTCTCGGGGCCGGCAACTGGGGCACCACCCTGGCCATTGAATTCTCCGCCTGCTGCGATGTCCGCCTCTGGACCGAAAACAAGGAATATGCGGATGCCATCAATGCGGGCCGCGAAAACAAACAGTTCCTGCCCGGCATCAAACTGCCCGACGCCCTCAAAGTGGAGCCCAAGTTCTCCTCGCCCATCACCCCGGACACCTGGGTGGTCATGGCCGTGCCAAGCTCGCAGATGGTCAACGTCTGTGCGGAACTGAAGCCTCATATCCAAAAGGGACAGATTGTCATTAATGTCAGTAAAGGCGTTGTGTCCCATACCTTAAAAACCATGAGCGAAGCCATTGAAGAGGCGCTGCCCGGCATCAACATGGTTGCTTTAACCGGCCCTACCATTGCCCGCGAAGTAGCTGCCGGCGAGCCTGCCCGTGCGGTGCTGGCCTGCCGCGATGTAGCCACCCTGCTTCTCCTCCGCAAAAACATCAAACTGCCCCACCTCTCCTTTGAAATGAGCCGCGATGTCAATGGCTCCGAACTCTGCGCAGCATTAAAGGGTATTGTGGCCATTGGGGTGGGCATTGCGGATGGACTGAATCTCCATTCGAATATCCAAAGCGTGATCATGACCTACGGCCTAAATGAGTTCAAAAAGATTGCGGAATTTTTTCACATCCCGGAAAAAACCATCTACGGCTTATCCGGTATGGGAGACCTCATTACCACCTGCATCAGTCCGGATTCACGGAACCGCCGCTTCGGAAAATTGCTGGGACAAGGCGTTGCCTTGAATGACGCGCTCAAACAAGTGGGGATGGTGGTAGAAGGGGTCTCCATGGCCAAGACCATTGTGGAACTGGGCCACTTCAACCTGAATATTCCCTTATTTGAAGGGTTGGCGCGAATCATTTTCGATGCGCCGAAAGACGTGTATAAAGAATTGATTGGTACGATTAATTCGATAAACTAAGTGGGCACTTCGACAACTCAGTGCCCGAAATTGAACAAACTAAAGAAAACAATAGAAAAAATGGACGATCGCGGGATTCGTCAAAGTGCTCGAAAAAAGACGAAACAAGAAAAATAGGCGGTCGCTGAGCCTGTCGAAGCGCCGCCTAATGAAAGTTCATCATGCAAGCAGTCATTCTTATTGCCGGAATGGGCAACCGCCTCAAGAGCGAGACCCACGGACAACCCAAATGCATGACCGATGTGCAAGGCAAAAGCATTGCAGAACGGCAAATTGACAATCTGCTCTCTGTGGGCGTTAAAGATATTCTCTGCGTCACCGGCTATATGGAGGAAACCGTCAAAGCGTTTCTTCTAAAACAATACCCAACGCTTCGCTTTGTCGACAACCCCCGCTTTGCTGAGACCAACACCATCTACTCGCTCCACCTTGCTTTTCCAGAGCTGACAGAAGATTTCTTTTATCTGAACGGGGACGTCATTTTCAAGCCCACCCTGCTCCAAAAACTCCTCGATTTTTCAGGCACCGGGCTGGCTGTGGAATTCAAGCCCTGCGGAGAAGAAGAGGTCAAAGTCGCCCTCTCCGGCAATCGGGTCACCCAAATTTCAAAACAGGTTCCGCTCGATATTGCCAAAGGCGAATTTACCGGTATTGCCCTTTTTCGAAAAACCATGCACCCGGCCTTCAAAAAAAGCCTGGCCCATGAAATTGATGTCAAGCAGAATGTAAAGGATTATTTCGAACGGGCCCTGGATGCCATTGTAAGTCAGGTCGCGCTGACGGCCATTGATATTGTCGGTGAACCCTTTGTGGAAATCGATTTCCCGGAAGACCTGGCACGCGCACGAAAATTGATTTTATAATTTTTCTTCAGAACAAGCTTCAAATACCTGTTTCAATATCTTGGGATGAAGAATCTTTCCTGCATGGAAGGGAAGCACCATCCGTTCGTTTCCGCGCATGTAGATACGATGGCTACCCTTGCTACGTATCAAGGAGAATCCCGCTTTAAGCAATACCTTTTCAGCCTCTACAGCGGTAAGCCTATCAAGCTTAGGCAACCATCACCTCAAGAGAAGTAGTCAGAATTTCAGTACTTAAATAAGAGTGGCGTTCTTCCGGTGACAAAGTTTCAAGATACAATTCAATGGCTTCACGGATATTGGCCATCACCTCATCCAAGGATTCCCCTTGCGAATGACATCCTTCCAATTCCGGACAATAGGCGAAATAACCGTGCTCATCTTTTTCAATAACAATGCTGACTTTATAGGACATAGAGGATTCTCCTTACAGGGTCTAATCAAAGATAACATTTGCCTCTCTGGAACGCAAATCAACGCTCAATCTTCTTCATCGCCGTATCTACCAACAACATGCACTGAATACTGTCCGGTCTTTTAAAACCCCACTCCGCCCCTGCTATCATCAGTACCTTGGAATAGACTACCCCGCGCACCGGATTATCACACTGAACCGTGGAAGAGATGATGCCTCTGCTTGGATAGCCGGTTCTGGGATCAAACAGGTGATGATATCGCACCCCATCCTCAATAAAATAGCGCTCATAATCCCCTGAAGTGATAACACAGCCATTTGCCACCTTTTCCAGTGCAATGGCCGTATCCGGTCGGCGAGGATCCTGAACACCAATAGTCCATAAAGAACCATCCGGCTTGGGCGAACCGGCAATCAGGTCGCCGCCCGCATTAATCAAAAACGATGGGATGCCATTTCTCCTGACGATGTCGGCCATCCGTTTCAGGGAGACCCCTTTTGCATAGCCGCCCAAATCTATCATGGTTTCCGGATCGCTGAAGAAAAGCGTATCGCCGGACACACGCACCCTCTCCCACCCGATATGAATGCGCGTGGAATCAATTTCTCCCTGCCTCGGTTTTCTTGGAGTCTGGTCGCTTCCCAACCCCCAGAGCCATTTGATGGGCCCGATGGTGATATCGAAAATCCCTTTTGTTTCCCGGCAATACGCCAGCGCCTCTTTGACCAGTTCAGCGGTCTCGGAATCCACTACCACGCGCAACCGGTCAGCCCTGTTATTGATGGCCAAAACAACACTGCCCGGTTTAAACGGGCTATATCGGTTTTCAAACCGGCGGCATTCCACTTTAATGGAATCGATAATGGCATCTGCCTGTTGTTTGGATGGCGCAAACAGGGTCACCTCTACCAGGGTGTCCATGGCAAAAAATTGATGTTTGTATTTCTTCGGTCCGAATAGGCAGCCTGCAAAAAACAGGAGGGTGAATACCACGAAAAAACGGACGAACATGGTGTAATTATGGTTTATTGTATCTTCGCTTTTCAAGAATGTTCATGTTTTGACTCTAACTCCTTGAATTGATTATCTTTTCACCTATGTCTGACCCGCTGTTTGACCCTCATGACAGGCAAGCCATGCTCTTGGCCCTGCAACAAGCCCTTTCCGTAAAAGGGCAAACCGGTGATAATCCGGCTGTAGGCGCAGTCATTTACAAAAAAGACACCATCATTTCCACAGGAAGAACCCATCTGCCCGGGCAAGATCACGCTGAAGCGGATGCGCTTAAAAAAGCGGGCTCCCGTGCAAAAGGCGCTTCCCTTGCCGTCACCTTGGAACCCTGCTGCCACATCGGCCGCACACCGCCTTGTACGGATGCCATCCTGAAAGCGGGAATCAAAAAGGTTATCAGCGCTGTTAAAGATCCTAATCCTAAAGTCGCAGGCAAAGGCTTTGCGCTTCTGAAAAAAAAAGGGGTACTTGTTAAGCAGGGGTTGTTTGAACAGGAAGCAGCAGCCATCAACGAGGATTTCTTCACCTTCATTCAAACCGGCCGCCCGTTTGTCACCCTGAAAGCGGCCATGACCCTAAACGGTCTGATTGCCGCAGATTCCGGGGACTCAAAATGGATATCCTGCGAGGAATCCCGTCAACTCGTCCATGCCCTGCGCTCGGTTCATGATGCGGTGCTCATCGGTCTGAACACAGCGCTCTGCGATAACCCACTTCTAACGGTGCGCACGGTCAAAGGCCGAAATCCGATCCGCATTATTCTATCGGACGGAAAAGATCTGCCGCGTTCTTCTGAACTGGCCAAGAGCGCAAAAGAGGTGCGGACAATGCTCATGACCCCCAAACGAATCGCCCATCCGACCATCCCGTTTGTGGAATACGTCTCTCTGAACCATCGGTCTCAACGCATGCCTGTTTCCGCCATGCTGACGGCTCTGGGCAAGCTTGGCATTAAAAGCCTTCTGGTGGAAGGCGGGCGTTCGGTCCTGACCGATTTCATCGACCAAAAAGGGGTGGACCGCTTCTGTTTTTTCATGGCCCCTAAACTGCTCATGAGCGGCCTTCCTTTGTTAAGCGGAAAAAAAACCGGCTCCATAAAAGAAGCCATTGCCCTGAAAGAAATGACCGTTCGAAAAATCGGCAATGATCTGTTAATTAAAGCAAGGCGTGCGTAACGTATGTTTACGGGCATTATTGAAGAAATCGGCACTTTAAAAAGCGTGACTCACCGGAACCGAGGCCGTGAACTTTTCATTGCCTGCCAAACCATTCTATCCGACCTTAAACCCGGCGACTCTGTTTCAACCGATGGTGTCTGCCTTACTGCGGAGAAAGTCGCGGTCGACGGCTTCATTGCCTTTGCCTCTCCCGAAACAATCGATAGAAGCACCCTGAAAGAAGCGCGACCCGGTCTGAAAATCAACCTCGAGCGGGCGCTCCGACTATCGGATCGATTGGGCGGCCACCTGGTTTCCGGCCATGTGGATACCACGGCCGTTATTTTGCGGGATGAACGAAAAGGGGAAAGTCTCGAACGTACCCTTCGAATCGACGGACCTCTTTCCCGGCAAATAGCGGAAAAAGGGTCCATCACCCTCGATGGTATCAGCCTGACCGTGGCCCGTAAAAATGGAAATGAGATAACCGTGGCACTGATTCCTGAAACCCTGAAACGGACCGTCTTTGCAGAAAAACCGATTGGCAACCGGATGAATGTGGAAACCGACCAGGTAGCAAAGTATATTGAATCCCTCTTATCCGCCGATCGAACGGGCCTGACCGAACACAAACTGAAGGAGTATGGATTTTGAACCTATTTTCCTCTGTTGAAGACGCTCTCAAGGATTATAAAAAAGGCAAACTCATCATCATTACGGATGATGAGAATCGCGAGAACGAAGGCGACCTCTGTTGTGCGGCTGATAAGATAACGGCCGAAAAGATCAATTTCATGGCCAAGTACGGCCGCGGTCTCATTTGTTGCGCCCTGTCCGGCAACCTCATCGACAAGCTTTCCATTCCCATGATGACGAACGACAACCGTTCCGCCTTTGGCACCGGATTTACGGTCAGTGTGGATGCGGCCAAAGGGGTCAGTACCGGCATTTCGGCACATGATCGGGCGCTCACGATTAAAGCACTCATCGCCCCGCAGGCCAAGCCGTCGGATCTGGTCTCTCCGGGCCACACCTTTCCGCTGCGCGCCCAGGAAGGCGGCGTACTTGTACGGGCGGGCCAGACCGAAGCCAGCGTGGACATGGCTCGGTTGGCAGGTATGACCTCCGCGGGTGTCATCTGTGAAATCATGAATGAAGACGGGACCATGGCCCGCATTAAGGATCTTCACTCCTTTGTCCGAAAACATAAGCTCAAGGTCATCAGCATCAAAAGCCTGATTGAATATCGTTTTAAAAAAGAACGGCTGATCAAGGAAATCGCCTCACCGGACATGCCCACCCGCTTCGGCCGCTTCAAAATGCATGTCTACGAGGACCGTATCAGCGGGCACAGCCATTTCGCTCTGGTCTCCGGCAAAATCAGTCCGGATAAGCCGGCCCTGGTCCGGGTCCATTCGGAATGTCTTACCGGCGATGCTCTCCACTCGCTCCGTTGCGACTGCGGAGAACAACTCGAATGTGCGCTTCTTGAAATCGCCCGACACGGCGGTGTCCTCCTCTACCTAAGGCAGGAGGGACGGGGCATCGGCTTTGCCAACAAAATGCGCACCTACGATCTCCAGGACGGCGGTCTGGATACGGTGGAAGCCAATGAAGCGCTGGGCTTTCCGGCGGACAAACGCGACTATGGCATCGGCGCTCAAATTCTTTCCGATCTCAACGTGCACCGCATCCGGCTCCTGACCAACAACCCGCGCAAAATCTATGGACTGGAAGGGTATAATTTAGTGATTACCGAACGTATTCCCATCCGGATACGGCCGAATAAAAGCAATGAACGTTATCTGAATACCAAGAAGAAAAAACTGGGTCACCTGGTTTAATCGGAGGTCATTATGACAAAGAAAATGGAAGGCATGCTTTCCGCCAAAGGAC
>MGVN01000129.1:3489-4457 GCA_001800515.1 Elusimicrobia bacterium RIFOXYB2_FULL_49_7 | reverse complement strand
TGAGCCGTTTCAATGAACTCATCAGCGCCAAACTGCGCGAAGGTGCCATCGACTGCCTGGTCCGTCACGACGGCAGCGCAGAAGCCATTACCGAAGTCTGGGTGCCGGGCGCTTTTGAAATCCCCTTGGTGGCCAAAAAATTGGCTCTGTCGGAAAAATATGATGCCGTGATCGGGCTCGGCGCCGTTATCCGAGGAGCCACCCCCCATTTTGATATGGTGGCCAATGAAGTCAGCAAAGGCATTGCCGCGGTCTCGCTGGAAACGGGCGTACCCGTGCTCTTCGGTGTGCTCACGACGGATACCATCGAACAAGCCGTAGAACGGGCCGGTACCAAAGGCGGCAATAAGGGATGGGATGCCGCCCTGTCGGCCATGGAAATGGCCAGCCTGATGAAACAACTCTAACCCGGCATGGCCGGATAAGCGTCTGTCCATCGGACAATGTCCGGCTCGGACGCTAACGAAAGACCACGGACCTGTGACAAAACGACATCGCTCGCGGGAGCTCGCGCTCTCAGCCCTTTACAGCATGGAGATCAGCAAAGAACCCGCCCAAAAGGTGCTGGCCGACCTTGAGCGGGAGGTCAAACCCGATGCCGAAACCTTCGCCTACGCCGAACGGGTGGTCACCGCGGTCTCCGCACAGATAACGACACTGGACAAGATCATTGCCGGCCAGTGTAAAAACTGGGACCTCGACCGGGTGGCCTTGCTGGATAAGAATATCCTTCGCATGGCCGTGGCGGAAATCCTCTATTTTGAAGACATTCCGGAAAAGGTGTCCATTGATGAAGCCATCGAACTGGCCAAGGGATACAGTACGGACAAGTCCGGTACCTTTGTCAACGGTATTCTCGACCCCATTGCATTCAAGGAAAAACCTAAAGCATAAACGCAGGAGTCTTTCATGGCTTTCAATGAAAAACGGATGACCGCCCTTTTCGGATGGCTGGTCTTTATCCTCGC
>MGVN01000129.1:821-3482 GCA_001800515.1 Elusimicrobia bacterium RIFOXYB2_FULL_49_7 | reverse complement strand
GCCTATCTCCACACGGTGGCACCCACGGTCTCCTTCTGGGACTGCGGCGAATTCATCGCCTGTTCCTTTTCCATGGGCATCCCCCATCCGCCCGGCACCCCTCTCTTTGTCATCATCGGACGGGTGGTTTCGCTCTCCCTCTTTTTCATCAAGGAGGTGGCCTATCGCATCAACCTGATTTCCGTTTTTGCCAACAGTGCAACCATTGTCTTTCTCTATCTCATCATTGTGCGCCTGCTTCGTCACTGGTTCGATCCCTCCAAAGAGGAAAACCCCTGGATGAAATTCCTGCCCATTGTAGGCGGCTTTACCGGCGGCCTCTTTGTGGCCTTCTCCTACACCTGGTGGTTCAACTGCGTGGAAGCGGAAGTCTATGCCATTGCCATGCTCATCATCGGCGTCCAAATCTGGCTTGCCTTTAAATGGCAGGATTATAAAGACACGCCGCACGGCGACCGCATCCTCATCTTTATCATGTATCTCGCCTTTCTCGGTATCGGCGCCCACCTTTACACCATGATTCCGGTGCCTTTTATCTTTCTCTTTGTTATTCTCCAAGATGAAACCAAACGCAAAAACTGGCAACTCTGGCTTATCGGTTTCTGCGCTCTTTCAGTGATGTATTCCATCAGCAGCTTCCTCTTCATTGCTCCGGTACTTTTAATCTTCACTGCGTTTTGGATTCTACTGGCATTCGACACGGCTAAAAAACTCAACGGCGTCTTCATGGCCCTGGTCTCCCTCTATACCTTAAAGAATGCCCTCCCCTCCGGCGGCGAAGAATTTAACGGCCTGGATTTCGTTCTCGGCCTTGTCTATATGGCATTGGCCATCATTCCCTTTCTGTCCAAATCCGGCATCCGTGAGGAAGAAAAGAAAAAATGGTCTTTCTGTTTCTACCTCATCCTCTTTGCGTTCATCGGGTTCTCGGTTCACGCCTTCATCCCTATCCGTTCCTACCTGGATCCCATCATTGATGAAAACAATCCCGAAGTGGTCATCAACTCACCTTCCGATTTCTTTGACGGGAAGAAATGGGAACAGCTCATCTATTTCCTGGAACGCAAGCAATACGGCAATGAAAGCATGATCATGCGAATGTTCCACCGACGGGGTGACGCCTTCAGCCAGTTCATCAACCATCAACACATGGGCATGGGCGGATATCTGGCGGTCCAATTCTTTAATTTCAACGATATTTTTGCGGGCGAAATCCGCCTCGGCGACAATCCGGTCAAACGGGTGGGCAAATTATTCCTGTATCTTCTCCCCCTCCTATTCGTCATCTGGGCCATCCGGTACCAATACCGGCGCAACCGAGACGGTACCCTCTTCCTTGCACTGGCGTTGTTCGCCTGTACCATCGGTTTGACGCTCTATATGAATTTTGCAGACGGCACGATTCCGGAATATCGGGATATCGTCCAATGGGAAAAAAGCGGCCGCATGGGTCCGCAACCGGAGCCTATCCAGATGGAAGTACGCGAACGCGATTATTTCTGGACCCCGGGCTTCATGCTTTTCGGTATGTGGGTCGGCATCGGCTTTGCATCGCTTCTCCATTTTCTGGTCAACCGCTTCCCGGCGCGCCGTCGATGGCTGGCCCCGGTTCTGTTGCTGCTTTTTATGGCCGCGCCCGCGCTGCCTTATACGGTAAACTGGGAAGGCCGTTCCCGTGCCGGCAACTGGGTTCCCTATGACTACGCCTACAACCTGCTCAACTCCTGCGAACGCGACGGCATTCTCTTTACAAACGGCGATAATGATACCTTCCCGCTCTGGTTCGCCCAGGAAGTGGCCGGTATCCGGCGTGACGTCAAGGTCGTCAATCTCAGCCTACTGAACACGGATTGGTACATCGCCCAACTCATAGACAACCAGCCCAAACTGGACATTCCGCTCGTCATCTTCGACGAAATGTTCCGTCCCCATCGCATGTCCAAAGCCGATTTTCTGAAAAACATCAACCATCGCCGCAATATGCTCAAGGAGAAAAAGAAGGTCCAGCTCAGCCAGTGGAACCTGGAAATTGATATTCCGGACGGCCGGACCGCCTCCTTTTTCCGCATCCAGGACTACATGGTCTTAAACATCGTCCAAGGCAATGCAGGCAAACGGCCCATCTATTTCGCGGTCACGGTCTCAGACGGCAACCTGATGGGGCTCAAACCCTATTTGAACATGGAAGGATTGGTTTATCATCTGAAATCCGAGCAGCAAAGCGGTCGCCTCGATTTGGATCGCACCCTCTACTTCTTGGACAACGTCTACCGTTTCACCAATTTAGGCCAACCCCAATATTATCTCTCCGATGACAATGAAAAATTGTTGTCCAATTATGCGGCCGCCTTCATCGGTTATGCCTATGAAAAACGGTCCGCGCTCCCGCCGTTGCAAGCCCGAGAGAAAGCGCTATCTTCGGAAATCGACAGCTTAACCGCCAAGAAACGGCCCGTGACACCGGACAAGGAAGCGGAACGGGCCGCTATTCGCGCCGATATTGCGGAGATTTTCACCACCACACGGCGAGAACTGAGGCGCTGCATTTCCATTCTACCCAAAGATTGGCGTGCACGCGTTCTCTCGGCGCAGCTCTACGCCCAGGACGGCCTGATTGATTCCGCAGCAGTCCCGCTACTCCAAGGGCTCAAGGTCGATCCG
>MGVN01000129.1:620-798 GCA_001800515.1 Elusimicrobia bacterium RIFOXYB2_FULL_49_7 | reverse complement strand
GCGATGCGAACCGACCGAAGGACGCGCAACCTTATCTGGAAAAGATCGTCAATCAGCTGGACGCGGATTTTTCGAACATCGGACACCGGGAAACCATGGGTGCCATTATGGCCTTAATGGATATTTATGCCAAAAGCGGACAGAAAGGTCCACAGATGACGTTGCTCGAAAAATGGCT
>MGVN01000129.1:0-589 GCA_001800515.1 Elusimicrobia bacterium RIFOXYB2_FULL_49_7 | reverse complement strand
CAGGAATTGGATCGCCTAAAAACCACACCCTGATGGCTGACAACAAGAAAAGAGTATCCAAGGGGGGACCTCTTGTCCCCCCTGCTTTATTCCCATCTCTTTCCTGGAAAACCGGCGTTTGGATTCTTGTCGGATTGTTTCTTCTCTTCTTTCACCGCCTTCTTTTCGGCATGAACTTCCTGTGGGAAGACATCATCGAACAGGCTTATCCCAACCTCCTCTTTACAATGAAAAGTCTTGGGCAGGGCGAATTACCTTATTGGAATTCCTTTGTTTTCGGTGGAATGCCATTTTTGGCGGATATGCAGACCACCCTCTTTTATCCGCCGGCGTGGTTGCTCTATTGTGTCCAAACCTTTACCGAACCGGGCGGTATCGCTTATGTCTGGTTCATCATCGGCCATATTCTTGTTTTTGGCATTGGAATATTCCTTTTAGCCAAAAACTTCAATCTTTCGGAGACCGCCGCTCTCTTTGCCGCAGTCAGCCTTATGTGCTGCGGCTATGTAGCCAACCATATCATCCACTTCGTCTTCCTCTATGTGATCGCCTGGCTTCCTTATTCCTTCCTCTTTCTTAAAAAGGCGCT
>MGVN01000128.1 GCA_001800515.1 Elusimicrobia bacterium RIFOXYB2_FULL_49_7 | reverse complement strand
CGGCTTGGTCAGCTTGAAACGGCCAAAGGGATCAATGAATTGAATGGGAAAGGGGTTGCAGAAATTGATCATGCAGGTGGCCTTGACTTCATCGGGCATAAAGTCTTGGATGCTGCCCCGAAGGGTGTCCGGCAGTTCTGTAAACAGAATAACGGGTTTGCTCACCAGGTCCGTCAGACGGGAAGAGTCGCGATAAAAAAGCAGCGGTTCTTCTGCCAGAAGGGGTAATGTGAAAATAAAGAATAAGAGAGAGAAAAGTGTTTTCATGTTTTATTTTGCACCCGGTAACAGAAAGGAGGCGCACGGCTTTTCAAAGAGAAGGGTATTGGTTCGATTGTTTTGACACAGACCTGAAATTGCTTGGGTGTGGCCCTCCTTAAAATAAGCGGCTAACGCTTCCTGACGGTTAAGCGCTACTACCAGGGTGAGCAGATTCACTGCGCCAATTTTGGAGAGCCGGATGGTTTCCCGTGTGCCGGGGTCGGGAACCAGCGTTCGGGCAATGTCAAGTGCTATCGCCAGGGTGGAAATGGCGGAAAAGGGGGCCAGTGGATCAGAAACGCGGTATTCCATGCGTTGAACCTGGGTCGCTTGCTGGAAAAGGGCCACCTTTTCACCTTTGCCGCTGCTGCTTGGAACCACAAAATCTCCATTCTCATAGAAGCCTAATTTAAGAAGCGGGGAATAGTATAGTGCAAATGCGGCCTGTCCGGGCGTCATCTCTTTTCCATCGGCCTTTAACATGTTGTACAAGCTGATAATCATGCCGGGATTGAATTTGTCCAGGAAATCAACTCCTTTTTTGACTGCTTCCAGCTCCTTTAATCGGTCGATTATTCCGTTAATTGCCTTGTCAGAGGCTTTGTCCATAAGCCCATTGATTTCAGACGAAAAGGCATTAAGAACTTGATTCGCCTGGTCTTCTACAAGTGATCGGTAGTCTGAAAAGAGGCCGTTCTTGCGGGCGACACAGGCAGCTTCAAGGAAATCGCCTTCGGGCTTGATGCCATTGACAAGCGCATTTCGATCTTCTGCAGTCAGAGATGAAAACCGGATGGAAATCGCATTTTGAATACGTGTCACAAGCGCTTCTTTTATTCGCCGGGTCAGCGCCTCGATTTTTTCCTCTAATGCAGCACGCGCCATGGCCTCGGTGTTGCCTCCCTGACCGGAGACCAAGTCCAAGCTCTTTGTGCCCTCTTCCGTGGGGGTCAGGACGCCGGTGGTATAGACAATGCGATACCGTGCTTGCTGAAGGGCCTGATCCGCTGCTGCAACCGGCAGGGCGGACTTCAAGCGGACAAGATTGCTGTTCTTGGATGACATGTTGGCCACGGCAGGGTCACTGGGACGAACCGATGAACCGGAACGAGTCATCTCTGAAAAACCGGCGGAAAGAATGGCGCCGTTTTGAACCTCTTTCCATATTTCGTCCAGAAAGGTTTTGACCAGCTTACCGGCTATGGCGCTTAATGCAGCAGAGGCAGAGGCTGTGTTTTCAGCAGGTCCCAGCGTTTTGGCCACAGATAGGCCCAGTAGAATATAAGAGAGATAATCGGATTCTTCTTTGTCAGCGGAATTGTTTTCTGTCGAAGGGGAGGGCGAATCTTTGGACAAGGAAGAAAGTTGTTCCATCAGATGATTGATTCGTTCATATAGGTCGGCCAGTTCTGCCTGCAGATTGCCGGCTTGAGAGAGAATGGCGATACATTGGTTGTAAAATTGGATAAGGTTGGATAAGTCAAAAGTTGCGGTAAAGACCTCCGGTAGCGCAAAGTCGTTTGCCGAGAGCCCGGTAAGGTCGGGTCGTTGAAAAACAACGCTTTTCCGGCCGAGTAGGGCGATATAAGCACGGATGATTTTCAATTTTTCTTGTGGAAAATCGATGATTGCAGAGGGGCCAAAATAATGAGGTAGATTTGCCAGGAATCGTTGCGCCAATGCGGCTTCCGAACTGGAAAGCAGCGTCGCATCCGGTGCAAATATTTTTTCGCCAAAAAACGTGCTTCCTTTTATTTCCTGAAAAAGGGAGCCATAGGCAGAAAGATCTTTTGCCGCCAGTATGCCTCCCAGCTTAGAGAACTCTATATTCATCGTATTTATCTGGGTACGAAAGGTTTCAAGATAGGTGTAGAACATCTGTTCCGTGGGTGTGCCCAGGCTTTGCATCAGGGTATTGGACAATTGAAAGAGAGTTTGACAAAGTGCGATTGCTTCTGACATATCTACCGCCCCATCGGATAGGTGTTGCAGCGAGGTTTCTATGGAAGTAAGGTTTTCGATTCCCTGAACAAAGGGGTGGCTTTCAAAATCGGAAAAGGGAGAGAGGTTGACGGCGGGCAATGAGAGGGTTTGAGATTGGGTCGGTTGAAAGGAAATTTGATTGGCGCGTTGAGATAGCTCCTGTAATTCGTCATATTGGTGCAGGGTGGTTTGATTGGCTCGAAAGAGAGAGACCGGATAGGAAAGGGCTTTATAAAAGGCGGCGGATTCTTCTGCAAAATTCATTTGGGAAAGCGAAGGAGAGGGAAGGGGTACTGAAAACGATTGTTTGAATCGGCTGATTGAGAAAAGGATGGCCGACATATCCGCATCCGACAGATCCGTAAAGGCGCCTTCCATATTGCTGAACCCTTCTGTCGATAGAGCATTCAGAAAAAGAGAGAAGTCGGTAAAATCAGCCGCGTTTTGTTCCGCCGCTGAAAAGTTGGCGGCCAGTCGGAGCTTTTTTAGTTTGTCGGCATCCGGCGTGATCGCTACGATTCCACCTTTTTTTAATAGCATTATTGCTGACCGGAATTTTGCCTGGAATTGATTGCCTGAAATAGAAACCGATTGTTTAAGCATTGTTTCGGCAGAGGTCAGTGTGGTTTGGATATTTCGCATCCGTTGCCGCATCGATTTAAGGTCTTTCAGTAATGCTTCAATATTGCCATAGGTTTTAAAGCCTTCAAAGAGGGCATGGATACCCGGATAGAGGTCCGAAGATGACACTTTGCGGATTGTCCGGTCGGCCGCTTTGCTTAACTGGTTCAGGGCGCCGCGTGTTTCCATGACTTCCAGAATATAGGGATAGTCGGAGCCGGTATGGGGTGTGTTGATAAAGACAGAGAGGGCGATGTCGCCCCGATAGGCCGGAGAACAGATGTAATTCCGCAAGACCAAGCCGCCAAAAGAGTGGGCAAAAACAATGAATTCCCGTGGCGTCATGGCTTCGAGAATCGCTTCGTCCGTGATGCCCTGGCTTTGCCGAAGAAACTGTTTATGTTCCTCTCTTGCCCGTCTGAGCCAACAGGTGGGATTCAAGGTGTCGCTGAATTCACGGGTCCAACTGTCCAGAGAACCGGCCGGATTGGTCATCTGAAAGGCAAAGACATAACCTTTTAGGTGATACTGGTTTTCAAGGTGAGCCATCAGTCCGCCCGGTGTGTCGCCTGTTTTGAACAGAGTGCGGGTTGCTGAACTCGATTTACCGTCCTCTCCGTGGAGCAGAATGTAAAGGTAGCGGCGGGCGGATTTTGAGAAGGGAGGATTGGCCGCAGGCACGGTCAGGGTAAAGAGCAGCAATAGAATAAGCAGTTTATTCGTCATTTGACAGGATGAAAGTGGCCGGTGGAACCGGTTCGTTTAATCGGTAGGCGGTGTAGTGCAGAAGGATTTGAATCGTCTTATCAACGCTTTCGTAAGCGGTTGAAGCGGGGAGCGGAATCGCTTCCGTGTTAAGCGGTATTTTGGAAAGTCGAGTGGATAGAATGCCTACAACAAGGCCGGTGGAATCCAATAGTGCCGCAGAATCCAGGATTTCATCTTTTATAATGGTTTTCCGGATTAGGCCGGAAGTGGGGAAAAGAGAATCTGTGATTGTGCTCTGATTGTTTTGGATGAATAATAGGGGTTTGTTTAATTCGGGCTCAATTTGGGTTACACGTATATTGATGCCCCGGTCGGTTCGAACGCAAACAGTGACATTTTTAAAGGTGGTGGTATTGCCCTGGCAGCGGATTTCACCCTGGGTGACATAGCGGCAGGTTTGCCATTCCGGTTCCGCATAGCAGTACCCGGCAAGCAAGAGGAAAAGAAAGAACTTATTGAATCTTTGTTGCATGAGCGGGAAGTATCCATATTAATCTGAAGGAAAAAGGATTATCTTCTTCCAGCGTCCATTTGCAGGGATAGCATTGTGTTCCAATTGCCGCAAACTGATAAGAAGCGATTAGAACATAGGGGGAGAATGTCTGCACTTTGTCGGGATAATCGGAATTGATGGACGGATAAAAAAGAGAGAGGCCGGGAGAGGTGAAGCGGATTTCAATGCAACCTGCCGACGAAAACGTCAATGTGACCTCTCCGCTGATTTCCGGGTTGTCCGGAATATCGGCTGCAAATTGAAAGGTGAACAGATTGAACTTGGAATTTGCCTTATCTTTTTCTTCGTTTGCAATATCGGCTTGGGTGCGGCGCATCAGTTTGGGCCTTGGTGCCGGCAACTTTTCATTGCCTTTAATGCGCAGGCAATTCTTCCCGCCGTCTCCGTTGATGCTGTAATAAGTATAGTCCGGGCTTGATGGCGGTACGGCCGGGGCGGATGGCGTTATCGTCCATTCAAAAGAGTAGTTGCGGGTGGAGAAATTGAATTCAAATCGGTTGAAACGTTCGACCAGAGAGGTGTCATCTTCCTCGGTCTTTGACATTTCGGTCATTTCTGTACAGGAAAGGGTTTTACCGGACAGAGAAGCGGAAAGTGTTTTGAGCTTGGCCACCGCATGGGTAATAAAAATGATCCGATTTGCGCGCGCCTGTCGGAGTTTGGCAATCAAGTCCGCTTGCCGTGATAGGGCTTGATGAAGTGCTATATTGTGCGGTGTTTTATCAGCCACTGTTTGTTGAAGTTGGCGCAGATATTTGGACACGGGGGCTATTGTAGAACGTGGAACAAGTTCCTGCAAGCGGGTTTGGCAAAGGTTGTTTTCGTTTGTCAGTAGAGTAAGACGGCTTGATACGAAAGCAAGGGTGTCTGAAAAGAGAGAGGCAGATAAGCTTGGCACAGCCGGAGGGGAGAATGTAGCGTTCTTAATACGGTTGATTTCAGCGGTTAAAATTTTATTGTCCGGTGTTTCTTTGGCAAAGAAGATCGCTGATTGTGCAATTAAGTCGAGCCGCATCCGGATTGTCCGGAAGAATAATAGTTGCGTTTCGATCGTCTTGTAGTTTGTCAGCAGAGAGTGCAAGGATTCGGCTTGTTTGATGTCATCCGGGTCGTGATAGACCGCAGGAATCTGTTGCGTAAACAGGAGAAATAGAAAAAGAATAAGATGTCTTCTTAGCACAGGGGAGGTGAGACCGGAAACGAAGAGAAAATATCCCGGCTATACGGAACGGGTCAACGTGTGTTGTCTTTTCTTATTAATGAAAAGAACGGCCATGCCAAGCACGGCCGGAAGCAGAATATTCTGAAAAAAGACCATAATGCCCGCGGAAAGCGCTATCTGGTTTGAAATTTCACCTGTTTCCTGAAGCAACAGAACAAAGCAGCTTTCCCGAACCCCGAGATTGCCGATGGAAAAAGGGAAAAGGGTCAACACGATGAGCGTTATGCTGTAAACGCTGAAGGAAACCGATAGTGAGACGGGGGCAAATGCGCGAAGAATCAGGTAGAATTGAAGAATGGAGATGAGGTAGAGAATGCCGGACAGGGTCAGAAGGTGAAATTGCGATTCCGAGGTCATTGGAAAATGGGATTGCATCTTTCCCGCTTTTCCGGTAAAACGATGAAAGATGAATGTCCCGCACAGAATCAAGAATGTCATGGCAGGCAGCGGAAAGAGCCACCCCGGTAAATGGGGAAACGCGTGAGTCAACGGTTTGAGCGCCATCAGCGTGCCGATAAGGCCGTACAACATGATGAAAAAGGTGAAATAGACCTTTTCCGCCAAAGTGAGCCAGGCGATATCACGTGCCGGGACCGCAGGATAGCAGATGCCTCGACCGAATTCGCCTGCGCGGCCGGGGGTAATGAAACCCAACGTACAGCCCACCAGAAAAGAGGCGGAGGAGGTAAACGGAGTGGTGGGGATGGCGCGGCTTTTCAGGAAAGCGTCCCATCGAAAGATGCCGAATGCAATGCCGGCCAAGCCGAGACACATTGACAGGATAAGCGGGATGAGCGTTGCTTCGTTCCAGAGCCGGGTCAGGTGGTCGGCGGTTACCGTGGTGCTTCGATACAGCAAACCCAAGAAAAGCAGGGTAATACCGACTTTTAAGAGAAAGAAAAAACGTTCTTTGGTCATTCGGATGATAAGATAGTTTTTTATGCGACGCGAAATCTTTCCTTCATCTCTTTGAAGAATTTTGAAAATACTTTTTCGCGCAATTCCGCTTCACGTTTTCCGATGGGCGCGGCCAGGAGATCGGTTGGAATATCTTGGATGAATCGGCAATGGTTGACCGGTCGATGTTTGTTGTAGAGAAACCGGGTTGAAGGCCAACTGAAAAAGAGCTGCTTTTGTGCGCGGGTCATGCCCACATAAAAAAGGCGGCGCTCCTCTTCAATGTTGCCTTCCGCAACCGACCGCTTGCTCGGCATCACCTCATCGTCCAGGCCCGGCAGAAAGACAACGGGATACTCCATCCCTTTGCTGGAATGCAGGGTCATCAGCGAAACCGCGTCCCGGTGTGTCTCTTCCTCCTTTTCCCGGAGCATGAGGAGAACATCCTGAAGATAGGTGGCTAAGTCGTGTTTTTTTTGCCGCTGTTCAAAAAGATCCAGGGAGTGCTCAAGCTCATTCACCACGGCCAGCCGTTTTTCAATTTCTTCTTTACGGTCTTTATACATGATTTCAATGTATTCCCGATACTTTAATTCAGCCACCATCTGACGAAAGGGCGCGGCCAGGTCGCCGCGACCGAATAGCGCCATATATCGTTTGATCAAGTCGGTAAAACGGGCGATATTTTCTTTTTGGGGAGCTGCAATATCGAGTGCATCGAGTGTTTGGAAGGCTTCCCAGAGCGACCACTGGCTTCTGCCTGCCCTTTCCTCAATGGTTTTCAGGGTCTCCCGGTGAACCACCCGTAAGGGGACTTTGAGGATTCGGGTCAAAGACATTTCGTCAAGCGGATTGGATATGAAAAAGAGATACCCCATGAGATCGCGGACTTCTTTCCTATCGTAAAATCCGCGGCCGCCTGCAACGCGGCAGGGAATATGTCGCCGCCGGAGTTCCTCTTCGTAGATTCGGGTCTGTTCGTTGGTACGGACCAGCACGGCCATATCTTTATAAGCACACGCTCTGCTTTGATTTAAGTCGGCCACAGTTTTTCCCAGCCACTCCGCTTCATCCTGTTCATTGTCCGCCTGATAATGGTCTATCGGGTCGCCCTCGCCGTTTTCAGACCACATGGATTTGGCG
>MGVN01000127.1:3139-7488 GCA_001800515.1 Elusimicrobia bacterium RIFOXYB2_FULL_49_7 | reverse complement strand
GCAAGAAGCTGAGTCATCACCACCGGAAGCGTGGGCAGACTTTCAATGCGTCCGATAATATCCTGTTTGGCGGTATCAACCAACATATCCCATTCTTCCTGGATTAGTTGCGGGCAACGGGCAGGGTGAGGGTAAAATGGGTTCCTTTGTTTTCACGGCTTTCGAAGTAAAGCGAACCGCCGGACATTTCAATAAATGACTTGGCGATAAAAAGCCCGAGTCCGCTTCCGTTCGGATTGTGCTCCGCTGCTTTTTGGCCCTTAAAAAAACGTTTGAAAACCATTGGAGCATCGGCTTCTGAAATACCGATGCCTAAATCATTGATTTGAACGATAACCGTATCCGACTCCGGTTTGATCTCCACCGTTATTTCTTCCGTTGAGTAGAGGAGGGCATTATAGAGGAGGCATCGAAAGGCATCTTTCAGTTTTTGAAAGTCTCCGGAAATGGACGCGTTCCTATTGCCCGAGATGCGGACCCGTAGAACATCACTTTGGTTCTCCGTAAAACGGCCGAGGTCAATAAGCGCTTTTTCGATGAGATAGGAGACTTTCGTGGTTTCCAAGACGAGATCCTGTTCCGCAAGGCCGGTTTCAATATAAAAGGAATTGCGCAAATCGTTCAGGAAAAGGATAAGCCGGTTTGATTCCGTTAGACTGATATCCACGATTTCCTTGGCATCGGGGTTCATAAAAGTTTCCTGTAGGTGCTGCAATAGGGAAAGCGATGTTTTAATACTGGTTAAAGGATCCCGCAAGCGATGGAGAATGGAGCTGATGAATTCGGACTTAAGGATTGTAATGGACTTGTATCGGGTCACATCTTCCAGAATAAGGGTTGCTTTGCCCGGGAGTTCCGAGGAATTGGGTTTGAGTTGGCAGAGAAGTGTACGGTTGTTAATGGAGATTTCAAATGAGACCGGGCCATTGAGATTCGTCAGATGGACCCGTATCCGGTCGTCAATGGAAGGAAGGGGGATGAGGAGGTCGAGAATATCCTCTTTTGAAACCGCTAAGAATTTAAGGGCGTTTTGATTGCTGTACAGTATTTTAGCTTCGTTGTCAAGGAGAATGATGCCGATAGGCAGGTGATCGAAGAGCTCTGTGGTTTCGAATAACGTTTGGATTTCCATATCATTCTCCTCCGGATAAGCTTCGATGAATCAAAATGGCCAGGTCCTCCAATTCAAAGGGTTTGGCCACATAATCGAGCGCTCCTTTTTGGCGTGCCATTTCCGGTCCGTTTGAATATTCGCGTGCAGTGAAGATAATGACCGGAATGGAGGCGGTTATGGGATCCGCCTTGAGCGCTTTTAATACATCCCATCCGTCCATATTCGGCATCATGATGTCCAACAGAATGATGTCCGGTCTTTTTAGACGGGCCTCATCCAATCCTTCCTTTCCGCTTAAGGCGCCGAAAGCGTCGAGATCATACAGCTGAAGGGCCATGCAGGTGGATTTGACTATCAACTTTTCATCGTCAATGACGAGAATTCGTTTTTTTGACATAGGTTCTCTCCTAACAAGTAATTTCTGGCCGATGATCAGGAAGATATAATGTAAACTGGGCCCCTTTTTCAAGGTTTCGGGAATCCACCGAACCGGATAGGAGACGCATCATGTTATGGGTAATAAAAAGACCGGTGCCCATGCCGCCGTGGGTCCGGACCAGGTTGTTTTCCTGTTGGGAAAAAAGGGTGAACAAGAAAGGGGCAAATGTGGCCGGGATGCCTGTGCCTTCATCCGTAATACTGATGGAAAACCAGCCGTCTCCCCTTTTACAGGTTAGAGTGACTCGACCCTGTTCCGGGCTGAACTTTATCGCATTATCCATCAGACATTCCAGGGCAATGGAAAGCTTCTCCTCATCCGTAAAAACGGACTCCTGAATATTCTTGCCGATGTCGGGAAAGGAGAAATGAATCAATTTTTCAGACAGTTGTTTTTGGAATTTTAAGGCAAGATGAGTGGTTAGTCGGGTCATGTCCACTTTTTTATAATTCAGCGGCAGAGTGGTCGCGCTGCATTGGGTAACCCGGATCAACGTATTGACGGTTGATTTCAACCGTTCAACGGTTTCTCGAATCTCATCCAGAAGAGGGGGGGGCTGGGGGCTGTCTTTATCCTGGATAAGAAAAAAGTAGTTGATGAGCGCGGTAAGAGGGGTTCGAAGTTCATGGGCCACAATGGACAGCAGATTATCCCGGAAAAGGGCGGTTCTTTCCTCCTCGGTGGCGTCTTGCAGTATTAAAAGGAATCCTGCTGATTCTATGTTATTCTGCACATGGATAGGCTGGGAGGAAACCCGAAAAACCTTTTTACCCAGAGACAAACGCGAGACTTTCTTAGCATGCTCATCGCCTTCGGAAAGATGACGTATCAGTCCCTCTGCAAAGGGAAGCGAGGCAAGTCGGACCCCTAAACAATCCGTGCTCGTTGTTGAAAAGATTTGCTCTGCGGTTCGGTTTATCAAGACGACCATTTTTTCATTGTCAACGGCAATCAGTCCTTCGTCCAGGGCATTAAGAACGACGCTTATTTTAGACCGCTCATATTCCGACAGAAAAGTGAATAGTTTCAGTTCGCCTTCCTTTTCCTTTAACCGGTCTTCCAATAGATGTTTGTTTGTTTTTTCCTGACGTTTTTGCTCCTGCTGTCGAAAGGCCATGGAAATGGTTTCCAATAATTCCTGCATGGAAAAAGGCTTGACAAGAAAGGAGGATGCCTGAAGATAGTAGGCGGCCTTGGCTTTAGAGAAATCAGGCGCATTGGCCACCATGATGGCTTCTGCATCCTGTTTTGAAGGGCTCAGTTTTTCAAGAAGTTGAAGGCCGTCCATTTCCGGTAGCTCAAGGGAGATGATGAAAAGATCGTAATGGATTGTCTCTGCTTTCTGGAGGGCCATGGCGGCATTCTTTGCGTAATCGAACGTGTATGCCGTTGTTTCAAGGCATGACATCAGGAAAGAAATATCCTTCGGATTATCCTCGATCAGCAGGATGTGGTTAGGCATGATCGATTTTTCCTTCGGTGATGGATTGTACAAAAGCCGATAGTTCTTTAAACGTGAAGGGTTTTTCAAGCACTTCGTGAATTCCGAGCCGGGCTAATTGAGCCCGCGTCTCATCGGAAGCATAGGCGGTGACGATCACGATTCGGATGCGGCAGGCGTGGGGAGATTCTTTTAAAACCTTGATGACTTCAAATCCGTTCATTTGAGGCATATTCAAATCTAAAAAGAGGATGTCCGGGAGAAAGACGCCGGCTTCAAGGCAGGTCTGGTAGCCGTTTTCGCTTGTTCGAAGCAGAAAATCCCGGTTAATATCCCGGAGCATGCGCTGGATGATTTCGCGCACAAAAGCGTCATCATCTGCAATCAGAAATTTTTGAGGACCGGATGATTCGAAAGGGTTGTAGGGAATACCCGAATTTTTAAGGAAATCATTAAAATCATTCCGGTATATCCTTCGATATCCGGTTAATGGGTTGGCGGTTGATTTTATTATGCCCTTTGCACAATAATTTTTCACCGTTTTTTTTGATACGCCAATAAAATCAGCAACTTCCCCTGTTGTGAAAAAATTCTTAAACATATACTAAAAATAATAAAAGGGGTAAAGTGGGTAGTTACAAAAAAATAGAAATAATGGAAAATGTTAAAACAAAGCTATTTCGCTAAAAAAGAGGTCATTTTAAAATGATTTTGCTTTTGTGATGAGTGGTGGAGTATTTTTAATTTATGAAAACATTGGCTGTTTTTGCTTCCGGTTCCGGCTCTAATCTCCAAAGCATTATTGATGAAATTGAAAACAATTCACTGCCCGCACACATTGCATTTGTCCTCTCCAATAACAGCAATGCCTTTGCTTTAGAGCGGGCCAGACAGTACCGGATTCCAGCTATTCATTTCAGTGCCGTCAAATTTCCTGACACAAGAGAGTTTGATAATAAGTTGCTGCAACTACTTGTTGATAATAATGTTGAGTTGATTGTGCTCGCCGGATACATGAAGCTTCTTCCTGCAATCGTTGTTCAGGCATTCAAGGGCAAAATATTGAACATTCATCCCGGCTTGTTGCCCAAATATGGGGGTAAAGGAATGTTCGGCATGAATGTGCATCAAGCGGTTATTGCAGGTAAAGAGAAGGAGAGTGGTGCAACGGTTTTCTTTGTGACAGAAGCGTATGATGATGGTCCTGTGATACTATGTGAAAAGGTTCCGGTCCTGGCGGATGATACGCCTGAGTTGCTTGCCAAGCGGGTCCTGGCAGTTGAACATCGGATTTACCCGGAAGCGATTCGGCAGGTTTGCTCCGGCCGAGTAGTGATGAGCGCAGATTAATATGA
>MGVN01000127.1:0-3040 GCA_001800515.1 Elusimicrobia bacterium RIFOXYB2_FULL_49_7 | reverse complement strand
CGGTCGCGGCTGCTGCGGTGGTGCTTCCCCCGGATCATGGAATTGAAGGATTACGGGATTCCAAGAAGCTTTCTTCTTCAGAACGGGAGCGGCTTGCCCTGCTTATCCGGGAAAAAGCCGACGTGTGGGCCATTGCTTGGGTCTCACCTGCTGATATTGATGAAATGAACATTCTGAACGCTTCACTCTCAGCTATGTGCCAAGCTATCAAAATGACGGGGAAAGAATATCCTGTGATCGTGGATGGCAATCAGAAGATTCCGGGCCTGCCCAATGTGCAGAAGAGCGTGGTTCAGGGGGACGCCCGTTCTGCGACAGTGGCGGCGGCTTCCATATTGGCTAAAACCGAGCGCGATCGATACATGGAAAACATGGCTAAGACATACCCTGTTTATGGTTTCGAAAAACATAAAGGATATCCCACACGGGAACATTACCGATTGCTTCGCGCCCATGGCCCTTGCCGGATACATCGAAAGACCTTCAAAGGAGTACTCTCATGAAAGGTATCATTCTTGCCGGCGGTTCTGGTACCCGCCTCTATCCGCTCTCAACCGTCATCTCGAAACAACTTCAGGCTGTCTATGATAAGCCTATGATATATTATCCGATAAGTACGCTCATGTTGATGGGGATTCGGGATATCCTCATCATTTCGACTCCGCAGGATATTCCTCATTTTCAGAAGCTACTTAAGGATGGTTCTCAGTTCGGTGTCCGTTTTTCCTATGTGGTACAGGAAGTGCCTAATGGGCTGGCGCAGGCCTTTGTTTTAGGCGCTCCTTTTATTGGCAAGGAATCTTCCTGCCTTATTTTGGGCGATAATATTTTTTATGGTAAATTATCCAATTTTCGAAACGCTTTTCGGAACTTCAAAGAGGGTGCTGCTATTTTCGGTTATTATGTCGATGATCCGGAGCGCTATGGTGTCGTTGAGTTTGACTCGAATGACCGGGTTTTGTCCATAGAGGAAAAGCCGAAGCAGCCTAAGTCCAATTATGCGGTTCCGGGAATTTATCTTTATGATAACAGTGTGCTTCAGGTGGCCAAAGAGCTAAAACCCTCAGCACGCGGGGAATATGAAATTACGGACGTAAATCGGGTCTATCTGGAACGCCAACAGCTCAAAGTGGAAAAGCTGAGTCGTGGTGTGGCGTGGCTTGATACCGGTACCCCCTCTTCCCTCCAGCAAGCAGCCCAATTCATTGAAATCATCGAAAAACGGCAGGGGTTAAAACTGGGGTGTCCGGAAGAGGCGGCCATTGATATGGGTTTTTTGACCGTTGCAGAGCTTCAGAAAGTGACTGACGCCATGCCCAAATCCGATTATCGGATTTATGTGGAAAAGTGCGCGGTGGATTCCAAATTCGGCTGTATGCTCCGTAAATAAAGAATATGCCTTTCGTCAAGGTTCTGGGCCTGCCTGGATTGGTCTTTCAGCCCGACGCGTGCAGCAGCAGTGATAAAAAACATCCGTGTAAGGATTGTTTCTCCTGTCAATGGTGTAGTGATGAACGGTGCCGTCTCTGTCTATCCAGGAAGAAGCACTTGGCCGGTCAAAAGCGGAAAAGAAAGTAACCTTTTTACTATCTTTTGGGTTCCATGAATTCAGTTTTAAGGTATCTCTCGGATTTAAGGCTTACCCTGGCCATTTTTGTCATGGTGGGGGTCATCTCATTAGCAGGTATCATCAAACCGCAGATATTTTTCACTCTTTCCTTTAATTTCCTGCTTGGGCTTCTGGTTCTCAATCTTTTATGCTGTCTCTTTACAAAAATCTTCCGTACCTTGAAAACGGTACGGGTTGGAAAAGGGGTCTTTTATAAGACGGGTTCATTGCTCCTTCATGTGGGGGTGGTCGTGCTGATGGGGGGGGCTGGTATGACCCGGCTCCGCTCAACAACAGAGCATGTGGAACTCTTTGCAGGAGAGCATGCGCTGATTAAAGGAACAGGCTGGATTGTGCGGGTCGATGATTTTCGGGTGGTCCGAAACGAAGCAGGCGATGTAAAGGATTATATCACCCAGGCGGTCCTTCTTGAAAATGGACGTGTACTCAAGCGCCATGCCATTGAAGTCAATTCGCCGCTTGTTTATCAGGATTATCATGTTTACCAAAATCAGTATGGTGCCTTGGCTGAGCGCATTCGGGACGCGCGATTGCATGTGAGGCGGCGCGGCGGGGAGAGGAGCGCATGGGACACGAGCGTGGTAGTTCCTTATGGCGGACAAGTGACCTTAGCGGGCGGATTGCATCTGTTTATTACCGATTATTTTTGTGATTTTATGATTGATTTCTCAAACAAACAGCCGGCTAATCGTTCCCATGAGCCAGGCAACCCGGCCTTGAAATATCACCTGCTGGCCCAAAACGGGGATACATTGCAGTCCGGTTGGCTCTTTTTCAATCACCCCACCTTTCATGATTCTCAGGGTGAATATCATATTCAGGCAGAGGCGTATACGCCGCTGCTTTACACAGGCCTTGAAATCCGGAAGAATCCGGGTGTACCGGTTGTGATAGCCGGGTTTGTGCTTTTATCATTGGGCCTGCTTCTGGTCTTTTATTTTCCGGCCCGCCGTGTTCCTGTGGAGCCTACCATTGATGTGAAAGGATAGGGATTTTCATGGATGTCATGTTTTTCTGGATATCATTTGTTCTTTATTTCCTCTCCACCGTTTGCCACGTTGCCTATATGGCCCTGAATCGGGAGCGCTTGTCCTCTGCAGCGACCCTGTTTATCACAAGCGGCTTGGTCTTTCAGACCGTGGCTTTGGTCCTTCGTTCTATTGCCAGCGGCCATCTGCCGCTCACCAATATGTTTGAATATTTCACGGTATTAGCCTGGTTTGCTGCACTGACTTACCTGATTTCTGCGGTAAAAATAAATTCCCGTGTATTGGAAGCCATTGCCGGCCCTGTCATTTTTATGCTTTATGTGAGTGCCTCACTTTTTCCCAAAGAGGCGAGTCAGCAGCTCATGCCTGCGCTCCAGAGTTATTGGCTTCAGATTCATGTGACCTTGGCGGCGGCGGGAGA
>MGVN01000126.1 GCA_001800515.1 Elusimicrobia bacterium RIFOXYB2_FULL_49_7 | reverse complement strand
GGTCAAACTTGAAAAAGAGGCGTGGTGTGTGGAGCTCAAGATTGCCCGCCAAGCCTTCGCCCCCTATCCGGACGCCGTTGTATACGGGTTTAATATGGCGCGAGACCGGTTTGCCGAGGCAATAGGCCGCAACGGATGGGCTCATTTTCAGGAACTTCTCATCTGGGAGATGGCGGAATCCCATCCGGACCATAAATCACCCCATTTGTTCGGTTATCTGACCTTAGAATGAAACCCCTTCTTTTTTTATTCGATATTGATGGCACGCTTCTTCATACGAAGGGGGCCGGTCTTTGCGCCTTTAAACAGGCGGCCGAAGAGGTGGTAGGGTATGCCCTTCGATTCCGTAAATCCCACTTTGCCGGCAAGGTCGATTATCTGATATTCAAAGCCCTATTTGACAACCGGCCGCCTTCCGGAAAGACGTTGCCGGATGCTTGGACCGATTTCAAATCCCGGTATCTTGCCTATCTTACGGAGGTGGCTAAAACACCGGAGGATTGGATCGTTTATCCGGGGGTACGGGAATTCTTGGAACGTATTCACGGCACACACTATTGTGCTCTTCTGACCGGTAACCTGCAACAGGGGGCAAAGATTAAATTATCCGCTGTGGATTTGTGGCGTTATTTTTCCTGCGGTGGTTTCGGTGATGGCGGAGAAAGCCGTGAGGCGGTGGCGGAGAAAGCATTGGCCGAAGCCCGGCAATATTATCCTAACGGATTCAGCGGAGTCTGGGTGGTGGGGGATACGGTTCACGATGTCCGGTGTGGAAAACATATCGGTGCCAAAACACTGGCGGTACGGACCGGTTTTTCGGCGCCCGGGGAATTGGAATCCGCAGACGCGGATGAGGTTGTGGAATGCCTGACCGATTTTACCGTATAAGTGAATTGACTTCTCCAGCTGAATTGCATGGAAAGTTGTCAACTATGTATTTTGAATAGCGCTGTTGATTCTTATGCCGGAGGTGACTGTGAGAATATTTGAAATCCAATATTGCCGTGATCCTCATCTCGCACTCCTGATGAACAAGCCTGAAGGTTATTTTCCCGGAGAGACCCTGGTTGGAAAGATACCGGTGGAAGGGACATTGACCGGTTCGATTCAATTACACTGGGTGGATGCGCATAATCGTCTGGTCGCCGATATTCCACTGATCTTCAATCAAGCCAAGAATGCTTTTTCATTCCGTCTTCATTTAACCAGTGCGCTGACCGTTTTTAACCGGTTGCTCTGCAAGATCAATAATGAGGCTGTGGCGGAGAACGAATTCCTGATCACCCCCATCGATAAATCCTGGGACGATTTCCATGCGGTCACCTGGGCCAGTTATCCTCTCGGGTGCGCTGAAAAACTGGCGGAATACGGCATTGACGGCGCGGTGACGTATAGCGCCTCTGTCCGCAATCATAACCTGAAACAATTCAATACTACCTATATCGATCAGGTCGCCCCCAAAGCCTTTTCCTGGTATCATCGCAACGCGGCGAAGATGTGGGTTTACGATCGCCAGCCCTACATAGACTTCTTAAACAAAAAGGCCAAGACGGATCCTTATTTCTCTCTGCCGATTTCAAGCTTGCTCACCCGTCAGCATTGCCTCTCCGAAGAGAGCACGCGAAAACTGATTGCGGATCGGATGCGTCAGACCGTGGATGTCCAGCGGAAGAGTGCGCCTTTGTTTTTTAATATTGCGGACGAAATCGGTATTGCGGATCAGGCCGCCCCTTTTGATTTCTGCTTCTGCCCGACCTGCATGAACCAATTCCGGCAATGGCTTCGCTGTAAATTTATCACCCTTGACGCGCTGAATCAGACCTGGGAATCCCATTTCTCCCTTTGGGACGAAGTCTTTCCCATGACCACCCACATGACGATACAGCAGAATAAAGGCCGTAAACGAAAGAACATCTCCTCCTGGATGTATCATCGCGCTTTTATGGAGAAGTCCATGGCCGATGCGCTGAGCTTTGCGCGTGATATCGGCCGTTCGGTCGATTCGCACGGCCGTTTTGGAACCACGGGTCTGCAGGCTCCCAATGCGTTCGGCGGCTGGGATTTTGAACGTCTCTGCCGTTCCGTAGACGTCATGATCCCGTATAATATGGGCAATAATTTCGAAATCATCCGCTCTCTGAATCCGGACCTGATTACCATGAGCCCCTATTTCGGGAATTCGCCGGTCCTAATTCGTCATATGTGGTTTCAGCTTTTTCACGGAGATCGCGCCTTTATTTTCTGGGACAACCATGAAAAAGACGGCGCTCTGCTGACGCTGCCGGACAAGCGTCCCACCTACCGTGCGAAATTGCTCGGACCGCATCTCAGAGAGATGCAGGAGGGCATCGGCAGGATGATCATTCACGGTCGTCGCTTGGAGGATAAGATCGGCATTCATTATTCGCAATCCTCCATTCATGCGCACTGGATGCTGGAAAATGCGGCGCTGGGGGAGGCGTGGATACGGCGTTCGTCTGCGGATGAATTTATTCGAAACGAATTCCGCAAGCGACGCGAAAGCCTGGTTTTTGCCATTGAAGATACCGGCCGACAGCACCATTTCCGCTCCTATGCCCAACTCAAGATACAAGGCCTTCTGCCTGCGCGGGAGAAAATCTTTTTCATGTCAGGGTCCGTCTGTTTTTCGGAGAGCGAGGCGCTGGCCGTCGAAAAATATGTACGCGAAGGCGGTATCGTGGTGGCGGATAATCTTCTTGGTTTATTCAATGAACACGGGGTGGAGCAGAAAGAGGGCCGGCTTGATAAGCTTTTCGGTCTTGTACGTCAATCCGGAAAACCTTCAAAAGGCAATATTCGTCTGACACCCCATGCCGCCGGATTGGGCATAATGGGAAAGGAAATCGCTTTCCCGGCTTCCGAACGTCTTAAGGCGACTTCCCGTGCCGAGGTGCTTGGCAAAAGCGGATCTTCGGATTGTCTGATTCTCCATTCCGTGGGCAAAGGAAAGACGGTTTATCTCAATTTCGATTTGCAGGACTATCGTGATGTGCGCCATGATGCGACCCATAAAGCCGGAAATGATTTGAGAAAGGTGCTGGAAGCGCTTTTTATTCTGGCGGGCATCGAACGCCGAGTGGGACTTGAAGACCGGAATGGAAGCCATGTGCCGGGTCTGGAAACGGTTTGCTTTGCCAACCAAGATGAGGAATATGTTACATTGGGCTATACTCATCCTCCCCGGTTGGAAGAAGGCAGCCTGGGTGGAGAGGTTAAAAGATTCTTGTTAAAACCCTATGATGTTTCTGTCCCCGTGAAGGTTACCTTTCCCAAGAAGGCGCATCTTTATGATGTCCGCAAGCATTCCTATCTCGGGTTTAAAGACGCGCATACTTTTACTTTTAAGCCGCTGGAGGCCAAGATATTCGCTTTGTTGCCGGCCAAGGTCCAATGCCTAAAGATTCGCGCACCCAAAACAATCCACGTAGGACATTCCTGCGTTATGGAGGTTTCTTTGGTATCGGAAGGTCGCACCTTGTCGGGCCATACCCTTCACCTCGATGTCTATTCTCCAGCCGGGAAATGGATCTATTATTACAGCCAGAACATCACGCTCAACGGCCATACCGGTACACTCAACGTACCGTTTGCCCTCAATGATAAAAAAGGAAGATGGAAGGCCGTGGTTCGCGATGTGCAAAGCGGCATGACCGAGACCGCATTCATCCGATTGGTCTAAAAACACTATGCACGGCGGGGTGCCTTGGGAGATACGGCAACATACCGTTTCTGAAAGTTAACCAGCGAATCAATGGTTTCAAGCAAAGAGGTGTGGCGTCCTTCCAGGGCTTCCATGCCCTGCCGGTCGAGGATATCCAACAGATAATACACTGCCTCAATAGTAGAAACGCAATGTGCTGCCGGTTGCCGCTTGATATGAAAACGCGAGAGGACGGACGGGGTAAAATGAATTCTGGGCAACGCGCGTAAATTGTCGCTGAACCGGATGATTTTCTTCGCCATGGCCCAGGTCCCGTCGATTACCATGATTAACAATGTTTTTCCTTCCGGCGGTGTCAGGGCATGACCTTGTGAGAGATTAAGGGAGCCGGGTCCTGGAAAAAGGAGAACCGGATAATAGCCTGGGTCAGCCAGCAATCTTCTCACACGGTCATCTGCCGAGAAATCACACCCCATGATTATCTCCGAATGACGAAGCGATAATCGGGTTAATCTGCCGGTCCCGGTTTTTTGCCGCTTGAATTCCTTGGGGTGCATCAATAAGACAAAACGGGTCTGAGTATCAAATGGCTTGACAAACCCGCAAAAACAGGTGGCGCGGGATCGGTTGCACTGGAGACAGCGATCGCGTTGCGGTGTCTTAGGCCGTTCTATCATGCGAGCAATATAAAATGCCCCTTGTTGTATTGCAAGGGTAACCCTCCGGGAAGAATCGGCTGCTCCGCTCTGGACTATGGCGGTTAGGAAGAAGTATACTGTTTGCAGAAACCCTTGAATGTCATCCTGCCCCATTTGCATATGCCCGTTAAGAAGAGCGGGAGCCGGGAACAACCGATTATCATCGGCTTGGGTCCTGCCGGTCTGTTTGCCGCGATTGAGCTGATTGCCCGCGGATTCAAACCCATCCTATTCGATAGAGGGAAAAGAATCGAAGAACGCACGGTGGATGTGCACGCCTTCATGACGAAGAAAGTGCTTGATCCGGAATCGAATATCCAGTTCGGCGAAGGCGGCGCAGGTTCCTATTCGGATGGTAAACTTTTTTCCCGGGCCATCAACTCAGCCCACATTAACAAGGTGCTTGACACCTTCATTCGTTTCGGTGCACCGAAAGAAATCGCCACGGTCAGCAAGCCGCATCTGGGAACGGACGTGTTGTGCGGAATCGTGCGCAATATGCGGAACCATATCCTCGACCGGGGCGGCGAGATACACTACCGTTCGAAAATGACGGATCTGCTTTTATCGGACAGGTGTGTGGTCGGCATTATCATCAACGGAGAGCGGGAATATCGTTGCTCCAGCCTCTATCTGGCCGTGGGTCATTCCAGCCGTGATACTTTTGAGATGCTCCATCAAAAGGGGGTGATGCTCGAGCAGAAGCCGATCTCCGTAGGGGTGAGAGTGGAACATCCGGTTGAGGTGATTAATCGCATGCGGTATGGCGATCACTCTCCGGATGTCTCCGCTGCAGGGGCGGCCACCTATTCTCTTCATTACACGGATAAGAAAATAAACCGCAGCGTCCATACCTTCTGCATGTGTCCCGGCGGAGAGGTGATTAACGCTTCCTCTGAACACGGTATGATGGTGGTTAACGGCATGAGCGATTCCGCTCGGTCATCGAAATTTTCTAATGCGGCCATGGTGGTTACTTGCCGGACCACGGATTACCCCTCTCTCCATCCTTTGGCCGGGATTTGGTTTCAACAGGATATTGAACGAAAGGCCTTTCTATCCGGGGGCGGGAGCAATATGATCCCTGCCCAGAATTTGTTGGATTTTCTGAACGGAAAAGTCTCCGGCGATTTGAATCGTAATTCGTGCGCCATCGGGACCATGTCCGCGGATTTGCACGGTATATTTCCCCTGTTTGTAAACGACGCACTTTTATCCGCCTTTGCCGTTTGGAGGGAACAGTATCCCGTCTTTGTCTCTTCGGATGCCCTGTTGATGGGCGCTGAAACAAGAACCACGGCCCCGCTTCGGATTACCCGAAACGATAAATTTGAGTCGGTGAATACTCGGCACCTTTACCCCATTGGCGAAGGATCCGGTTATACCGGCGGAATAACAAGTTCCGCAGCGGATGCGATTCGGGCTGTGAACGCGGTCATCGGTTAGACCGGTTCCTTATGATAACGCAACAGTGGGCCGGACCCTGAGCCTGCCTTTGCGCACATTGTCCATGGACGGCAATGTGCGCTGCCTTTGATTGTTCGGTTGTTTTTCGTTTGGTTCATTTATTTCATGTGTCAATTAAGACGCCAAGCTTATTCAAAACTTCTCTTACAACTGGAGATGCAATTTTACTTTTAAACTGAGCTTTTCTTTCTTTCCAGTCCAGATTTCGCACTTGATCTGCTAACACGACTCCTGATACATGACTTCCTGTTGGTAATAAAACTTCAAAAGGATAACCTTTCACGTGGCTTGTTATGGGACACATAAGTGCAAGACCTGTTTTCTTATTGTATGATTCTGGTGAAAGAACTAGAGCTGGCCTATGACCAGCTTGTTCGTGACCTGCCTGTGGAGAAAAATTCAGCCACACAATATCTCCTCTGGAAGGACAATATGAAGAAGCCATTACCAAACTTCCTTTCCAACAGGACTTCCAAAATCAGTCTCAGAGTGAATGTTCTTTTTTGTTACGTTTTTTAGAAGTGATTGCAGAGAAAGTTTCATTCCTTGGGATGGCGTAATAACCATTTTGCCATCGGCCATTGATAGGTCAACTAAGGTTCCGTCACCCATGTGAATTTCTTGAGCAAATGGTTTAGGTATTCTCACTGCGAGACTATTTCCCCATTTTTGAATTTTGGTTTGCATTGTTCCTCCTTTAAGTATCTACTTTGAAGATACATTATTTGTGAGTTAATGTCAACAAATCGAAGTATTTAAAGCATGCATTCATCATGTCATTGTTTTGCATTTAGTGCCTTGGTTTTTAGCTGGCCGGGACGGCCAGCGTTGCCGAGAAGGTGATTCTGGATTTGATGTCCGAGTTAACATTCAGTGACATGCCGGAAAGAATGTTTGTTTGTCCGAACAGGATGATATTGTGATTTTTCGGGAACTCATCGAACATGAGCCGGAGTTTTCTTAGGATCTCGATATCCATGAGATGGGCTTCATCGATAACGGTGAGGAGGGTTTTTCCATCCCTGTTGCTGGGAAAGGAGGTCAATATTTTCGAGTGAGAACGGGTCGTTGTCGATTCCAAGCCATGCACGAATCATTTTGATTCTCCTGTGGGTTGAGTGGTTGAGTGTCTGAGGAGTCCATTGGCAATGAGGTCCAGGGGCTTTGCGTGTCCGATGCGGACGTTTTTATAGTATATTTTTCCCTTCGCACTGCCTATCGGCTCTGGAAACGTCTCTTCCTCCGCCAGGCCCTGCCATTTACGAGTACCTCGGAATCTCCACAAAGGTTAGTACCTCCCTTCAGTTCGTTCAAATTTGAAGGGAATACTATTTCTAAAATATTTCGAGCATTTAAATTATTTGTCGGTTTTGTTTCTTTTCTTGCGAAAAACAAAAGAGACTATGTTTGTGAGTCATTCGTTGAAGCATGAAGCGGTTCTTGTGGCCTTTTATCGGGCTGTGGGCGATCGTGGGCCTGTCTGGAAATTGATTCTTCATAGCGACCGAGGCCTCCAATATTGTTGTTCTGGTTTTACGGGTGTTATGAAGCGCTCCGGTGTCGTTCAGAGCATGAGTCGCAAAGGGAATTGCTGGGACAATGCAGTTGC
>MGVN01000125.1:7523-8299 GCA_001800515.1 Elusimicrobia bacterium RIFOXYB2_FULL_49_7 | reverse complement strand
CAAAGGGCATTCCCCTCCACCACGTCCCTCCGGAACGGCTCGATGTCTATGACGCGGAACACAATCAGGGTGTTATAGCGGAAGTCGCGGCGGCGGCATACCTTGATCTCGATGATCTCTGGAGGGAAATAAAAGATAAAGAAAACCCGTTCGTGGTCGTGCTGGACGGCATTGAAGACCCGCATAATGTGGGCGCGATCATCAGGAGTTCGGTAGCATTCGGAGCGCACGGCATTATCATGGGGAAATGGCGCGCCACCGGCCTTACGGAAACTGTCGCACGCACCTCTGCGGGAGCCATCGAGCATATTCCTGTCGCGCGCGTCACCAATATCGCGCAGTCAATAGAACGGCTCAAGGAACTCGGCCTCTGGGTATGCGGGGCCGAAGCAGGCTATAAAGACATACGCACCGAACGTTTCACCTTCCCGCTGGCGCTCGTCATCGGAAGCGAAGGCAAGGGCCTTCACCGGCTCGTCAGGGAACGGTGCGATTTCCTTGTCTCCATTCCCTTCACCTCAACGGTCTCCTCGCTCAATGCTTCCTGCGCGGCAGCCGTTGTCCTCTACGAAGTATACTCCCAGCTCCACCAGCCCTCCGCAGATTGATCTCATTTAGGAAACAACACCATATCGATCCCGTGGATCATCCCGTTCACGCAATCGATATCCGCTTTGATGATCTCCGCGTTGTTGACCCGTATCCCGTCGCAGGGGACAACAGTGAGCACATCACCCTCGACGGTCCGCAGCGTCCCCATCTGCAGCACATCGCTT
>MGVN01000125.1:0-7510 GCA_001800515.1 Elusimicrobia bacterium RIFOXYB2_FULL_49_7 | reverse complement strand
GTATCGCCGGAGAGTATCTTATCGAGCCCCGCAGTTTTTACCGCCTTCACAAATGTCCTGAAGGAACGGTCATCCTCCGCGGCCGCCATAACACTTTTTAATTCCACTGCTGCTTGCTGGCTTTGCATTGTCCCCCCCTCCTTCATGCCGCGCCGGAAACGCTGCAGAGAAGGAAACTATCACTCACTTTTATTGTATCTTATCTTTGGCAGAAGGGTCAACCGAAGCGGCAAAAAGCAGGATGCCGGCTGCGACCGCGGCATTGAGGGATTCCATAGCTCCGGGCATGGGGATCGAGATGAGAGAAGAAACGCGCCGACGCGTCTCAGGCGAGAGGCCGTGCGCTTCGCTGCCGATGGCGAGTATAAACGAGGAGGGCCACGCAAATCCCGTGAGGGCTTTGCCGCCCATGTCCGCGCCGATGAGGGTGCAGCCCTCGAGTTCTGAGAGCGCGGCGATCCTTATAATGTCTATTTTTTCGATGCCGCTGGCAGCAGAACGCACCACTTTCGGCGAAAAAGGGTCCACGCAGCCAGGGGTCAGTATGACCCCCTTGATGCCAAAAGCACAGGCTGTCCGAATGATAGACCCCATGTTGCCCGGGTCCTGCAGTGCATCAAAAAGGATATAGCGTGCAGCGGGGTCCAGAGCGTCCGGCCCCTTTATGGCGATGCGCGCGACAACGATCACTCCCTGACTGTGTTCGGTAGAAGCAAGGGAGGCGAATACCTGCGCTGCAACACGGTACGTTTTTCTGCACTCGATCGCAGGCACTTCGGCGTTTTCCTCGACATAGATCTCGAGCGGGGAACGCACGGTATCGAGCACGCGCCTGCCTTCGATCACGTACTCGCCGCAGGAGGCGCGGTACTCCTTATCAGCCATCAATTTTTTAAGATGCTTTATCCGCGCGTTCGTTCGCGAGGTGATAAGCAAAGGTTCCATCAGCCCCGTTTCTCTTTCCCTGCAAAATATTTTCTTCCCGGACGGATCATGAGCGTCTGTCCGACCCGGAGGAATTTCTGCTTGGCGAGCCTGTTATCCTCTTTGATACTCCCCACGGTCGTATTGAATTTTTTTGCGATCTTGCTTAAGCAGTCGCCTTTGACCACCCGGTACTTTATGTATCCCTGCGTGGGGTTAAGCTCTTTTACCTGCGCAAGGTTCGTCTGGAACGCCGCCTTTGTGCCCGCGGGGATCTTAAGCGTGAAATCCGGATAACTGTGCGGCGTGCACCACGCTTTCAGCGCAGGGTTCAGCTCCCTGATGGTGGCAAGGTCGGCACCCGCGCACTTGGCTATCACCGCAAGGTCGATCACCGCGTTCACCGTTACCTCGTCATAGCGCAGCGGCTGCTCGTATTGAATATCAAAACCATATTTCTCCGGGTTATCGCCGATAAGCGTGCTTGTGATGAATTGCGGCACAAAATTCTCCGTCTCTCTCGGGACGGCGTTGCGCTCGCTCATTTGAGTAATGTTCGTTGCCTTCGAGAACTGCAGATCGCGCGCAAGGCCGTACTCTCCCCTGTTGTACGCCGCGAGCGCCAGGTGCCAATTATCGAACATCAGGTACAGGTCCTTGAGATAGCGCGCCGCAGCGCGTGTCGCTTTCTCCGGATCCTTGCGTTCGTCTATCCAGTAATTCATCTTCAAACCCTGGTGGCGCGCCCGCGCAGGCATCAGCTGCCACAATCCCAATGCTCCCGCCCACGAGAGGTCGTTATTGCTGTACAGGCTCTCGACGACGGGAAGATAGACAAGCTCTTCGGGCAGGTCGTATTCTTTCAGTATCCTGAGGATCATCTCCCGGTACCTGCCCGAACGCTCCAACGCTTTTTTCACATTCGCTTTCGAACCGCCTGTGGTATAGATCTTCAGATACTTCTTCACCAGGTCATTCTCCGCATCTATCGGGATGCGGTAGTGCGACGCTCCCACTCCGGAAGCAGCGGCAGGTGCCTGCGGGAGAGTACGCAGAGAATAGAATATATCCTCGAATCCTGCCCGCATGCGGTAGAAAGCATCCACATTGAACAGCTCGCCCTGCAGGGACAGGAGCACTTCTTTATAGAGCCTGGCCGCTGTTTCCTTATCGCCCTGCTCATAAGTGAGTACTGCTTTTCTGTACAGTTTTTCCGTTTCTTCCGCCTCCCGCCCGACCTTATCATTCTCAAGCGTATCTTCTTCCCCGATCTCGTCTTCGGAAGCAAGCGGGCCTTCTTCTGCAGCAACGTCATCGCACACCTGCGGCTCCTGAGCACCCGTCTCATCTTGAGCCATAAGCTGCGGCGCGGCCACCAGGCCCGCAAGGAGCGCGCACATGACAACTCTCTTTACTGCCTTCTCACTATGCATAATTTCCTCTGTAATTCAATTAAGGCAAGGCACATGGCAGTGCCGCCGGTTTTTGACGCTCATATTATAGGTTATTTCGTTCTATTTGACAATTGAAGAGGTTTTTTGGTTTACACAGCTGAGGAAATCCACTAAGGGAAATAAACCATGCCGTAAGGTTTTCCCTACTATATGAAATGGCTCACGATCAATTATAATTATAATGTAGAGCCGAAAAACACGGAGTATCGGAATAAACCATGTTCCCCATGCCACGTAAGTTATTCATCCTGTTGTCTCTTATACTTACCGCATACTGCACAACGGCCTCCCTTGCGGAACCGGGGGTGACTGACAGCGCTATCCTCATCGGTTCTTCGCTTGCGCTCACGGGGCCCGGCGGTGAACTCGGAACTCAAACCTACCGCGGGATGATGGCCTGCATCAACGCTCTCAATGAGGCAGGAGGAGTGCACGGCCGCAAGATAGCGGTTATTTCGTATGATGACGAGTACAATCCCATCAAATGCGTCGAAAACACAAAAAAACTCATCGAATCAGACGGCATTTTCGCGCTCAGCTGTTACGTAGGTACACCCACGGCAGGGAAAGCGATGCCGCTCTGGAAAAACGCGAAAATACCGCTCGTCGGTTTCTACACCGGCGTAGTGCCGATACTACGCAATCCGTTCCAGAGGTACAACATCCATATCCGAGCCTCCTACTTTCAGGAAACGTCCGCGATGATGAACGTTCTGGTCAATACATTGAATAAAAAGAAAATAGCGGTATTCTATCAATATGACAGTTTCGGAGAGGCAATTAAAAAGGACACGGAAACAAGCCTTGCCTCCTATGGCTTAACCCCTGTCGCCTATGGGACGTTCGACAAAAACGCTCCGGATGTTTCCACCGCGCTGAAGCTCATCAAGGCAGCCGCGCCTGATGCAGTGGTACTGGTAGGAGCCTATGGGACACATATGGTGCTTGCGGAGTTCGTGCATGAGGCAAAAAAGGCAGGAATGAGCCAGGCATTATTCTACACGCTCAATGTTATCGGCTCCGAGGAATTCGCGAAATCCCTCGGAAAAGACAGCAGCAGATGCATCGTCTCACAAGTCACGCCGCCCTATGATGACGCGCAACTGCCCCTGGCAAATGAATACCGGAAAGCCCTGCAGAAATATTTCCCGAAAGACACACCCGGCTTTGTCGGTTTCGAAGGATTCATCAATACAAAAATACTGACGGAAGGGCTCAAAAAGGCGGGAAAAGAGGTCACGCGCGAAGGGTTGATCGATGCGATCAGCGCCCTGGGCAATTTTGACTTTGGCGGAATACAGGTGGGCTACGGGCCGCAGGATCACGAGGGCATGGACAAGGTATATCTGACAGGCATCAAGGATGGCAAATACTACGAAATAAAGGATTGGTCAGTTTACAAATAAAAATATTCCCCAACAAACCTCCCTGATCCACCATGTCGGCATCCTGAACCTTTACACTCCTCACGACTTTCCAGAAACAGTAATTGATTTTGGGGTGGCATTTAAGTATAATGGTCTAGGACGCTGGTTGATACAACTGTAAATAATCTGAAACGAGTAGAAAAACGCGGTTATATCTTTTGATGTCAGAGAGTGTCAGCAGGTTTTCAGTAAATTCGCAAATTATACTGATTTTTCATTACAATGAGAAACATTATCGTTTGTCCTCGAAACATGCCGGCGTAGCTCAGTTGGTAGAGCAGCTGATTTGTAATCAGCGGGTCGGAGGTTCAAGTCCTCTCGTCGGCTTTCCCCTCGAAGCATCATACTCCGTCGAAAATCTCTCAAAAAGACGCTTACCGTCGCAAAATCAATGCAGCGTAGTGCAATTTAGTGCAGTGTAATGAAATGCAGTGTTAGCAGTTTGTTAGATTCCGGCGCTCTATTTCCGGATAAAAACCACATTGTTCCGCTGCCCCACGTCCGCGTGTATAAAATTTCGATAAAGGATGATAGCGGAGAAGCGAAAATACGCTGCGGTCATGGCCGCATAGAATAGCTCTGCGCTGCCGGAAGGGTACCAGTCTATTGCAGAGAAGAACTCCCCCCTCACCAGGTGCCGGGAGTCGCGGGTCACGTGCAAATCCCACGTTGTGAGGTATTGCTGCTTATATATCGCGACATGATGATCCCAACACGACACGCCCCGGTTGATCCTGATAGGCACTTTCAGGGCAAGCCTCAACTCCTCGAATTTCTCCACGAGCTGAGGATGAACGTGCCGGGCCACTACTGCGGGATCGGACAGCTCGCACTTACCGCAGCGACAAACCAACTCCTCGGATGATAAATGCTCCGATAGCTTCATCGCGGGTAGTAGTACGTTTTCTTCTGGCCGCATGAGCATTGTAACGCGACAGCATCCTTGTCAGCATCAACAATCCTCATTTCCTTGCGGCAACTCTTTCGCGGGCAGAGTTTCTCACGTCGCGGGATCGGTTTTCCGTTCATGGCTTTCCTCTTTCTTTTTATGGATTTCTTCCCAATGCTTGCATTCACGAGCGTCACAAACAAAATTGCTCCACTCGAAGCCTGGCCAGGGATAGTTTCGCAGGTCCGCGCACTTCAGACATTGTGAGTCAGGATCAACGGCGAACGGGCCGGGCATGGCACTCTACAACTGCCGCTTGAGGTAATCCTTAACCCATGCGATTGTATCTTTTGATACCGCTACCGCCGAGGCCTGAGGGATGCCTCTGCCGATAAGGAAATGCGCCAACGGCTCTATTGCCAAGTCGAGCTTAGGGAGCACGAAATCAATGACCACGGACTTTCTGTTCTCCCACCATACTTTTGCAGCAGTCCAAAGTTTGTTAAACATGTGCAGCCTCCTTTTTTACCTTCTCGTGATGCACTCTCCATTCCGCAAGTTCTTTCTCATCCTTGATACACCGCGCAAGAAAATTTTCCTTGTAATCCTGTTTCTCTTTTTGAAGTTGCTTTATCGTCGCTGAATCGCGATGCTTGATGTACAGAAACATTGAGCCGAGGAGCGTAAATAAACCGGCGAAAATGTACTTCATCAGCTCCGTGTCATTTACTGATTCCGTATGCCTCACCACGTCGCCGCCCGCAGATATACTTTCGCTTTTGTTATTCATTCCGATATTCGCAGATGCCTGCGCCTGCAACGTAGCACGCATCTCTTCGGCGAGTTTCTCCATCTGCCCGGCAATGTCACCCTGTATTTCAGTTTTTACAGCGTTCACGTCCTCATTCGCCTTAAGGGCGGTAAACTCAGGCTTTATCTCGATAGGCTTGAGTTTGCTAATCGCGCTACAGCCGGAAATTGCGAGTGTTAACACAACGAACAGGATTGTCTTTTTCATTTGCAATCACTCCCTTTCCGTAACAATTTTTTCCAAATATTCCAGCGTCTTTGACTGCTTCCCATAGTTATAAGCGAATGCTACGCCTTGCACTATAATCGCAAAAACGATTCCTATAATTGCCATGCGCCACTTATTACCGTCTGAAACGTGCTTGCTTATTTTTTCAAAAGATCCGTTAATGCGTTTATCGAGAGCAGTAAGTTGTGTTTTCGTTGATTCTACGTTTGTCGCCATCTCGATAATACGGTTTTCAAATTTGCACGGTTCCACAGGTCTCTCCTCTATTTGCTTGATATTTTTATTTCAAAGTCATCAGGTAGTTCACCGTATTTCTCTGAAAACGGTTCAATAACAAATCCACCGACACGAGGATCGTAACGGTGGATAACGCTGTTTCTATATATCAGCCGCATTAGGTTGCGTTCGGCCATTGATTCAAAGTGTTTCTTTTCCTTTTCGTCTTTCGGGGTGAAGGTAAGCTTGATGTATTTTTCGTTGTAGCTTTTCTCCATAATCGTCACACGCGAAGGTTGCCTGTCGGCTTCTTCTATCGTAACAGCGCCAACGTCAACAAAGTTCTGATACTCTGCGGGATCGGTAGAGACGGAAACTCGGTATCGGTCTCGTTCGAAGTTCCCCTCACGATAAATAATATAAGTGAGTGTCGCAGCATTCACCGATATCGCGCAAAGCGTCAGAATAAGTGTAAGGATTTTAATCATCGAGATGCCTCCCTACTCCGTCAACATAGTCGCGGGCAACTTGCCCCGGTGTCCACGCTGTGTTTGCTAACACCGCAACCTCGTCGATGTACACATTCGCGTAGGCGTTATATACAGTGCCCGCCGGATACTCAGTTGCGCCTATCAGGAGAAATCCTGTGCCATTATTAACAGTGCCAGACGCTGCCTTGCGTCCGATTTCTTTTCCGTCGCGGTATGCAACATAATATCCGAGTGCCGCGTCATAAACCATAACGAAACGATGCCAGCGGAACATATCTGCTTGTGGCAAGCCTGAAATGACCAGTACATGTGCAGAGATGTTTGTATAAAGCTCAAACGTTATGCCAGACCCTGTATAATCTCGCCCGAATTCAAATTCCCGCCCTGATTGATTATTATCTTTGTTTACTAAGCACCGTGCGCCGCTGGCATTCGTGCATTTCGCCCACGCCGCGACAGTAAGCTTCGTGCCCCATACCATGCTTGCATTGTCGGCGATCTTCGCAGAGTCCACGCCGTCGCCCTGAAAGAAGTAGAGACATTTTCTGTATATGCCATCAACCCACGTCGCCCCAGTAATAGCGAGATGATTCCCGTTGCCAGAACTGTCAGCAGCATCGGCTCCTGTGCCCTCATTAAAATGATAAAGACCGACAAGTCCACCTGTACGGTTTGACATCTGCCCGCCGTGAAGTTGAAGCCAAACAAAGAATACAAGAACGACACAGAATATAATTACGCCGAGAATACGCTCCGTGATTTTACTCATCAAGCCGCCTCCAATACCGTACTATCACGCCAAATTCAGCAGGCAATAGCCCCGACGTGGGAACCGTGCATACGTGCAATGCGATCGATTCTCCGGGATTGACCTGCTTGAACACATCAGTCCACCCGCTATTCTTTGCATTCGCCGCGACGGAGATATTGCTCCCTGAGATGTATGTCCACGGCGTGAATTGGTCAGTGCTGGTAGAGTACGCGACATTGAACGTCGTTGCCGCGACAGAGCTTGTATAGGTGCAGTATGCCATCATCCCGGTAATGTACCACGACGTGCCTTGCACGAG
>MGVN01000124.1 GCA_001800515.1 Elusimicrobia bacterium RIFOXYB2_FULL_49_7 | reverse complement strand
CTGGTTGTCAGGCATGGGGGTGGAAACGCCGATGGCGCTGCTGCCCCAAAGCAGGGAAAAAGAAGCACTGTCCGCACCGTATACCCGCTGTGCGTAAATATCCGTACCAAAAGGGCCGCGATCATCGGTCCAGGTGACAATGGCCGAACCTGAGGCCGAGGGTGCCAATTTTATATTCAACATATTATAAGAGCCGCTCCAGACCAACCGACCATTCAGACCCCATTTGGCGTAGCCGTTGACATCCACGCGTTGTACGAAGGCTTGGTAATAGCTACCCCGTTTTTCGCGCCATGCCATAATGATGCCGTTGGCACCATCGGATACCATGTTTAAATCATATTTTGTATAGGAAGTGGTGATGATGGGTTTGCCGCTCGGATAGCCGCTCCAGCTGCTGGAGAGATAGGCTGCACCGCTTGCATCCCGGCGGGAGGCATAAATAGTGCCGCCTCTTTCAAAGCAGACAATGGAATAGGCGCCACTGAGAACAATATAGGATTTTCCCAGATAGTTACTGGCATCGCTATTCACTACGGAACCGGCTACCACTGCGCCGGTATCGTCGATACGGGAAAGTTTCAATGTTCCATATGTGTTGGTGGCATCGTCGCGATAGACGGCAAAGACGCCGGCAGTGTAGGCACCATAAGAAGGGGCAAAAATGGAGTATGAGCTGTTTTGATTTCCGGTCCCTGTGGCCACCGCGGTATTTTTAAACCGGTTGGGGGTAAATTGGCTTTCTGCGGAAAACAAGGTGGTGCATAAGAGAAAAGTGGTTGCGGCAAGTAGGGCGAGGCGAACCATTATTTACCTCCGCTTGTGAAAGGGTGGGAGGGAAAGTCCGGACGTTCGGCCGACGGTGTTTCAGGGGTACCGCCGTCCTCCGTCTTTTTATTCAGAAAGAGGAACGCACCGGCTCCGCCGGCCACAGCCACAATGCCCAGAGTGGAATAGAGGAAAACGTGACTTTTTTTCTGAACCGCCGGGGCAGGAGTTGGTGAAGAAGCTGTTGTCACGGGCGCACTCTCAACCTGTTTTCTTTGCGCGGTGGATTCACCTTTGTCGTCTACCGCGCAAATCTTTTCAGCCACATCATCAACGGTTTCGGTTAACAGTCCGTCGATTTCGCCTTTATAGTACTGGCTGGCGGAATGGAGGATTTTTCCGGTTTGGAGATCCAGGAGCCTGACCGTCAGTGAATAAGTTTTACCGACCCGTCCTACAGAACCGATGACCATGGCATCCACGCCCAGGAGCTGACCCATTTCAACCGCACAGGCCTCATTCGTACAAGCGCCGGATTGTTGAAACCCCTGCTCTTTCAGGATGACATCCATTTTACTACGTTCCAACACCGTGAATCGACCGAAATCGATGATTTTAGTGCGCAAGGCATCGGACAGGGTTTTAGCTTCCCCCAGCTCCATTCCGGAAGCTTCCAGATCGACTACGGCAATGGACCGTATCGGCCGGGGTTCATCACCCCATATTGTGCTTATTAATAGAGCACAGGCGAGAATAAAGGCATTTCGTTTAAACATAAAACCACCCTTTTTTATTATTCTAATATATATATTAGTTAGTCAAACTATTTATTATAACCTCTTTATTTAAAGAAGTCAAGGGTTGCAAATGGATTATGGCAGAAAGCGGTTATATGCTTGCAGCGGAAGAGAGCTAATTGCTTAATTTATAGGGGGTTTGGGAATCCTGGTTTCAATTCATCACAACTTCTTGGAAAGGATTTGGAAATGGTTATTCAAAATGATCAATTCTTTATTAAGGGTTTTCATATTGATCTGAGAATAGAAATAATGACCTTGGATGCCCTTAGAGAATTTGCTAAGGAACTGGCCGATTTTGGAATCAATACGATTATAATGGAATGGGAAGGCACTTTTCCTTATATAAAAAACGCTACCCTTTCAAATAAATATGTCTATACCCGAGAAGAGGTCGCCTCCTTTGTCAGTTATTGCGATGGTATTGGGGTAGAGGTGATACCTCTTCAGCAATGTTTCGGTCATGTAGAATATATTTTAAGGAATGCCAGATATGATTCCCTTAAAGAAGATAAAAAAGATATTTCTCAGATTTGTCCCCTGAAAACAACGGGGAATAGCCTGTTATTTTCTGATCTCTTTGCTGATCTTGCATCCGTTCACCATTCAAAATATATCCATATCGGAGGAGATGAGACTTACCTTTTAGGCCACTGTCCTGAATGCGCTGCCAAAGCTGCCAAGGAAGGAAAATCAAAGCTTTTTGTCGATTATATGAAAATGATGTGCAATATTGCCGTGAGGTTAGGCAAAAAGCCGGTTATGTGGGCGGATATTTTGCTGAAATATCCGGAAGCTGCAACCGAATTGCCAAAAGAAACAATTTTTATTGACTGGAATTATGGTTGGGACACCGTTTATTCTGAAAATATCAAAAATCTTCAGGAAAAGGGATTAACCTTCTGGGGAGCGCCTGCCATACGAAGTCATCCCGATAATTCCTATCTGACATGTTGGGAAAAGCATTTTAATAATCAGAGAGATTTTATACCTTATGCACGTCAGGCAGGCTATAAAGGGATAGTCATGACGTCCTGGTCCACCTCGGGTCTTTATGGGTTCACCTGGGATACTGACTGGGAAGTCGTTGACATACAGCAGATTCGTAATGCTTATCCGTTGTCCGGTTTCAGGATACTGGTCGCTTCTTATGCTAAAGCATTGAGCCAAGAGGAACCCATACATCCGGAACAGTTTGTTGTAGAATATTCTCAGGAGCGCTTTGGATTTGATAGAACGGAAGGCGAAAAGCTCTGGAAAATATTGATTTCCGCCTCAAGTGTTATGACTGACAGGGAAACTATCGGCATGAGTGGTATCGAAACATTAAAGCCAAAGTCGAACAAAAAAGAATTTGACCATCTACGGCTCATGTTAGATTTATGGAGGCAACGCCTGGCATTTAAGGTGGTGGAAGAAAAATATAATTCCGACGATTTTTCAATTAATAAAAAAGAGTCGCTTTCCCAGGATGTTGAACGGCTTTGGAAGGAATCTGCAAAATTGGACCATCGATTTGCGGCTCTTAACAAGGGGTTTTTGTACGATGACGAAATCAAGGAGCAGAACTTTATCAGAAATCAAAAACTGAACATTCTCTATCACAGGCTCAAGGGAAAGAGAAGCTGACAGGGAAATCGCAACTTATGCCATTATTGCGCCTACTCGAATGTGAGAATTATATTCTAAAACAAGGCAGGTAATATATTATGGAAGATATCTTCTCAGTCAAATCGCGGCACGGTCATTATCATAACAAAGGGTTCTATTGGATGGACTATGTATTGATCGACGGCAAGAAGACTCCTGTCATGGTCATGTTCGGAGCGGATATCATCGGCGACAAGACCTGTTACCGTATCGGTAATGCGACTGAGGTATGGTTTGAGGCGAACAGCATGGTGCGGGATGTCATTGTTGAAAAAGGACGCCAGCTGATCAAAGAAAAACTGAAAAATAAAAAGGTCCAGGCCTTGAATGAAAAACCGTATGACTGGAAATAAAGAAACCCGGCGTCCTTGTATGTTGATAGGACCCCGGGTTGTTCTGTTTCGGACGGTCGGCCGTCCGATAAGCCTCTTTTTGAGGCCTTCCATGGTTTTGGAGAGAATCGCTCTTTGAGGGGACATCCCCTCTGTAAGAGTAATAATAACACTTTTTATCGAGTTTGTAAATAAAAATCTTCATGGAACCTCAAGAAATCATCAGATTTATTAATTGCCTCACGGATAAGCCGCTCAATGATGGTAAAATACGCGAAATGGCGGGTGCGGAATTCGAACTTACCTGTTTTTCGGATAAAAGTGAACTGACTTCGCAATTATGCGGGGATAAGCTCAACATCCTACTGCTGAACCGAAAACAATTTAATCAGTTTCCCACAGATACGACCTCGTACTATCGTGTGCGTTTCTTTTTAGTGGCAGACGAGCAGGATGTCAGCACTGACCTTCTGAATTATGACCTCATTCAGGACTGGTTCGGTGAAGCTCCGGACGAAAAGGAGCTGGCATTTTCCCTCATTCGGGCAAAAGGGGATTATCAGCAGCGAAATGAATTCTCGCGGCTCCAGAAACAGCTCTACCTGAGTCAGAAAAACCTGTCCGAACTCAATAAAATCGGCGCCGCCTTGAACAGTGAGCATGAAACGGACACCTTGCTTGATCTCATCCTTGAAAAATGCATCGAAATCACGGGTAGCGACGCAGGCAGCCTCTATCTGGTCATTGAAGAGGAAAGGGCTCTGACCAGTCTGAAAGATAAGAAACCGGAAAAGAAGCTCCAGTTTAAAATTAGTAAAAACCTGTCGCGTGATGTGGCTTTCACGGAATTTACCATGGATATCAACAACCGGAGCATCGCCGGTTCCGTGGCGCTTTCAGGAGATATTCTGAACCTTGAAGACGTTCGATTTCTTCCTAAAAACAGCACTTTCAGCTGGAACCGCAGTATTGATGAAGCATCAGGCTACCGTACCAAGTCCATGCTCACGGTCCCCATGAAGAACAGCAAGGACGAAATCATCGGGGTGGTCCAACTCATCAACAAGAAGCTGAACGGCCGGGTTCTGCTCAAGGAAGAAGAGGATTTTGACAGGTATATCCGGTCCTATAGCAAGAACGACGAGGCCTTGGCCTTGAGTCTGGCCTGTCAGGCTGCTGTGGCGCTTGATAATGCCCGGCTCTACCGGGACATCACCCACCTTTTCGAAGGCTTCATCCGTGCCTCTGTGACTGCCATTGAATCGCGGGATCCCACCACCCATGGTCATTCCGAACGTGTCTCCACCCTTTGCGTGCAAACGGCCCGGGCCATCAACGATTCCCACGAAGGGATACTGGCGGCCATCACGTTCAGCGAAACACAAGTACGTGAAATCCAATACGCGGCGCTGCTGCATGATTTCGGCAAAATCGGTGTGCACGAACATGTGCTGGTCAAGGCTAAAAAACTCTACCCGGCCGAACTGGACGTCATCAATGCCCGTTACGAATATATCAAGAAATGCATTGAGGTCGATTATATCAAGCGCAAAAACGACATCCTGCTGGCCTATGGAAACAAGACGGCAAAAGAGCACATGGATAACCTGGAAAACGAGATGATGCGCAAGATTGACGAAATCAACGGCTATTTCAATTTTATTCTGAAAGCGAATGAACCCACCGTACTGCTTGACGATCATTTTGAGAAAATCCAAGAAATCGGTCAAATCGTTTTTAATCACAAGGGCAACCGGGTTGAACTTCTCTCGCCTTACGAAATCCAGCGGCTCTCCATCAAGCGGGGCAGCCTTTCCGAAGACGAACGCATTGAGATTGAGACGCACGTCACCCATTCCTTCCGTTTTTTAAGTAAGATTCCCTGGACCGAAGATCTTCGCAGTGTGCCGGCTATCGCCTATGCGCATCATGAAAAGCTTGACGGTTCCGGTTATCCCCGACAGATTCTGCGAAACGAAATCCCGATACAATCCCGTATCATGACCATTGCGGATATCTTCGACGCCTTGACGGCGAGCGATCGTCCCTATAAGAAGGCCATGCCCGCGGATAAAGCGCTCCAGATTATCGAAGAGGACGTAAAGCACGATCGTGTCGATCAGGAGATTTTCTCTCTCTTTGTGGACAAGAAAATATACCAGGCCGTTCTTTAGTCCGACATGCGTTTCCTGATATTTTTTAATTATTCCACCGCATTCGGCGGCGCGGAACGGTCGTTGATGGATATGCTGTCCGCACTGGACAGAACGCGGTTTCAGCCGCTGCTGGTCACTTTCGGGCAGGGCGCGCTCACAGAGGCGGCGGATGAGGCGGGCGTGGAAAGAACAGCGCTTTCCCCTCTTTCCCTGGAGCGGTTTCGTCGGAACGCCCTCGGATTCCATCTTTTGACCATGCCTTTGATTTTACCCGCCTTGGTTCTAAATCTCCTGCGTCTCCGCCGGCTGTTTCGCGCTCATCTCGGCGCGGTTCTCCATACGAACAATCCCAAGTCCCACCTGATGGGCGTGGCGGCGAGCCTGGGGCTTTCATTGCCCGTGGTGCTTCATATGCGGGATATTTTTCCGGCCGCCTCTTTCTCCCGTTTATGTTTGGGCTTGCTTGCCGGGAAATCGAATCTTAGGGTGATCGCCATCTCCCGTGCCGTGCAGGAAGCGTTGCCGCAGGGGCTGCGTGAAAAAAGCGTTCTTATTTATAATGGTATCCGTCCACCCAAACGATCCGCTGATTTCCTGTCCTTTCGGACCCGTTTCGCTGTTCCCGCCCATACAACGCTGATCCTGTCAGCGGGTCGCCTGGTTCCCTGGAAAGGATTTGATAGGCTGATGACCGCGGTTGCCCCTTTATTGAAGCATCGTGCCTGCTATCTAATGATCGTTGGCAGCGCATTGTATTGGGACCGTCGATATGAAGAGGACTTGAAAAGAATGACTGAGCAGCTCGATATTTCGGGACAGGTCCTCTTTCCCGGTGAAATGACCGATATCGGGGATGCCATGGCGGCCGCGGATATTTTTGTCCTGCCGTCGCAACAGGAGCCTTTCGGCCGTGTCCTGGTGGAGGCTATGCTGTGTGGTGTGCCGGCGGTCGCTTTTAATGAATGCGGTCCATCGGAGATCCTCCGGAATAATGAGGACGGCCTGTTAGTCTCCCCGCATACTGAAACGGCTTTATATGAGGCCGTGAACCGTTTGATGGATGATCCTTCCCTACGACGGAGGTTGGGGGAGGCGGGCCGAGAAACCGCCCGGATCCGTTTTACGCCCCAGGAAATGGCCGACCAACTCCACCGGTTTTACGATTCCCTGCCCGGAGGCGGTAACGCATGACCGTGCGAAGTAATCCGGTCTTCAAGGGACTGGACGGTCTGCTCCGGATTCCTCTTTTTCCGGCGGCGCTCTTTTTTCGTCTTTTTCCAAGAAGCGCACCCATCCCCACAACTTGTCGGCGAGCGCTGTTTGTCAAGCTCTGTTGCTTTGGAGACGGGTTGCTTTCTCTGCCGGCGCTTCTTGCGTTTAAGGCGCGTTTTCCGCAAACGCGCGTCACGGTTCTGGCCGGTGAGCGCACGCGATGGGCGTATGAACGGTGTTCCGCAGCGGATGAGGTAAGAGTACTGCCGCTTTCCGGACTGTTGGGACCGCGTGAATTGACCCGTTTGCCGATCTTGATAAAGATGCTTGTGACCCTGCGGCGGGAGGGGGTTGATTTGCTCATTGATATGGATGCCTATTACCGGTTTACCACATTGCTCGGACTGTTTTTTAGAAAGGCTTATTCGATTGGTTTTGAAAGTTGGTTTGGTCGGACCCGTTTTTACCATGC
>MGVN01000123.1 GCA_001800515.1 Elusimicrobia bacterium RIFOXYB2_FULL_49_7 | reverse complement strand
TCCGCAACGACCCGGGCTGCTTCGGATGAAACCATATCCGTTCCGGCGGTCAGGATGCGGGTCACGCCTGCGTGATAAGCGCCTTCAATGACCTGTTCCAGGTCGGACTGAAAATCAGGATAATGCAGATGGGCGTGGAAATCAACAAGCACGGATGGGGAGGGGGTTAGGGTGCGGCGGTGATGGTGTTCCAGTTCTCTTTAGTGATATAAGTGACGCCGCCGGGCGCAATGCGGATATAGCGTCCCCATTTGGGATCAAAGCGGAGCACATCATTGTTGAGTTGAAACCGGACCTTGATATCACCGGAGAGGAAGAAATACAGGGCTGTATCGCTGGCGAAAATCTTGGTCATCCCTTTATTAAAGGAGCGGGTCCACATCCGGCCGTTCCGGAAGGCGGTTAGGGTGAGACTGTCACTTTCCGAAGAAATCTTGACCTTCAAGGTTCCCATCGTTTCTTCCGTAAAAGAAGAGGTGATGGCCCCGGAATCTGTTTCAAGATAGGCTGGATGCACTTCCGATACAACGGAGTCCTCTCCGTTCTCCATGGCCAGCGAATCTGCTGCGGTCATGGAGGTGGCTGCGCCCTTTTTTTGGGTTATCATCAGAATGGCGAAGATGAGGGCAATGACGCCCAGTACCAGAGCAATGGTCTTAGGCGAAGTCTGGCCGGGCAGCATATCCGGATGGGTTGAGGCAGCCGCTTCGGTTGGGTTTGCGATCGGATTGCTTGGAGCAGGAGAGGGTATTGTCGGAGAGATCGCAGAGAGGGAGGGGGGCAACGGCTGGATCGGTTTGGGCTGCGTTTCCTTGAGATAACGCTGATAGGTTTCTTCAGGATTCAATTCGAGATATTTGGCAATGCTTTTAATGAATATTTTTCGATAGGTCTCGCCCGGTATGCGACCGAAATCGTTTTTTTCAATAGCCGTAATGAAATCAACGGAAAGCTTGGTATCGCTTGCCATCTTGGTGATGTCAATCCGGTTACCGATGCGGATTTTTCGAAGGTATTCCCCAAGGGATTCCCGATCGATAATTGAGGTGGCGGTGGGTTTGCCTGTTTCTTCCATTTCCAGTATCATGGTCCGTTTTAAATGAAAAAGGGCCGGAGGATTTCGATCAGGGGTGTTACCGGAAGTCCGACCACATTGAAATAACACCCTTTGATTTCCTTGACCAATAATCCCCCCACGTCTTGAATGCCGTAGGCACCTGCTTTGTCAAAGGGTTCCCTGGTTTTAATATAATTAATTATTTCCCTCTCGTCCAATTCTCTAAAACGGACCTCTGTGATACCGAGGGTGGTATACAGTATTCCTTCCGGAGCAAGGTAGGCGGCGATACCGGTAAAAACCGTATGGGTCTGGCCGGAGAGCAGGGAAAGCATTCTGCGGGCATCCTCTTCATCCGTGGGTTTTTCAAGGATATGGCCGTTAAAGAAGACCACGGTATCGAAACCCAGGATAATGCCGTCAACGGTTTGCGTTGCAGCAGCTTTGGCTTTGGCGGCTGCCAGTGTTTTAACGTGCTGCTCCGGTTCCGGCAGTGCAAAGGCTTTTTCATCGATGCATTGTTGGAGCCGGGAAAAAGGAATACCGAACCGTTTTAGGAGTTCGTTGCGCCGGGGGGAGGCTGACGCGAGGAAGAGAGGACGGCTGAGACGATAGAGGCCGGTCATTAGAATTTTATATCAGCCCCAACCTGAACCAAGTGATACAGAAGCGGTTTGTCTCCCGGATACAGACCTTTTTCTTCGCCGTAGTAGAGGTAATCGAAGTGGAAGAGGAGCCAGTGCAATGTGGTTCCAAACGTAGGATACCCCTGATTGAGGCCTAACCGGACGTCCAAGGCCGTCATGCGGACTTCGGCGCCTATATTCAGCTTGGTAAAGAAATTGGCCCGTTTGAAGACATCATGGAGATCCGTGGTCAGTGTGGCGTCGTCAATCAGGTTGTATTCCATCAGCGCCAGAAGCTTGTAGGCCATGCCGAGATTAAGGCGAGGGGTCATGACTTCCGAACCGACGTAGGAAAAGAGATCCATCACCGATACGCCTGCGCGAAGCTGCCCGAAATGGAAGATGGCGCCTGCGTCGGCGCCCGGCCCGTATTGATGACTCAGAAGGGGATCCAGTGCGTTCAACTTGTCCTTTTCAAAGCGTTCGATGAATTCCATGGTCTGGGTATAGCCGAGAGCGATATCGTCAATGACATAACGGTCTATCCACTTCACGTTAACGCCGAGGGAGATATTTCGATTGAAGCGACGGGCAACGGATCCGGTCAGGACTTGATCCATCTGGGTGCCGATGAAAATCTTTGGGACCAATACGCCCGATTCCAACATGACGCGGGTGGGAATGTCCCAGTAATAGTAGGCGCCATAGGTGAGACCGTAGGTGCGGGCCATAAAACCCACATTCGGCAAGAGTCCGACCGTGGACCACTTCCCGTCAATGTTATAAAGATCATCGTAAAATTTATTATCTAAGGATTTCAGCCCTTCGGTATTGGTTAATTCGTCGCTATGGTTGGCTACAAAGGAGGATAAATCCAAGATGCTCGGGGAGACATAGCCTGCAAAATTGAGGGTCAGATGCATATGCTCCATATAAAGGTCGAGTCCGGCCGGATTGGAGAGCATGGAGGCCGCATCATCCACGGCCGCCACTGAGGCATTACCCATGCCCATTGCCCGCACGCCTTGGAACGTGGAACGGGAACCGGCTAAGGTGGTTGAGGCGATGAGCAGCGCAAAGAATAGGGAAAGGAGGGTCTTTTTCATGACTTATCTCCCTCGGATATTGCTAAGGTCAATGTTGCTCTTAAGGAAATCCATGTAATTATTCCGCTCGGAAAGAGACCAGATATCGGTTCGATGGATGAGATGAATATCACCATCTTCATCGATTCGGCCGTCGGAATCGTTATCGATACCGTCCTGGTATTCTTCGTCAATGCCCCAGTCGCCGGAAATCCATTCGCCATAGGCGGTACCGCTGTTGATGGCCGCCTTGATGGCGGACAGATTCGAAATGACATAGCTGTAGTTGATGATGTCTCCGTTTGGGGCGTTGATTTTACCGTCATGGTTTTTGTCCACCCACATCATCTTGCTGGTTGTCCGGATCGTATGGGTGGGAATGTCCAGGCCGTGCTTGGTCGCGGATTGGAGGCTGCCCACAGAATCATCTATCGCTAAGTCTATGGTATCCACTTTAATGAAATCCGCGTCATTGTCCAGGGTATCGCTGCCGCAACGGGAATCTTCATCCTTGATGCCGTCCAGGTCATTGTCCGCATCATCCAACTGTTCCTCATCCACGCCCCAATCGCCGACCACAAATTCGCCGCCGTTCGGCCCTTTGAAGAAAACATATTTATCATCGCCGTTAACCACTTTGCCGAAAAGGGCATTATCCTGAAAAGAGGTGTCATTACGGATGATCGAGAGGCTGTCTGAAATGCAGAAAGCATGATTTGAATTAGCCGGGTCAACCCAATCGATCTTGTCATTGCCGTTTGTATCAATCCATATCATTCGTTCCACCAGGCCGTTTTGATTGCAGTCAAAGTAGTCCGCATCATTGTTCTTCCAGTCATTGTAATAGTAATAGCCTGCTTTCAGGATGATGGTCTGCATCTGTTTTTTGGGGTCCTGCAACATGGTCTTATCCACTTTTTCAGAGTTGGATGCCTGAATTTCCGCGTCCCAGTCGGAAATGGAAGCTAAAGAGATATTGGCTGCATTAATAAGATCATCGACCATGCCGTTGATGTCTTCCGGACCGTCAAATAGGGTCTTGATGGAATCGACATCAATATCGATGCTGTCGATGTTTTTAAGTCCGGTGGCCATGACCTTGTAAAGCTGACGTTCCTTGTTGTTCGGGGAATAATCGGCTGTCAGCTGGTTGTCTTTAGGTGAATTATCCAAGCTTAAAAGGGCGGTTTGGAGGGAACTCAACATGGTGAAATCAGAGAGAATTTTATCTTTGGTGAAAGTGCCTTTGGTGGCCCGGCCGCTGAAAATCTGGGACAGATCATCGTAAGCCTGAATGCTGGGCTTAAAAAGATGGACCAGCTTATCGTATAATGTATCCAGAGGCGTTACATTGACCGGCGTCCCGTCGACCATGAGCGTCCGCAAAACCGTGTCCGCATGGATTGTGGAATCCGGAAAGAAGGGGAGTTTTTTCTTGTTGTCATTGATGAGCTCAGAGACCAAATCCGGCAGTCGAATGCTTTCAACACGCAGTTCCATTTCCGCTTTCAGGTACCAGCCATCTGTCAACGTGGGATCGAGCTCCGTGGCTTTGGTAAAATACTGGCGGGCCAATTTAAAATTGCCGTCTAATTTGGCTTCATTTCCAAGGGAGATGTTCCCTTCAGCCGTCAGTTCCCGGTTGGCGTCATTCCGCGGGAAGAGATTGGTCCCGCAATTAGCGAGGAACAGAGAAAGACCCAATAGGGCCATTATCGAAAAAGCATTTTTTATGTTTTTCATACCTTATAAGATACACTTTTATAAGGGATTTTGGGTATAAAAAAAGCAATTTCAGCGCTTAAACCCTAACAACCCCATCAATAATAATTCTGTAAGGGCATGGTAAAGCCGCTGCCGGAATAGGGGCCAAAGGCGCCGCCCCGTTTTTCAAATTTGACATCCTGAAGCTTTTTAATGTTGATGCGGAAATAATAGCCGGCCCGGTAGCCGCTGATGACCCAGTCAAAGACCGCCTCCCAGCAGTGGAGATCGCGCCGGAGATGGAGGGTCTGGTCCACCAATTCATTGGTCCCGAAATCGTAATAGCTTGAATAGGTGAGGAACCAGTTCTTGGAGAAATTGAAATCGAGGTTGTCCCGAAGAGAAAAGGTGCTTCCGGTTTCAAAGACCTGAAAGGCGTCGTTGTAGGCCTTGGTGAAGGTGTAGCCGAATCCGAGAGTAAAGCGCCAGGGCGTCATGAAGGCGGTGTCCGGTTCGTTCAGTGCGGCGTTCAGGCTGCCGTCCGAGAACCGTCCGGAGAGGCTGGCACCTGTGTTGGCACTGAGATTGTACCGGCGGAGGCGGGGCAGGCGGTCGGCTACTTTTTTGCCGTGCGTTGGAATGAAGCGGTCTTTGGCATCGTAAAAGGAGTGGGTGCCAGAATAGTTGAAATCCAGGGCGTACAGACTGGTGCTGGCGCTGCTGCCCAGGTCATCCCATCGACCGGTCTTGTCGCCTGCCTTATTTTTGCCCGTAAAGTTGTATCCGGTTCCCACATTCAGGTTTAGGAGGGTGACGGATTTATCCTTGCTGTTTTTATCCTCCGGATCCCCCTGCAGTTTCATTTGGTATGTATTGCCTGCGCCGAAACCGATGTGCTGCTGTTTGTCCCGATTGCCGTTGCTGGCGGTGCCGGCCGAGACGTATCGTTCACCGTGCTTCAATTCCGGACTGAAGGTATAGGTGACGTTCGGGTTGACTACATGGCGGAATCCGAGAAGCGGACCCCAATGGAGCATCCGGGTACCGTAGAGGGTGGTACTGAGTCCTATGCCGGTACTGTAGTCTTCCCGGTGGTTGAAGGCGGCTATTGTATCATAAAGCAGGGTCGTGTCGTAGGCCGTGGCATTACCGTTATGAATCGTATCAATCGATTGAATACCGAGCAATCGTTTCTCTTTGAAGAACCAATTGCTGCTGGTGCTTAAAAAAGGAGAAATGTTGACATAGCCCAATTTGGGGGCCGGCGACAGGGAGAAGTTGAGGTTATGACGCATATCGTTTGCCTGGTAGCGGCGGTAAACGGTTGAGGTGTCCTGTGTCGTATCGAGTAAGACGAGGCTTGCCTTACGTTCCTTCTGATAGATGTTTTTGCCCGTAAGGGAATACTGGTAGCGTATCTTTTCATACCAGCGGAGGCTGTCCGATGGGAGGGCGATACCGTCCTCATCCTTTTGCCGGGCAAAGGGCAAGGGACGTTGGATGGAGGAAAAGGAAAAAGCGGGCAGTTCCATCTGATTTTCTTTGGTATCCAAATCTTCGGAATAGCTGGCATTGAGATTGGTGGAGAGACCGAGTTCGTTCCAGCTTTTCACCACGGCCATGTTGGAGGTGAGACGTCGCTTGAGGTAGTCGGCCCGATCGAAAGTGCTTTCCCGGTAATAATTGCTGTTGCCGATGATTTGACCGGAACCGCGCACATAGAAGCTTTTGTCCGGGGTGAGATTTTGATTGTGGCTGTAAGAGAGGCCGTAGTCCTGTGCCGTGGCTTCGTCGGAGCGGGAGACGTTGAAGCGGCCGTTCAGATACCCGTCCAGCCAATACCGTTTGTTATAGGAGAAATCGGTGTTCAGATACATTTTCTGGAAGAAGTAGCCGTCTCCGTTGCTGAAATCCATGCGGGTGGTGAGATCCGTATAATCGTTGATGGCGAAGTAGTATCCGATATTATTCAGATAGGCGGCCCGGGCGCCGTGATCGGAAAATTCGCCGTACCGCGGGGTGAGGAGACCCGATTGCCGTCCGTGTTTGATGGGGAAAACGAAATAAGGGAAGACCCCGACCGGTACCTCTCCGATGTTCAGCACGACCGGCTTGGCGATGACCTTGTCTTGAGGAACGATTTTCATATTTTCGCAGTAAAAGAAGAAATGGGCGGCCGAATCGTTATCGCATGTTGTGAAGTCGCCGTTTTTGACCAGGATACTCTGGTCCTCCATGCGGCCGATGGTCTGCCCGTTATACCGGTCGCCCTGTGAACGGGCCGTGCCGTAGAGGATTTTACCCCGTTTTTCATCGATGCGGTAGATCATCCTCTCGCCGATGAGAGTCCCGCCGGCATCCACCAGGATCGGATGGCCCATGGCCTCGAGCGTTCGGGTGTTGGTATGGAAAAGGATGGTGTCCGCCTTGAGCGTCATGTCCCCGTTTTTCAGTACGGCGGAATCGATCAGAATAAGAAGGCTTTCGCTTTTTTCATATCGAATGGCGGATGCCGAATAACGGAGCGTATCCGCCGATTTGGCGGGTTGCGGGCGAGCGTCGGTGTGCGTGGAATCCGCCGGGGTCTGTCCGGAAATCATCACCCCGGCCAGACAGGCAAGAAGAATGAAGAACCGCATCTTCATTTTGATAAGACCTCCCGATAGAAGGCTTCATAGCGTTTCAGGATCTTTTCTTTGGCGAAATGTTTTTGGGTATGGGCGGCGCCATGACGGGAGAAGGCGGTCCATTTTTTTGCATGGGTCAGTAACAAAAGACTGTCCGAAATCATTTTATCGATGTTGCCGGGCCGGGAGAGAAAGCCGTTTTGTCCATCCATCACGACTTCGCTTAAACCCGAGCCGGACGTGGCGATGACCGGTATGCCACAGGCCAACGCTTCCAGGGAGGAGAGACCGAAACTTTCATGTTCGCTGATTTGCAACAGAAGATCGCTGGCCGTCAGAAGGGGCGCCACATTATCGACCAGCCCCAGGAAATGGACTTTGTCCGTCAGCCCATAGCGGGTGACTCGTTCCCGGGCAACCGCCAGCTCC
>MGVN01000122.1 GCA_001800515.1 Elusimicrobia bacterium RIFOXYB2_FULL_49_7 | reverse complement strand
TTTTGCAGCAGATTCCGATAGAATTCGGACGTCTTGTTTTGAGACAGGTCGGTTTGGTCGGCTGTATAGATTTTGCCCGGCTGATAAATCGGCGTACCCACCACCGAAAGCCTTCCCTTGCGGTTCAGATTGGACAAATCGCGCGGAAAACAAACCGGCGTGACACCCGGCACGAATTGATCGGCCGTGAAATCCAGGATGTATTCCACCCCATCCACATTGATGATTATAAAAGTGTGGTATTCCTTGATAAAAGTTCCTTCGACCCGCAGGGCGGAAAGCCCTGCCCGATCGAGCAATTTGACGAGAAGAGTGGAGACCGGTGCGCAAGCGCCCACTTCCAGGGGGTTAATATTCCTGGCCAGTTCCTGATGGAGCTTCCGACCGGTTGTTTCCATAAAACGGATAAAATCCTCCCGCGTATTGGCGCGATGAACCACGGGCAGCAAAGGCGCCGCCTGGGCGGGCACCAGGATGCGCAGGATATCCGCTCGGGTAAGTACATTACGATAGCCTTCAAAATAATTATTGTCGAACTCTTCTGAGGCAGGTCCCTCTTTTTCCTTTCCGTTAATGTTCATTACCGCTGTCAGGGAAAGGTGGTGTTCGTATCCTTTTATTTTCCGCACACGCATTTCGTTTTCAAAATCCCATATATAGGAAAAATGAGGCCCGGAGGTGATGAGTGCAGGATTAATCTTTCTTTTTTTAAGTCCTTTTTTATTCGAAGGAGGGCGATCGTAAAGGTTGTAGCCCACCGCCCCCGGCAGACTATCCCAAGAAATATCCAGGCTGGTTTCCGTAAAGATGACCCGGAGATTCGTCGGCACGGGCAGGGGCGCACCCGGCAGCCGGTTGATGGCGAAACAAAGAAGAAAAAGAATCAACCGTGTTTTCATGTAAGTCAAGCGATCAGATCTCCACTTCGCCCCGGAAAACCTCTACACAGGGGCCGGTCATGAAAACCGGGGATTCTCGACTTTCCCATTCCAGCAGGAGATCGCCTCCTAAAAGATGGTTCACCATTTTTTCATGCGTTCGTCCGGTCAAGACACCTGCCACACAAACCGCAGAGGCACCGGTCCCGCAGGCCAGGGTTTCGCCGGAACCCCGTTCCCAGGTCCGTTGGATGACTTCACCCGTGTTGACAACCTGAACGAACTCCACATTGATCCGTTTGGGAAAAAGGGGATGGTGTTCGATTTTAGGGCCCCAGTGGGCGATGTCGATTTTCTTCACGTCATCCACATAAATGATACAATGGGGATTGCCCATACTGACGGCCGTGAATTGAAAGAGGCGCTCCTCCACGGTCAGGGTCGCGTCCACGATGTTCTGCCCATCCTGCAAAACCGGGATATCCGACGGGGTCAAGATAGGCGGACCCATATTGACCCGGGCGCTCACGGCTTTGGCGTTTTGGGCGGTTACGGTGATTTCCTTAATTCCTGCGCCGGTCTCAATACTCACCGAATCAGACCGTTTCAGACCTGTGTCATAGACGTATTTTGCCACACAACGAATGCCGTTGCCGCACATTTCGGATTCGGTGCCATCCGCATTGTACATGATCATGCGGGCATCCGCCTTTTGGGAATGGGCAATGAGGATAAGGCCGTCTGCACCGATGCCGAAATGACGATTCGAGAGCCGAATGGCAAGCGCCGCAGGGTCAGCCGGCATTTTCTGGAAAAAGCAATCTACATAGATATAATCATTACCGCATCCTTGCATTTTGACGAATTTCATGTTACCACCTGCTGCTGATGTTGCTCGTTGAAAGGGAAAACAGACCGGATCCGGAGATTCTCATAGGAAAGAAAACTAATAAAAGGGACTTGCGAGGGTCGAGAAAAAAAGGGCCTATCGCCGGGTTAAATGGTCCAAAGACAAGAAACAGGAAGAGCGGTCATGGTTGGCTCAAATGACAAAATTTCGCTGCCACAATACAAGACAATCCCCCGTACAAACCGATCTCCCGCTTGATCGGCAAGCGCTTTCAATCCTGCAAAATCATCAGAACGCAATGTCATGGAAGCTTTGACTTCTATGCCCACGATGCGACCCCTGCGATCCTCTATGACAAAGTCCACTTCCGGCCCCCGTTCAACACGAAAAAAATGGAGCCCTGCACCGCGTACAATGGACCAGGTCAGCTGTTTTTTCAGTTCGCTTGCCGTAAAAGCTTCAAGAAGCGGACCCCGTAAAAGAGCTTCTGCTGTCAAGCGAGATTGCGTCACACCCATCAACCAGGCCGATAGTCCGGTATCGCATAAGAACAGCTTGGGTGATTTGACCATTCGCTTGCCCGTATTCGGATACCAGGGGGTCAGGCGAATAATCAGGAAGGCCGTTTCTAAAAGAGTTAAATAGCGTTTCAGTGAAACATGCGGAATACCTGTGCCACGCGACAATTCCGCCATATTAAGTGTGGAACCCTGACGCGATGCAATCAGGCTCAGCAAACGGGGAAGTTCCGTGAGCCCAGTAATATTGGCTATCTGGCGGATATCCCGCTGAAGAAGGGCGTCCATATAAGCGCCGAACCATGCTTCCCTTCGGGCGGCGTCCGGCCGTTGGCGCGGTTCCGGAAATCCGCCGGTGATAATTCGTTCTTCAATGTTGTTGTCGTTTTCTTTTGGAATCAGGGTGTCATCAAATGATTTTCCTGATAACAGATAATCCACAAAACATTCTTTGTGCCCGGCCAGTTCCCCTTGTGACAAGGGATACAGAGTGATGACCTCCATCCGGCCGGCTAATGATTCAGCAATACGGGGCAATAAGAGAACATTGGCCGAACCGGTCAGTAAAAAAGAACCCGGCCTTCGGTCCTTATCCACAGCAGTTTTAATGGCTGAAAAAAGCGCGGGTGCTTTTTGGATTTCATCAATCACCATCATTCCCGTTTTACGGTGAATAAAACCGGTCGGATCTGAAACAGCAAGCGATAAGGTTGCGGCATCATCCAAAGTATGATAACCGGAATCCGGGACAGTGGTCAGAATTTCGCTGACAAGGGTACTCTTTCCGGTCTGCCGTGCACCGTTCAAGAAAATAACGGGCGTATCAGATAACGCTGTCTTAATATATTGTATAATATTTCTATTGAACATAATTCACCATTTGGTGATGAATTTTTCACCACTATATAATATATTATAATAGAATGAGTTGTGCAATATACAAATGACCGAAATAGAGCAGAGACTTATTTTTTCCAGTAACCGAATTCATGCTCATGGCACGACCCATCCAAATCGCTCACCTTGTCCTGCATGACCGCTTGGGCATCCGAGATGGCCTGATTGTAGATGGTGGGTCCGATTTCTTTGACAATGAAATCGAGAATGAGCCTTGCTTTGAGTTCTCCGATTTCATTTTCCAGGTATTCTTCAGCATAGCGCTGAATGGATTGAATGAGCAGTTTCTCTTTGTCTTTTGAAAACGTGATGGCCATACGTCCCTACCATCCGGAGATGGTGTTGTTCACGATGATTTCATTAAGCTTGGTCAGCGCACTCTCAACACCGCTCTCGCGCGTGTCGTTAGTATGACTGTAAATACCGATGCCCCGGAGTCGACCCTTGAAAAGATCGTCGTTCTCGATATTATCGCGGAATTGGCAGTCTGTTTCGATGATGACCCGGTAGGTTTTGACATTGCCGGAAGCATCATATTCATCCGGTATGTTTTGAAAGGAGACGATGTTGAGCCGAAGTTCCGCGTCTCCGCCCGCGTCCGTGAGGCGGAAGAGGTTTATTCCCGAAAAAGCGGTGTAGACCTTTTCCCGGAGTCGCTCTTCCAGTCCGATTTCGCTGCTTTGGTTTTCAATAAGCGGCATAGAAACGGTCTTGATATGGCCGGGGAGCGTGGAACCGGAAAAGGAATATTTAAAACACCCGTTCCAGAGAAGGGTAAGGGAGGCAAGTAGAAAAAAGAAGCGTATGCGCATAGAGAAAACGTTTTTGAAAAAGGATTATTTCTTTAGAGGAAGTTGTTCAATGAATGGAGCCTGATAGTCAAAGGAGAGGGAATCCAGCATGGCTTTGAACATCCCGTTCATCCGTTCCCTGTCAAAAGCTGCGGGTACGATTAAATAAGCTTCGCGGACTCGGCAGGATTGGTTCCCGATGATTTTCTGATGGTGATCGGCAATCAGCAGCATATCCCGGATACCGGATTCCAAAGGATCCAGGTTTCTCACCGGAATGGCCGTGTTGTCCCGCAAGTAGAGCACGAACGAAGGCTTGAAATCCCCCTGATCCAGGCTGACGGCAACAGCCGGTTCTACCGGTGCAAAGCCGGTCAATACATTGAAAAAAGGCTGGGAAGATGTGCGCAAAGTATATTCTCCGCTACTCTTCGGCAGATGTCGGATGCGTTCCATTTCCAAAAGAAGCGGCAGGCCGTTTCGCAATAAAAAACGAATCGCATGAATTTGTGCTTTGCGTATACGGAAGATACGATATCCGTTGTCGTTTAAAAAACCTGGCAGAGAATCCAGTGAGGTGGGAATGGCTGTTTCCGGCAAGTCCGTCAGATAATGGACCGCTTTGTTCAAGTAGAAGGGTTGGGAATAGGAGGTATTCTTCTCCGCTTGTGGCAGATTTTCATAAAAAAAGACGAGCTCCGGCGGCATGGGAACCGTATCTATCCGGTGATAGATTGTATCCGTCAGAATGAAGGGTATCGCAAGATCGAATTTATCGGCCCGAAGCAGGGAAAAGGCCGAAAGGAGAAATAGGACCTTCATGAATTCCATTTATTACAATATAATTAATCCGCTTTCCCAAAATCCCCATGTTTGCCGCCCAGCCATTCGCAAAGAGATCGGACCCCTTGCAAACAGTTAGAACAATAGGTTTCCAAAAAATCCTTACCCAGGGGTTTGTTTGACGGTATTTGAGAGACACCGGCAAGCGCTTCGGCTCCATCAAAATTGACATAGGCCAGACGGGCTGTCCATTCATCGGCCGGCCGGCCGAAATCACTGCCGGGCAAAAGAGCAACGCCTGTCTCCTTTAGAATTCTATTGCACAGATCCTGACTTGATAATATGCTATCCTTTCCCGAGATATGTTGACAGGATGAAAAATCTGGAAAGAGATAAAAAGCCCCGGCTGGTGCGACAACTTTCACCCCGTGTTCTTGAAGAAGTTCCGCGACATATTCTCCCAATGCCTTTAACACGCGTCTGGCTTGTACCAGATATTCCTCTATCTCCGGGCTTCCCTCAAAAGCCTTGATGGCGGCATATTGGATAGGCGCCGAAACAGAGGTATAGGTTTCACTGGCAACTGCACACATGGCATTTTTCAGCCATCCCAATGCCTTCGGAAAAGCAAAGGTCCCCAAACGCCATCCGCCGGCCCCACACCATTTTGATAGACCGCCTGAAATGATGGTTCCTTCCGGATAAAACTGCGCAATGGAAATGTGCGGACCTGCAAAATGAAATTCCCCGTAAATCTCATCGGACAGCAGGAGCAGATTATACTTGCGGGCCACTTCGGCAAGGTTCCGGAGTTCATCCGTTGAATAAGTCGTACCGGCCGGATTGGAGGGATAATTCAGGACAACCAGCCGAGGACGTTCGGGATCTTGAGCACACAAGGTGTCCAGTGCTTCCGGTTTAAGACACCAACGTTCTTGCGGGTAAGTGGGAAGCCAATGTATGCGTCTGCCGAGAATGGCAGCCTGAGGGGCATAAGAGACCCAACTGGGCGAGGGAAGAACGAGATCCCCGCAATAGCAGAACTGGAGAAGGAACATGAGTTCTTTGGAACCCGGCCCGATAAGAATATTATCGTGACTGTAGGATAGGGACTGAGTGCGACGGTAGTAACCGGCCACAGCCTTTCTAAGGGGTTCAAGGCCGAGTACGGGCAGATAATCCTTCTGGTGCGCATTGGCCTGAAGTTCAGTAACAATCGATGGCGGCACCGGGAAAGGCGACTGGCCGAACCCCAATTTATAAACCCGCCTGCCTTCACGGATTAGGCTATTGCCTAATTCGTTGATGGCCAATGTAGCGGATTTTGATAACCCCCGCACGTTCAGATTTAAATGAATTCCAGGTCCTATTTTGTTTTTAATCATAAACATTTCTTTGCTCGTATAGCCTTATTGTAATAGGATAATTTTCTTCGTTATCTTCACGTTGCCGGACTCGAACCGGAAGAAATAGACGCCGGGTACATAGTCGTTTCTGTTCCAAGTAAATAAGTATCGGCCGGCAGGCGTTTCCTGTCCCGAGATAAGCTGTTTGACCTGGCGGCCCCGAAGGTCAAATACCGACAGAGTGATCCGGCTCTTTTCTGGAAGCATATAGTGTACAACGCAGGGACCGGAAGCGGGATTGGGGTTAATAGTCAGTTCACAATGATACGGATGCAGGATCCGGGCATTTTCTTTACTGACAGATGGTATCCAGGTCGAGTCGGGCAGAACACCGTATTCCACAACACTTTGTTTGCCCCGGCCATCATCCACTGTCAGACGGTATCCCTGTAACCCGGTGGTCAGGCTCACGCGGGACCCCTCCACATAATGATCTTTTCCATCAGCATCACGAACATCCCAAAAATAGCGCAGAAAATCCGATTGTGCATCAATGGTCCCGCTGGCATCCAGACGGACATCCCAGTTCGTAACAGTAGGCACAACATCCACCAACGGGGCGGTATTGCCGGATATATTTGAGGCAACGTTTATCGGATCAGTATAGTGGTACAATTCCTCGGCGTCGTTGTCGCCATCGTTGTCAGAGTCCGTGTTGTTCGGATCGGTGCCCAGTAATACCACCTCCTGGCCGTCCCAGAGGCCGTCTCCGTCTGTGTCCGGATTGCCCACAACACACCCATATTGGGCCTCTACCGCATCGTCCAGCCCGTCGAAGTCGGTGTCCATGGCTTTCTCGGTGGCATCAATGGGAACCCGGAGGAACTTGATTTTCACGTCCGATACGTCCTGCTCGTACCAAGCAATGGGCACAAACGCCGGAGGAGCAACGGTTGAAATAATCGTGCCGCGTAGGCGGCCCCCGGCCTGCACCAGTTTCACGGAATCGCTCCAGGTGTTGGAGCGGATGAAATATTTTTTGGCATAAATGGCGTTTTCCAGGGTGTCGACCCAGGTGAACCAGAGCCGCTCGCCGCATAGCGTCAATTTTCCGTACTTGAGATTCGGTGACAAGGTGACCACCTGCTCGGTCGCGCTAACGCTGCCCGTGCGTTTGACCAGCGAAAGGCCCGGTCCTCCGGTATACGCGCTGGTTAATTTCATGCAGAGAAACACGGTGCTGTCCATGTAGGTGACACCGTTGGAGATGGAGCGCACATAACCGACCGGCATGAATGAGGAAAATTTTTCCCAGGAGGTGCCGTTGTATATCGAAGAATACAATATTCCACTTTGGCCATAGAAGGTCATGACCTGGTTGTGCTTGTAGGGAAGCAGATAGGAGGGGCTGCTGTTGACGTAGATGTTGTAGGGATCGCTGCTTGCCGGCG
>MGVN01000121.1:3813-7620 GCA_001800515.1 Elusimicrobia bacterium RIFOXYB2_FULL_49_7 | reverse complement strand
GGAAGATCTCTACGAATACACTGTAAAAACCGTCGGCGAGTTCAAATACGTGTCCGAAGTTGGAGACGTGCTTCTTACGAAGGATGACCGCCAGCAGGAGCAGGCGCGAACCAGCAAGCAGTTGCGCAAGGAATCGTCGCGCCGCACGGGCGGCATCATCTACCTGCGCGACATAGCGGAAGTGCGCGAATCCATCAAAGACGCCACCGGCCGCTCGCGCTATAACCAGAGGGAGAGTATTTCGTTGTCGGTGTTTCCTCAGTCCGGCTCGAACCTTGTGGCGATGTCAAAGCTTGTCCGCGCCAAGTTAAAGCAGATCGAGGTTAAAATACCGAAGACAGTCAACGTCGAGATAATCTACGACCAGTCGGATTTTATCAAGTCGTCCCTGCATAACATATATTTCGATGCCACCCTGGGAGGAATTCTTTCCTTTGTAATCATACTGATTTTTTTAAAGGATTTGGCCGCGGCGCTGATAATTCTGGTGGCGCTGCCGATCTCAATACTCGCGGCGCTGAGCATGATGTATTTCGCCGGCATTTCCATAAACACAATGTCTCTGGGAGGGCTGGCGCTGGGCGTAGGAATGGTTGTAGACAATTCAAACGTGGTGCTTGAAGGTATATTCGCCTATCTGCAGAAGCATCCGGATAAAAGCAAGAAAGAAATTATTTACGAGGCGACCAGCCGCCAGGTGGTATCGGTTATCGCATCCACGCTTACGTTGATAGCCATATTTTTACCGTTTATTTTCGTCTCGGGCGTTGCGGGCCAGCTTTTCAAGGAGATGGCGCTGACCATAACTTTTTCCATGGTGGCATCAATCGCCGCCGCGCTGATTCTCGTGCCGCGTCTCGCGCTCAATCTTGATTTCGAGCGTTACAAGAAGCAGGATACGTCAATGAAAATACTGGACGTATTCCCGCCCATGCTGACGAAATTCCTTGCCGCTCCCCGGGGAAAAACCTGGCGTTTCCTGTACGGTTACCTTATCATAGGTTTGATTTTATTCATGTTTATACCGAAGGAATTCATGCCTAAGCTTGACGAGCGCCGGTTTACATTAAACGTTACGCTCCCTCCCCAGACGACGCTCAAAGTTACTACCGATCTGGGTAAAAAAATCGAGAATTACCTGTTCTCGGTGCCGGAAGTTAAAAATGTCATAGTTAACATAGGCTCATCCGGCGAAGACATAGGCGCCGAGGTGGAATCGCTGGGTATGAACCAGGCGCGGATAATCGGGCGGCTGAAGAAGCGCGGCAGGTCCACGGATAAAATAGTAGCCGAGCTGGGGGAGGAGCTTAAACATTGGCGCGTAGACCAGATGGAAACCGAGTTCATTACGCAACAGGGGCTGTTCGGTTCATCCCTGGGATCGTCGGCCGGGCTTACGATAGAAGTGAAAGGGAATAATCTTGTCGAGCTTGAAAAAAAATCCACGGAAATAAAAAATGAGCTGGCGGGTATGCCTGATATATACGGCATAAAAACCATCCCGTCGCAACTTGTCCCGGAGCTGAAGCTGGACATACAACGCGAACGGGCATCCCTGTTCGGCCTCAATGTTCAGGATATAAGCGCGACGTTGCTTGCCGCCATCAAGGGGTACGTGGCCACGAAGTTCAAGGAAAGAGAAGACGAATACGACATCCGTGTGCGCTTGCGCCCGGAAGACAGGAGCGACCTTTCGCGCATGGGCGAGCTTACCATATATTCGCCGTTCGGAAGAAACATTCAGCTTGCCCAGATAAGCGATCTGAAATTCGTAAAGTCACTGCCTGAAATCCGGCGCATTGAAGGGCAGCGCACCTACCTTATAATGGCCAACACGGGCAAAGGTTTTTCAAAAACCGTTGCGCGCGTCAAAAAGGCCATTAACATGGTTATTTCGCCGGATGACAACGTTACCGCCGAGATAACCGGCGAAATGCTGGCGCTCAGGGAATCCATGAATTCGGCGGTCTTCGCCCTGGCGCTTGCCGTCGTGATAATATACATGATACTCGCATCGCAGTTTGAGTCGTTAATACTTCCGTTGATAATAATGATTACTATCCCGATGGGTATTATCGGAGGCGTGTATGCGCTTTTCTTCTCGTTTAATTCGATAAATTCCGTTTCCATGCAGGGCATGATTATGCTTATAGGCCTTGTAGTAAACAGCGGCATTATCCTGGTAGACAGGTATAAAATCGCGCGCACGGAAGAACCGGGCAGGGATCTTGTCGAGCTTGTAATAGAATGCACGGTGGAACGCCTGCGGCCGATACTGATGACTACGCTTACCACCATCCTTGGCGTTTTGCCGACCGCGCTTGCTGTCGGCAGCAATGCCACCGCTCCTATGGCCATTACTATCATGGGCGGGGAAACATTCAGGCTGGTATTGACCCTGTTTTTTGTCCCGTCGGCGTATCTCCTGATAGAAAGCGCGAAAAAGCGCGATTAGATTTTTCAAAAACGCTTGAAAAATTGTTAATTATCTACTATAATGTCAACAATTGAACGGAGTTGAATTCGGGTTGTAAGGAGGTGAACGCTTTTTACCGTGTTGCCGTATTCGCACAATGACGTCCGAAGCTGATTCTACCAACATAAGGAGCTACCAATGGCATCGTATGAAGTCAAAAATATCGGTATAAAATCTCTGGTAAAAGGCCTTCCCATAGTATTCGTTATTCTCGGAGCATTGATAGGATTGTTCACGTTCTTTATTTTCCCGACGGAGATTGCGGCAAACCTTACGTTTGGCGCTAAATTTCTTTCATGGGCGATTTTTGTAGTTCTCTACGCGGTACTCATGGCGTTAGGTATTGTCATAGTTGCGGCGCTTTACAACTGGATTTCCAAAAAAACCGGCGGCATTTCGATAGACATAGAAGAAGTTCAGGAATAGTTTTAGTTGTAGTTGACAAGTAATAAGCGGGTAAGCGGGTAAGTACAGGTTGCTGACGTTACTCACTTGCTTACTCGCTTATTTGCTGATAAATCATTAGTCATTCCGGGTGATAAATGTCGCTGCGAACTAAATTTTCTCTCCTTATTTCTTTCCTACTGACAATTATAATAATCGGTATTTCCGTAAGCCTTTTCTTTACCCTTAAGACGCTTTTTCGTGACCAATTGGAGCAGAACAGGCAGAAGATTTTCAGGGATTTCCAGTACACGTGTTCGGAAGCCGCCGCCGTGCGTGACGAAATACTGGTAATCAATACAATCCGCTCGCTTATAGAAACCCATCGTCCCGCGATAGTGTATGCCGGCTACCTGTCGCCTGCCGATATTTCACTATCCTCATTGCGTGATAATATTCGCAGCGATTCGTTCAATTACCGCATTCACAAGATAACCAGGCCTGCAACCGAAACATTCACGTCGGACCGTACTGAAGCGATATATGAAATGGGCATTCCGCTTACTGTTAAAGGCGAGTATGCGGGAACCATAAAAGTAGGGTTTTCCCAGGATTATCTTGAGCGCCAGATCCGCGAAGGTGTTATACTTATAGGCCGTAAAATCGGCATGGTATCCATATTGGCCATAGTTATAGGCATAATTTTTGCCCTTATACTTTCAGCTCACCTTAACAAGCCGATTAAGGAATTGAGCCTTGCGGCCATAAAGCTGGGAGGTGGCGACCTGACCGTGCAGGTTGAGGTTGACCGCAAGGACGAATTGGGCAAGCTTGCTCTTTCATTTAACGAGATGGCGCAGCGCATCAAGGAACTCGATGAGCTCAAAGACAGTTTTGTGTCCAGCGTTTCGCACGAGCTTCGCTCTCCGCTTGCCGCGATTGACGGA
>MGVN01000121.1:777-3790 GCA_001800515.1 Elusimicrobia bacterium RIFOXYB2_FULL_49_7 | reverse complement strand
CATGGAACAGAACATGCCGCTTGAAAAGCAAAAGAAGGCCATGGAGATAATAAGCGAGTCCGCGTTGAGGCTGACTAATTTTATCAACAACATACTTGACCTGGCGAAAATAAAAGCCGGCCGCCTGGAAGTAAAGAAAATGCCAGTTGATATAAAGGATATAGCCGAGGAAATCGTGCAGTTGTTCGGCCCGTTATCCGAAAAAGACGGTAAAAAATTAAGCGTGGACGTTCAGGAAGAATTGCCCCGCATGGACGCCGATCCGGAGCGCATAAAACAGGTTATAACAAATCTTATAGGCAATGCCCTTAAATTTACGCCTTCCGGCGCCAGTATCACCATAAGCGCACAAAAAGTAAGCAGCCACTTCATCGAAATAAGCATTGCGGATACCGGTGTGGGAATCCCGAAGGATGAGCTGGGAAAAGTATTCGAAAAATTTTACCAGGTTACGGACGGCCCCAACAAGAAACCCAGGGGCACCGGACTGGGGCTTGCCATCGTAGCCGAGATTGTGCGCTTGCACGGCGGTAACATTACCGTAGAAAGCGCTCTTGGTAAAGGCACAACGTTCAGGTTTACCGTTCCATTGTGGAAAACAACGGATTGACATGAATACAGAACGGCTGCTCGAAGGCAAAAAAATTCTTATTATAGATGACGAAAAAGCTCTCCGGGAGATGGTGGGCGACATTCTTTCGGTTGCTAACTTTGAGGTTGTTACGGCGGAAGACGGGCTGGCCGGGTTAAAGAAGATGTATTCCGAATCGCCGGATCTTGTTTTACTTGATTGCGAGATGCCCAACATGGATGGCTACGAGTTCCTTGAAAAGGTGCGCGCCGACCCGATGCTTGTAAACAAGCCGGTTATAATGCTCACGGTTCGCAATACGGAAAATGACGAGATTCGCGGCCTCAAACTGGGAATTGACGACTATATAACAAAGCCGTTTAAGTCTACCCTCCTTGTGGCGCGGGTAAAGACCGTGCTTGAAAGAAAAGCGCTGAGCCTTGGCGCAAATCCGTTGACGCTGCTTTCCGGTAATATCTCAATTAATTCCGAAGTGGACCGAAGGATTTCATCCGGCTCATCATTCGCCATGTTGTACATAGACCTTTCCAATTTCAAAAGTTTTAACGACCGTTACGGTTTTGAAAGGGGTGATAAGGTAATAAAACATGTCGCCACTATTCTTACCAGGGTAATGCGCGAAACAGGCTCTGCGGATGATTTCGTGGGGCATATCGGCGGCGATGATTTCGTGGTAATTTGCTCCGCCGGCGGTTACGCCAAAATATGCGAAAGAATAATCCAGTTGTTCGATGAGTCAATACCCGGGTTTTATGATTCAGTTGACAGGAAAAACGGTTACATTACAACTGAAGACCGCCAGCGTAACCCGCAACAATTTCCGTTTATTTCCGTTTCAATAGCCGTAGTTTCTACGGCACACACCCGCATAACGCATTATGCCCAGATAAGCGAGATAGCCGCTACTCTGAAAAAAGTCGCAAAAAAATATAACCACAGCGCTTACGTAGTGGAAAGGCGTAAGGAATGATAAAGAAAAAAATACTTATAATTGACGATGAAGATTCTATTCGTTCGCTTTTGACGGACGTGCTTGAACAGAACAATTTCATGGCAATTTCATGCCCGGATACCGACGAGGGTTATGAGAGAATACTTAAATCGAAACCCGACCTTATCATACTGGACGTGAAGGTCCCGCGCATAGGCGGGATAGAGTTGTGCCGGATTTTACGCAATAATATCGAAACGGCGCAAATTCCCATTATGATGCTTACGGTGGAGTCGACCGAAACCGACAAGGTAATCGGTTTCGAGGTCGGAGCGGACGATTACGTAACAAAGCCTTTCAGCTCCAAGGAATTGCTCGCCCGCGTGAACTCGCTGCTAAGGCGCGCAAGCCGTTCCGTCGATAGCGATGAGACCATAAAAACCGGCAGCATGGAAATAGACATGAAGGCCCAGAGTGTTACGATAAACAGAAAACCCGTTAAACTGCGCCCCAAGGAATTCGATATACTTGTGCTTTTCGTAAAAAACCAGAACGTTGTTTTTGACAGGACGTACATTCTTGAAAACGTTTTCGGATATAAAATACCGGTAAGCACGAGAACGGTTGATACTCATATCAAGAACCTTCGCCACAGCCTGGGAGGGTACGGCGATAAAATAGTAACGGTTTTCGGCCGCGGTTTTAAATTCGTTCCGTAGCCTGCTGCCCTCCTGCGCGCCCATGCAAAAAATGAAACTTGCTATCCAGCCGTTATCAAAGATTGTTCTAACCATAGAAGAGGAAATGGCTTTAATCAACCGTTGCCGCGCAAGCGAGGAGGCGGCGCAGGGCGAGCTGTTTAAGGTGTATTTTCCTCTTGTTGCAAGCATTGCCCGCAAGTACCGCAATTTTTTTCCTCAGGCGCAGATGGAGGAGTTGATGGAGGAGGGAAACTTCGGATTGTTCCAGGCAATAGGCCATTTCGATCCCTGCCGGCACACCAGGTTTTCAAGCTATGCGTGGTTTTGGGTAGTGCATTCGATACAGGATTACGTTACAAGAATGGTGGCGTTCCTGAAGGTGCCGGAGCGCGTAGTAAGCGATCTGCGCAAAATATCACGGTTTATCCAGGAAGCCGCCAAGGAAAACAGGCAGGTTTCCATCGAGGACATAAGCGTGCGCCTTGATATGAAAATGGAGAAAATCCGCGAGCTTTTAAGCGAGCATTGCCGCACCGTTACGCCGGTATCGCTAGACCAGTCGCTGGATGAAGATGAGAATATACAAACGTTGAAGGACATACTGCCCGACGGCGAAAAATCCGGCGAGGCATTTCTTGAAGAGCTGGAAGGCAAGGGCAATGTGGCAAAACTGCTGGGACAGCTGAATCCAAATGAGGCCAGGGTTATTGAATGGCGCTTCGGCTTCATGGACGATAAGTATCATTCACTGAAAGAAATTGCAAAGAAACTTAAAATCTCGCCGCAGAA
>MGVN01000121.1:0-755 GCA_001800515.1 Elusimicrobia bacterium RIFOXYB2_FULL_49_7 | reverse complement strand
GCTATTATAAAGCTCAAACGCCTCGTCGCCGGCACCACCGCCGAGAGCTGATAATTATGGAAACAAAAATTACAACCGTTGAAACAAAATACTTCACTTTTGCCGAACCGCCGGGCGGGATGGCGCTTGAATCAGGCCAGGTACTGGGGCCTATAACCGTAGCTTACGAAACGTACGGAACGCTTAACGCCGAAAAAAGCAATGCCGTGCTTATCGAACACGCATTTTCAGGCGATGCACATGCCGCCGGTTACCACGCGGGCGATGACAAACCGGGCTGGTGGGACGATATGATAGGCCCCGGAAAAGCTTTCGATACAAACAAGTATTTCGTCATCTGCTCGAACGTTATCGGCGGCTGCAAGGGCAGCACCGGCCCCTCTTCCATAAACCCCAAAACAGGCAAACCCTACGGCCTTGATTTTCCGATGATAACGATTGCCGACATGGTTAACGCCCAGGCGCGGCTGATAGATAGCCTCGGAATAAAGGAGTTGCTTTGTGTCGCCGGCGGTTCAATGGGCGGTATGCAGACGCTGCAGTGGGTTGCATCATATCCGCACAGGGTGCGTTGCGCCATACCGATAGCCACAAGCATGAAACATTCGCCGCAGCAGATAGCCTTCGACGAAGTGGGCAGGCAGGCCATTATGGCGGACCCCGCCTGGCAGGAAGGCGATTATTACGGAAAAACGGTGCCGGAGCGCGGCCTTTCGGTCGCCCGCATGATCGGCCACATAACCTACATGAGCGAC
>MGVN01000120.1:300-7620 GCA_001800515.1 Elusimicrobia bacterium RIFOXYB2_FULL_49_7 | reverse complement strand
CTTGCGTTTGAAAAAGGATTGGTGGTGGGCGTGGAGTATCACAAACGCTTTGACGATCGTTCTCTCATCGCCCGTCGCAAGTTCCGCGCCGGCCAGTTCGGCGACTTCCGTATGGGACAAGCTCGTCTGGTGGAGCCCTGGTATTACCGTCATTCCAATTTTCAGAACTGGTGTACCGTGGAGAATTCCGATGCCTTTTCCTATGTGGCCTGCCATTACATTGATCTGGTTTCCTTTATTACCGGACTGAAGCCCGTGATGGTCAATGTGTATGGCATCGCGGAAGCATGGCCCAACGGCAAAAAGGGTTTTCTCTGGACCGATGGTCGCGTGGTGTGGGAGAACGGAGCGGTGCTGAATGTACAGAACGGCTTTGGATACCCCGACATCGGACCGGGCGGGAATTCCCAAGGGCTCATGATGTTTTTTAACGGGACCCAAGACGGCGGTTATCTGGAACATTCGGATGCTTTCCGTGGTGTTAAGCATTGTTTTACCGCCCATGCGGACAAGCTCTACAATGAAACCAATCCCGATTATCTGCAGATGGTGCCGACCGGCGGAAAAGGGATGCGGCCTGTGGGATACGGTTACCGTTCCGTGGAATTCATTGTGAATGCCATGGCCCAAGTCAACCGTGAAACCCCCGGTCTTTCCGGAAGCGAACAGCTTAAGAAATCACAAGCACTGCTGACTCAATTCGACGAGGAAGGGATTTTGGCCACCCCCAAGAACAGTGCGTATAACGAGCTGGTCATGGAAGCGGGCCGCCTTTCCATCCTGAATGACGGCCGCGATGTGATTATTGAATATGGTGCCAAACCCAACGTCCGATTCAAAGAACCGGGCGAATATAGGAAATATTAATATGACACAATATCTTGTCACCGGTGCAGCCGGTTTTATCGGTTTTCATCTTTCAAAACACCTGCTTTCCCGGGGAGACCAGGTCGTGGGATTCGACAATCTGAACCCTTATTATGACCCGACCTTAAAGGAGGCGCGCCTTAAAATTCTCTTTGCCTTACCCGGATTTAAATTCGTGAAAGGGGATTTGGCGGATGAGGCGGCCGTTGAAAAGCTTTTCAAGGAAGAGATGTTTTCCAAGGTGTGTCACCTGGCCGCCCAGGCAGGCGTGCGATATTCGATAGAAAATCCGCGTGCTTATCTTTTATCCAATGAAGTGGGTTTTTTCAATATGATTGACTGTGCCAAACGCTATCAGAAGGAAAACTTCGTTTATGCCAGTTCGTCAAGTGTCTACGGGAGCAACAAGAAAAGCCCTTTTTCCGTTTTCGATCCGGTCGATCACCCCATTTCGCTTTACGCGGCCACCAAAAAAGCCAATGAACTGGTGGCTCACAGTTATTCGCATCTGTTCGGTCTTCGGACGACGGGTCTTCGCTTTTTTACGGTGTATGGCCCCTATGGACGACCCGACATGGCGCTGTTCAAGTTTGCCAAGGCCATTCTGGAGGATAAGGCCATTGAGGTTTATAACCATGGAAAGATGAAACGGGACTTTACCTTTGTGGAGGATATTGTGTCGGGTATTGTTTCTTCGCTCGATCATAACTATGCCTATGAGGTCTTCAATCTGGGTAACAACCGGCCGGTCCAGTTGACCTATTTTGTGGAATGCATCGAAAAAGCGCTTGGTAAAAAGGCAAAGCAGACTCTTTTACCCATGCAGGCGGGTGATGTGGCCGAGACCTGCGCGGATATCGATTATTCCAAGGAAAAGCTGGGATATGAGCCCAAGACCCCCATTGAACAGGGGATCGAAAAATTCATTGCCTGGTACCGGCAATATTATCATATTTAAAACATGAAACCCATCCCGTTCTACAAGCCGGCCATTTCGGAACGGTCCATTGCCGAAGTGGTCAAGGTGATGCGCTCCGGCTGGTTGACAACCGGCGCCTATGCGGCAAACTTTGAAAAGGAGTTCGCCGCATCGGTAAAAGGCCGGTTCGGCCTGGCCCTGAATTCCGCCACGGCAGCGCTCCACCTGGCGCTCGATGCCATCGGTCTCAAGGCCGGAGAGGAGGTTATTTTGCCGACCACCACTTTTGCCGCGTCTGCCGAGGTGGTGGAATATTTCAATGCAAAGCCCGTGCTGTGCGATATTCGGTATGATACGCAGAATATCGATGAAAAGAAGATTGAAAAACGGATTACCCGTAAAACACGCGCCATTATGCCGGTCCATTTCGGCGGTCACCCGTGTGAGATGAATGCCATTCTCAAGATTGCCAAACGCCACAAACTTAAGGTTATTGAAGACGCGGCTCATTGTACGCCCGCCTATTACCGAAAGCGTCCCATCGGTTCCTTCTCGGATATCACCTGTTTTTCCTTTTATGCCAACAAGTGCATTACCACCGGCGAGGGCGGCATGGCAGTGACCGATAACGGCGACTATTTGGCCAGAATGAGAATGATGTCACTGCACGGGCTTTCCAAGGATGCCTGGAACCGCTATGATAAGCGGGGAAGCTGGTATTATGAGATTTTGGACAGGGGTTTCAAATATAATATGACCGATGTGGCGGCGGCACTCGGTATTCATCAGTTGCGGGAATCCATCGGACTCTGGAAAAGACGGCAAATCGCGGCAACACGCTACTCTAAAATGTTGGCAAAGGTACCCGGCTTGGTTCTGCCCGTCGAATTGCCGCATGTGAAGAGCGCCTGGCATCTCTATCCTATTCGTCTTACGCATCCAGGCATCAACCGGGATGAGGTGATTCGCTTGCTGGGTGAACAGGGAATCAAAACGAGCGTCCATTTCATCCCTTTGCATCTCCATCCTTTTTATCGTCGGAAATACGGCTATCAAGCCACGGACTTTCCGGTGGCTTACCGGAGCTATCAACAAAGCATCAGCCTGCCGCTCTATCCCTTTATGACCCATTCGGAGCAGCTTCGGGTCGTTTCCGCCTTAAAAGAAGCCCTTTTACACTGATATGTACCGCCTTGACGATAATCCAAAACCCCGTTTTCCGGAGAACCGTCCGCTTCAGGATGAAACCGGATTCTGGATTGTGGCCCATCTGAAGTCCCGGCGGGAAAAAGCATTCGCCCTTGAAATGACCCATAAAGGCATCAGCTATTACCTGCCGCTCTATGTCAAGCGAACTCGCCGCAAAGATAACAACAAGCCGCGCAAATCCATTTGTCCTCTTTTCGGCGGTTATGTGGCTGTTGCGCCGCAACCGGATCAAATGGAACGTCTGCTCCAAAGCCCCAATGTCGCCGGCACGGTCAAGGTGGTGGACCAGAAACGCTTTACCCGCGAGCTGTGTCATATTGAAACCCTTTTAGCCCAGGACCTTGAATTCCAACTGCATCCCCGTCTGCTATCCGGCACCCGGGTACGGGTCGTGGCAGGCATGTTGAAAGGATTGGAAGGGGAAGTGGTTCGCATGGAAGATAAAAGCCGACTCCAAGTCTCCGTTGATTTGTTCGGCCAGGCGGTTTCTGTGGATATTAATGAAAATGACCTGATAGCTGCGGAATAGATCATGCGCCTTCTTCTTACAGGCTCTCTGAAAGTATTGCTGCTTCTGTTTGCAGCTTTGATTCCGATTGTTTTTCTCCTGTTCCGCTTGATTGACAGTGCCGGGCTCTGGATGGTGGTATCTGATCCCATTCCAAAACGGTTGGATGTTATTTATACCTATGCCGGAGAAGGGGTGCGTAATTATTACAGCCGGGTACTATTTGACCGCCATCCTGAAACCCTATGGATTGTCGGCCGTTGGCCCATGCGTCGCCGTTACTACCAGGCCTTGTATAATGGCGTAGATTCCACCCGACTGTGGTTTATGCCAACGGATTCTTTAAACACGCATTTGGAGTTTTTAGGGCTTTGCGGGCTTTTAGACTCTCTTGCTAAGCTTCGGCCGCCGGGTAGCCCTGAGCTGGAAGTTGGACTGGTCAGCGGACCTTATCATATGCGCCGTATATTCAATGATGTCCTTTATTGTCGGCCAGCCGGTTTGGCGGTTCGCATCCATTTTCTTCCGGTTCCTTTTTCAGATTACCAGCAAACATCACAGAGTTATCGCTCTTTTTGGCGCTCTTCTCATCTTTGCAGTTTGTTGCAACTGGAATTAATGAAAATGGCTTGGTATTATCTATCTTATTGGGCCAAACACCCCCTTTCTTGCCATTAAAGCGATTAAATTCTATATTTAGTTACTAAGTGCTGTGCCTCAAGTTAAAAAAGGGGAAGGGATGAATAGCAAACCGAATTCCGTTTTCATTTCCATCGCATTATTAACGATGTCCGTGTTGATGTTAGCCGTACCCGTTCAATCAACCGAATTTCTGCGTGAAATGATTTATGATACCACGGTTTACCCGGATGAGGCGTTGACAAATGTCAACATTGCCAATCATCGTTATCCGGATTGCAACACCTTACAAAGTACGGTGCAAAGCATCTTCCGTATCGAAGGGGCTGATACGGATCATCTGAAAGCCATGGCGCTTTGGAAAATGTTCCATGTCCTGTTCGTGGTCGGCGGCGGAAATGCGTTTGAAAGCGGCAGCCTTATTCATGATCCGTCCAAACTGTTGACCGTATACGGCCTCCAGCAGTGTGATGGTGCCAGTTGGACGCTGGCGGGTATGTGGCGTGCCGCCGGTTATATCGCCTATGATGAATGTAATTCAGGCCATACCATTGCGGCTATGCGCTACCGTGATGATGACGGCGTAATGCGTTTTCATACAGTGGATCCGATGAGCAAAATCGTTTATTGGAGTGAATTGTACCAGCGGATTGCCCCCCGGACGTTGCCCATTATGCGCGGGATGGTTTATCGTCATATGACGGCTTCGCAAAATACGCATTGCTTGCGGACTTCCCTTCGTCTGGGTGAGACGCTGGAGCGTTGCTGGTCGAATAGCGGCCATATCATTATGACCTCTCCGGTGGCGGGTGAGGAATACCAGGTGGTGACTGCCGATACCTCTGCTATGCAATACGAGTCTTCACTCTTTTCCGGTTCTGTGAACACGGATCAGTCTGCAAAATCGAGTAACACTGCGGTGCTTCATCCTGCTGCCGGCGGATCGATTTCCAAGTTTATCTATCGCGTTCCTTCTCCCTATGTCGGCGTCAGCGGCCGTTGCAAGGCTCATTTGGTGAAAACAGCGTCCGACGATATTTGCCGTCTTTCTTTTTCCAAAGACGGGGTGACTTGGACGCCTTTTTTCACCAAGAGTTCCACCGGCGAAGAGGAGGTGGACGTCGCTTTGCCTTCAAGTGTTAATTGCGCTTATACTTTTTATGTTATGGCTGAATTCCAGACTGCCGGTAGCCCTGCTCAGGTCGGCATGGATGATTTAGCCGTTTCTGTTTATCGTCAGCTTAACAAGAACACGCTTCCCAATCTTGTGCGCGGAAGAAACTATCTCCGGGTGACAGCCGATAGCATCAAACCCGGTTTTGCCTTGGAAGTAACCCTGGATTACAATGCCAATAGTACTCCTCAGACAGTGACAAAGACCTTCACTCTTTTTCCCTCCTATTTCTTATTGGACGCCACTATTTTTACGCCGACCATGACCAAACTGACTCTTCGGTTGGTTCCGGCTGTTTCAGATAACGAGCAAAACGATTCCATGGCGGTTCATTTTACGGAGAAATGCTTCTATCCGTCTGATTTCCCAGGTACAAAAGAGCAAAAATCCGTTGAACAGAGTAATATCCAGGTATCCGGTTTCTTTCCGCAGGATATTCACCGGTTACCCGTCACCACACCGCCTGCAACACTTATTTCAAGTCTTTTCAGTTCTAATTCTCAAACCCGGTGGAGTGGAGCGGAAGGATTAGGCTTGTATCCTTTGGCCATCGATACATTATTGTATGCTCTCCGTAATGCCGATGCGGATCTTCAGGTTTATATCATGAAAGCCCTTGCACAGATTGCGGATCCTAAGGCATTGCCAACGCTGCTTCAATTATGGAAACAAGCGCCGAACAGTGTTCCCGGCATGCGATATGTGCCGGACGCCATTGCCGCTATCGGCGACACCAGCGCGGTCTCAGCACTGATTTCAAAATTGCCGCTTTGCCGTTTTGATTTGCGGCTTCATATTGCCCATGCTCTTGGAATTCTCGGCGGCGATAAAGCGGTTGCTGCGCTTCAGGATTTGGCGGAGAACGATCCTTTCCCGGCGGTCAAGGAATATGCCTTGGAAATCCTTTCTACCGCCACAGAAGGAGGGATGGGCCCGCTAACCCCTTCTGCAACAGGCATTGCGTCCTTGTCTCCTAATCCTGCGAATTCCTCAACAACGGTCCATTTTATGATTGCATCTTCGGGCGGTCATGCTCAGGTTGACCTTGAAATCTACAATATCCAAGGGAAACGGGTCCGCCACATCCCGGTAGGACGCCAAAAGAACGGTCTCCATTCCATTCAATGGGATGGCCGAAACGAACAAGGACTTTGCCTGGCAGCAGGCTGCTATTTCTATAAGCTTCGGGTGGATGGCCTGGAATTTATTAAAAAAGGGATGCGCCTGAAATAAGTTCAAAGCACGATAAATACCAAGACTCCCTTCCCTATTTTAATAGAGAAGGGGGTCTCTTTTTTTAAGCCGTCCGCCATTTTTTTCTTGTTTTTTTATTGCTGTTTTGCTATCTTGTTCAAATATTGAACATGGCTTATATGGCATGATTGAATACAAAATTATCAAAGAGATAGAGCGCAATGGGGCGCATACTCAGCGTTCGTTGGCCGAGACCTTGAATGTCAGCTTGGGTCGTATCAATTACATCATGGCCGGGTTTATTAAAATCGGTGCCATTCAGGCTAAAAAGGTCCGTGACCATCACGATAAAATCCGCTGGCGTTATTATCTCACCACAAAAGGAATAGCTGAAAAAATGCGTTTGGCACAGGAATATTTTGCATTGCTCTCCAGTGAATATGATGAAGTGAAGCGGGATCTCCAGGTTTTGGAGAACCTCAACAAGTAGAAGTTGACGAATGAATAGGGATTGTTTGCATAATAGGCGAACCGGTTGCGTGCCGCCGAAAGGGGCGAAGCCCGGAATGAGCTTGCAAACCAAGGTCTGTTTTACCGATTTTATTGGAAATCGACACAAGGAAGAACCATGCTGGACAATGCGACCATTTTACTGACCGGAGGAACGGGTTCCTTTTGGAAAAAGTTCGTTTCCATGACCTTGCGAAAATACCCCAAGGTAAAAAAAATCATCATCTATTCGCGCGATGAAATGAAGCAATGGGAGATGGCGGGAAAGGCGTTTATTATCGCCCTATTGCAATTAAATCC
>MGVN01000120.1:0-262 GCA_001800515.1 Elusimicrobia bacterium RIFOXYB2_FULL_49_7 | reverse complement strand
TGCTATGAGTGCCGAGGAGAAAGCCCTCAGAGAGGAGATCAGGGCATTTGCCCAAAAGGAACTACCGCCCGAGTTTTGTAAGGGGACCTATGACATGTTAGAGAATCAATATACAGAAGAGTTGTGGCCTACTACGCAGGCCATAGCTCTTAAGCTGGGAGAGAGGAATTGGCTGGCTCCCCACTGGCCCAAAGAATATGGTGGGGAAGCGGCTTCGTATACCAAATACCTTATTTGTCAAGAAGAATTAGTCTACTGGGGG